>NZ_JBMDJD010000034.1:0-56136 GCF_057809015.1 Pseudomonas sp. FG6
GCGGCGGCATCAATTTAACGGGGAGTTGGTGTCCGGTTTTGTAGGGGCAAGTCCAATAGCATTCGTTTGAGATCTCCACTGCGTCAAACGGGATGTCCTGATGAAGGCCGACAATGTAGCTAGTCCCAGTGCTTTTACTATATTTGCGCATGTTCATTTCCCTAAGCAGATGAATTCGTAGAAGACTTCCGCTTCTGGTTTCTCATGACCTGAGCTGCTAGCTGATCGTGTCTGTAAGCCGACCTCGGTTTGAGAATGGATATTGTGATTTATGATGACCGGTGTGGTGGAGGAAGCTGATATAGAAGAGACGAAATAGCTATTAGGAAAGGCTATAGGGAGGTTTACACGAACATCACCTGTACCCTTTGGGATCACTCCATGCATCCACTGGATGATGAAACCACCGAGCCAAGAAGGAAAAATGATGTAGCCGTTTGGATGAAGGGAGGCGGCAAAACCCCAGCGCATTGTCTTCGGGGACACCGCCACTGTATCAAGCTTCCCTTCATCGACTTCTGACTGGGTAGCCAGTCGACGGGGCGCATCGTTGTGCGTGACTTCTTGGAACGTCAGCCTTGTGGTGTCCAGCTCAATGGCGTCGTCAGTCACCAATTGCCAGAGCGTATCGGCTTGGAGGGTGCCTTGCTCGACGTATACAAAGAGTGCCGAGGTGACTTTCGCACTGCTGTCGGCATCAGGTGCACGCTGCCAAGCCCCCTTGGAGGCGATATGAATGCCGTTTTCTTTGGCTATCTTCTGGTCCTTCACCAAAACTCGGTCACCTGCAACCACGGTGACGCCGTCGATCTTGTGAAGCCCTGCCAACTTTACGTTGGCGGTGGTTGCGACGCGAACGGATGGTTTGTGATCGAGTTTATTAAGCTCTTCCTGAATCCTGGTATCTACATATTCACGAGTCGCAAGTACGACTGACGGATCGATCTTTAGCTGAATATTCGCGGTACCGGTAGTGATGATGTGCATCCTCACTATCTGGTTACGACCTGTGCCCTGGGTCAACAGAGGCTTATAGCTAGGCGCCGCATTACCAACGGCACAAAACACACCGTCCTTGTCTTCAAGCGCCAGTTCACGAACCCACCAGCCGCCCACATCAGGCGGCAATACCAGCTCAGCGATCAGTATGTTTGGATCAGTCGGTGAGACACGTAGCTGATTAAGTTGGGCGCGATACACCTGGTTGATCAACTTCGTTTGTGTGGGGCTCGGTATCGGGTCGGTGCCGTTGGCGTCGCCGATCAGCATGTACTTGGGCTCCCAAGGTATGCCGAGTGCATCGCAGTTGGTTTTCTTGGCGGCGCCAAGTGTGGTCAACATGCCACCGAAAATAGTCTTTTCATCCACCATGTGGGTACACGTCCAGTTCGTCGAGGGTGTAGAGGCTCATGCCGGTATATCCATTGATGCTCACGTTGATATCGGGGTTGCTCCAGGGGTACACGTCGATTTCATCGCCGTCGTAAATTGCTAGACCTGCGAAGGCGTCTAGTGCGGTCTCCAAGATGATGTCGAGCCCGATCAGGTGCCGGGTCAGGGGTTTTGCGTCGTCGATGAGCCAGACCAGCTCCCGATACATCTCTTCGGTGATGCCGGTATCCAGTACGCCGACCTTTAAAGCGAAGGTGGCCCGAGGGCCTTCAGGTTCGGTCTGCCACCACTCCACGACGTCGACCAGATACCCCAGCGGTTCCACAACGCGGCGCAGTGACCCGAGGGTGCCCTTGCGGGAATGGATGTAGTACGCGCTACGGATGGCGGCGCGCTTGGCGGCTTCGGTCCATTGGCTGTCCCAACGGTCCACCGAAAAAGCCCAGGCCAGATAGGGCAGCACGGGGAGGGGGCATAGGTCTGGGTTGTACAACGTGCGCAATGGGATCGGGACACGTTGGATCTGCATAAGGGCTTGTGCTGCTTGGCGTTCCAGTGGTGTCGAATTGCTCGGGAGCAGGGAGACGTCGGCCATCATTCGACCGCCATTGTCAGTGTGATGTTGGTGCAGTACGGGGCCTGGTATTTCGTGGCGACGATATCGACCCAGTCCTCCAGCACGACCTTGCGAATGCCCTCGACATGCAGTGAGGCGTGAATGATCGACTCCGAGACTTCCAGCCCCAGTCGGCGGCGCTGGTGCACGAAACGCAACAGGCGGGCGTTGGCCGCCGCAAGGCTCAGTTCGCTTTCAGGGCCGGACGTTGATGAGAACAGCTTGGCCTTCACCTGATAGCTGATGATCTGCGCACTTTGCACCGTCAGTCGATCCCCAACGGGGCGGCGGTCGTCGTCGCTCAGGTAGGCCTTGACCGTTGCCAGTAGCGCAGGAGAGGCGGTGCCGTCGCCCTGGTTCGATTGCACGGTAATCACCGCCTCGGCTGGCAAGGGACTCTCGGCAGTGGCATCGGCTACCAGGCCGTCAGCAGAGCGGGCATGGAAGATGTAGCTGTTGCGTGGGCCGGCGGTACTCAAGCCTTCCCAGGCCATCTGTGCCCGTTCTCGCAGACTGTCGTCACTTTCCATCAGTTGCGGAATCGGCGGCATGGCCGTGGGGTTGGCCGCTTGAATCAGTAGTCGCCTGACGTTGTGATTGGCCGCTAGGTTTTCCAGGTCTTTGCCCTTTGCCAAGGCCAGCATGTTGGCGATCGAGGCCTCATTGACGCGCTGGCGCCAGATCATTTCGCGGTAGGCATTTTCTTGTAGCAGCTTGGTCAGCGGCTCCGATTCCAGTGCAAGACGTGCAGCGATTTCGGTCTGTTCCTCGAGGGGCCAAAGGCTAACTGCATAAGCCTTGCGCTCGGCGAGGATCTGCTCGTAGTCGATCTGTTCGACGACCTCTGGGGTGGGTAGCTGGCTCAGGTCAATCGCGACGAATGAGTTCATGCGCTGCCCCCAAGGTGAAGTGGCACGCTCAGGCTTAGCGGTTCGTGGGTGTCGACGATGCTGCCCTCGATATCCAACGTCGATTGGCCTTGCAGCGTGGCACCCAGGAACTGCACACGACTGAGACTGATCCGTGGTTCCCAGCGCATCAGCGCCATGACGGTGGCCGCGTACACCTGCAGGCGAGTGGTGTCGTTGAACGGATGGTCCACCAGCTCGGGCAACAGGCTGCCGTATTCGCGGCGCATCAGGCGGGTACCAATGCGCGTGCCGAGGATGTCGCCTATGGATTGGGCGATGCTCTCCACGGTGCTGATGGCGGCGCCGGTGTGTCGGTTCATTCCGGTTTCCCCGTCTTGCCGCCGCCAGGCATGACGCCGCCGTGCGGGTGGTTCACCAGGCTGATGCCGGCTGCTATCACGTCTGCGGTGACGGTGACTTTGCCGGTGACTTTCTGGTCGCCGGTCTGGGTGTAATTGCCCTTATGCGTAATGTCGCCGACGAGGTTGATGCCGCCGGGGCTGACCAGGCTGGTGGTACCGCCCTGGGTGAGGGTGGCATTGAGGTGGCGGGCGATGCTGTCGTACTCGATCACCGTGCCGTCGCGGTAGGTGACACGGTGCAGGCCTTCGCGATCGCCGTTGGCTGGGTTGTGGTCGCTGAATAGGCCGGTTAGGGCGACGCCGTTGGCGAGTTGGCCGGAGGGGCTGAAGAGTAGGACTTGTTCGTTTTCTGTAGGAGGGTTCCACTGGCGGTCGGCGCCGGCTCGTAGGGCGATCCAGGGGAGCCAGGTGGTGATTAGGGTTCCGGTTTTCACTCGTACGCGTGGGGGCTTCATCTGGACGGCGGCGATGGTGCCGTAGCGGATGAGGTTTTCGAGTAGGCGGGTGAGGGTGGGGAGGTTATTCATGGCCCCGATATTGGTTGTGCTTGCGGACGCGTGCAGCAATATTGGTTTGTACGACGTCGAATTACATGTTCACAGTTGGCAATGCATAGGCTGATTATTTTTTCCTTTTCATCTGGCGTAATGGCTTTTCGCTGCTATACATCTTTTAAGAAGGGAAGGCATAAAGCTTTGCTTCGGTCAGGGAAGGGACTCAATTGAGTAAGCGACTAGTCGGGATTACGCAATTTCAGCGGGTGGGCGGTGGACTCATGTTAAGCATGATGATTGCTCTTTCCGCTTGCTCTAATAGACCTACTCATTTTATACCTCCTAATCGAGCGGACTCGATAATAGAGGTTTCAGAAGTAAAGATCGAAGAGACTGATGATATTCTTAAGAGAATAAAAAATTCTGCGGATCGGAATAACGAACAGCTTAAGTTGCTTGCGATGTCGGATGTTTACTGTGGAGATTTCATATCGTCGATCTATGGGCGGCGAGCTGTCACCAATGTTTGGTATAGCTCTATCACAACTGCCACCGCCGCTGCTGCTGCCATAGTTGGTGGTCGAGCGGCGCAGAATCTGGCGGGTACCTCTGCGGTAACTAATGAAATGCGCTCTTCCATTAATAACGAAATGTATGGAGGAGAGCTTATCCCGACCGTGGCGAAAGAGATTCAAGGCATGCGCAAAGCCGAGATTACTCGAATTACCAGTTTGCAATCAAAAGGTCTCGACGTGTACAGCGGTTCCGCAGCCGTGGCGGATGCGATTGGTTATCACGAGATGTGTTCGATACCTATAGCCATCTCCAAAATTCTGAGTCGAGCTAACGAAAAATATGGAGTGAAAACCCTAGATCTGGACAGTTCGATTCAAAGACTAGACAGCGCAATTGCAGCGAACAAGACCTTGTTGAATGATGCTAATTTTTCGAGTGATCCTGCAAAGAAAAAAGAGCTAACGGCTGCTATTCTTCAATTAACAGAACAGCGAAATACACTTGTAAGAACGTTTTCCATTCCTGGCTACCAATCCAATGCCAATGATGAGCAAAATCCCATCCCTCTTGGGGGTGGAGGCGCAGCACCGAAATAACAGGTAGGGTGAAGTTTTGATCAGTATATGATTTAGGTAGCTAAATGATTGAGCAGCCTATCCCGGATTGAACAAATGTCGGCCTCGGTGAAGCCGAGTATTTCCCGTTGCTGGTAGGTCACAGCAGGTGCATTTTTTGTCGGGTGGTCTTTTAAACCAAATTGGTGTACCCGGGCTATTCGGGAGGTTCGCCCATTGAATCCAACAGTGGTGGCGTTGCTATCGCTTCGGATTTTCAGGTATTTCGAAGTGCGAAGGTTTTGAAACATCCGTATCCTCCTTTTCAACCGTCCCTGTTTTCCGCGTATTTCGCGCCGCTTTCTCTTGGTATATAGACTCTGGTCCGGGTTTCGCTGGGCGATGATTCGCTGCTGCTGGCTGCGCCGCAATATCTGCCCGATGCTGCGGGTGAGTTTTTTGCGTGCTGCTGGTTTGAGCTGCTCCAGCAGACCTGCGGCCCAGTCTTCCAGTGCTTCCAGTTGAGTGCTCACTTCGGAACAACCCATTCGCTGGAGGGCATCTGAGAACCGGGTATCCACGCTGGGTCGACAAACGCGGCAGTGCGCTGAGGTTCGCCGGGGTGGTGGATAGTTGTCATGCCGTCGGCGTTCATCCCTACAATCACTCGCTCGGTCAGCGACAGGGTCACGCTGAGATTCACCTTGCTGTTGTCCAGGATGTCGGCTTCGAACTGGATGCCCTCTGCGGATTTATTCAAGTTTTCGAGCAAGTCGGCTTGATTCACTTTCAACCACCCCAGGACCGGCAACATCACACTGTCGGGATGTCCGGCGAAATCGGTGAGGATGATCTGCAGATCAAAGCTGTATTCGAACGACAACGAGGCGGCCGCGGTGCAGCGAATCTTTCCGTTGTCGATGAAGATCAGCAGTCGGTCGGGGTTGTGCTTGAGTTCGCCAATGGTGGCAAGCAGGTGAGTGCGCAGGCTTTCCGGTTTGTTCATGAGGTCTATGTCTTGTAGAGGTGGTCAGTCCCACAGATTCAGCACCCGCCGCTGTGGTGCGGCGGTCTGGGCTTCGGGCATTTGCACGGCCAGGCCTTGGGGCAGAATCGGTCCGTGGCCGGCCAGACCGGGGTTAGCTTGGAGTACCGCCTCGGTCACGCCAGCGGTGCGGCCATAGTGACGCCAGCAAAGGGTATCGACGGTTTCGTTTTGGTGGGCGCGGACGGTGACTGGCATCAAATCAGTTCCACGGTGGTGCGGTTGATGCCAAGAAAGTCACGCACCGCCCAGCGTAAGTCGCGACGGTAATCGTCGATGTTCGGGGTAAGTTCTTCTGCGTTCTGGTGGCCGCTGTTCGTGGAGTCATAGGAGCGGTAGCGCTCGCACACTTCGGCGCCGGTAGCAGCCTCGATGGCGCGGCGATACAGATGGACCTTGACCAGTACGCCGTTGACGCGCTCGCCGGGCATGTCGGCGAGTTTCGTATGGCCTGCCGCTTGTTGGGTGGCGCGCCATTGACCCAGCTCGCGGTTGACGCTGACGGCGGCCGCCACCGCAGCGGTTTCCAGGCGTGGCGCGGTGACGCTAGCGTCGATCCGCAGTGTGGCGCGCAACTGATCCAGATCGATTGAGGGCCAGAAGGTATCGGTATTGATATGGCCGCTGGCGACAGTGCCGCCGGCTATGAATCCGCTCATGAAACAGCACTCTGCAATAGGTCGCCGGTGGTCGGGGCTTCACGTTCAGGAGGAGCGGCCTGGCCGATCCGCCCCGAGCCGGCGGGGTGCGTGGGGACGCTCGGTTAGCCGGCGGTGCCGGCAAGTTTGTTGAGCAGGCGTTCGGCCCGCTCCATGTCTTTTTTGCCACCGCAGGCGTCGTGCAGGGCGATGGCTTTTTTCAGCAGATCCACACCGGCCTGGAGCTGGCCGGGCTGGCCTGGAGTTTCTTCGGCGAGGCCTTCAAGCGTGGCGCGGCCCATGGCGAGAAACAGCTTGGCGCGGGCCTGGTCGGGCATGTCTTCGACGTCCGTGAGTTCGGCGGTGCGGTGCAGGATCGCTAGGTCGAACGGTTCGCCGATTTTCTGGGCCTTGAAGGCGGCGGTCGCGACTTCTTCGGCGACCAGACAGCCCAAGGTGCGGGCAAATCGGTCGGGCATCACCATTCGGTGTTTCAGCACATAGGCTGCGATGTCGAGGCCGCCAGTGAAGTCGCCGGCATCGAGGCGCCAGACCATGACGGTGGTCATCACTTCGTCCTGGGCGCCTTTGCCGCCCTCCAGTACACCTTGCACGTAGGATTCGTAACTCGGCAGTAGCTGACGTTTGAGTTCGGCCTTGCCCTGGTTGGACTGGACCTGCTTCAGGCGCAAGCGGTCTTGCAGGAGCTGATTTAACTGATGCTCGTAAGCGGTGGCGCCCGCCATGGTTTGGGTGGGGTCTGTGGCCGCCGCTTCGACAGCGGCGGTGACGCGTTCGAAGTGACGGCGGCAGGGGTTGCTCATGGTGGCCGCCTCAGTTCAGGGTGATGTTTTCGGCCAGGGCGGCGCAGCCCAGGTCTTCGATGACATAGCTTTCGTTCACCGACTCGAAGTTCTCGATGCGGTCGCGCTTGGCGTTGTCTACGACGGTGCGGCGGCGGGTGCCTTCCTGCCAGTACAGCGACAAGTTGTCGAGGCGGGTCACCAGCAAGCCACTGGCCGGGAAGTGTGGAACGCGCACGGCCGGGAGGTTGCCGAGGCGTTTTTGACTGGTAACGATGTCGGCCGCCAGCATCTCGGTCGGCGCCTGCACCTTGTTGATGATCGGGAAATATTTATCGGCCAGCAGTCGTCGACCGCAGATGACCACCAGTTCGGTGTCTTCCTGATACCACGGCTCGATGAACTCATTGACCATGCTGATGACCAGGGCGTCGATGTTTTCGAAGTCTTTGCCGGCGCCGATCTCGATTTTTCCACTGTCTGGCGTCACCTCACTCATGACGCGTGCCGGGTTTTCCAAGCGCATTTTTTGAAGCCAGCCGATGTTGACGTCCTGCAACAGTGGGTTGGTGGTCGGGTTGGATGTCGCGGCGCGACTGATGCCGTTCCAACCGATCATGATCCGGTTGAGGGCTTGGGCCTTAATGATTGCGTCGCGGATGCGAGCCTGAAAGTCTTTGAACTTGGCCCATTGGTCCAGCTTCTGGTAGCGCAGGCTGGTATCGAAGTTGGTTTGGGTGCAGGTGTAGCCACGGTCGTCCAGGCCGCTCGGATCGCGGGGCTCGCGGTCTTTGGTGGTGGTGTCGGTGGTGCTGGCAATGGTGCCGTCGATGCCGATGCCAACCTTCTCACCCGACTGTTCCGATACCGGGTAAACATTAATGGCGCTGAGAAAGGCGCTGGACTCCTGGATGCGGGTTTCCAGCGTCTGGGCAACGCTTGGGGCTGCGGTGAATTTGGTGGTGACGTCAGCCACGCCATGCAATTGCGCCAGTTGTTTCAGGTAGGCGTTGAACAGTACTCGGGTGTCGTTACGCATGTAGATCGTCCTTGGTGAGCGGGGCTGTTTGTCAGCAGTCGGTCATGACTTGGGTGCTGCCGCCGGATACCTGCGGGCGCGTTTTCTGGTTGGGATCCTGGGTGGTTGCGAGCTTGTTTTTCAGCTCGGTCAATTCGGTGCCGACTTGATCGAGTCGGGTTTTCAGCCCCGCCGAAAATTGCCTTTCGGCGGCCAGTTGGTCGGGCAGGTCCTTGACGTGTTCGGCGATGGCTTCGACCGCTTCGCCGATTTGCGCGAATTCGTTGTTGTCCTTGGCCTGCTTGCCGGTCAACAAGGCTTGGACCCTGCTGAAGAGCTGGGCGCCGATGCTGGGTTTGTCTTCGACTTCCTGGAATGTCAGCTCGGTTTCGACGGCCTCGGTGAACATGGAGGTCGCGGAATAGTGGCGGTCTTGGAACGGGCTGGATTCGGGTTTCTGCGCCGAGAAGGTCAGGACGTCCGTGCCCAAGCTGGCGGGCGAGTCGGTGACGGCCAGCCCCACGATGTAGGCCTCGCCGGTGTCGGCAAAGCTCTCGTCGATCTCAACGGAGGTGTAGATCTTCTGCTTGGCCTTGTTCATGGCGATGAGGTCGCTGGTGGGCTCGACTTTGGCAAACAAGGCCAGTTTTTTCTGGCCGTTGACGTCGACCTCTTCGGTCTTCACTGCCAGCACGTCGCCGTAGGCTTTGAAGGGGCTGTCGGGTAGCAGGCTGCGGAAATGTTCAAGCCAGATGCGGGCGCCGTAGGTGGTTGGGTTGAAGTTCTTGGCGGCCTGTTCCAGCCAACTGCGTTTGATGGTGCGCTTGTCTGAGGTCGCGCCCTCGACGGCGACGCGGAACCAGTTGCTGCGGTACTTCTTCATGGTGGGAATCTCAGTGCGTGGGGGTGCAATGAGGGGGATGGTCGACACGGGCGCGCGCGGCGGCAATGAGGCGGGGTTGTAGGCGGGAAGGGTACAAGGGGCGGTGCTATTGAGTCGCGGGTGTGGGCGGCAGCATCTCGACCATGACCACTGCCTTGCTGCCCATCGACCCCCGACGCCAATCCAAGTTTTTGTACTGGATGGGTTGGCGCGTCTGTGAGATTGCGGAAGCGACGGGGCAAAAAGAGAAAACATTGCACAGCTGGAAGGCCCGGGACGAGTGGGACCGGGCCGACAGTGTGGAACGCATCGGCGGCGCCTTGGAGGCGCGTTTGGTGCAGTTGATCCTCAAGGACAACAAGACCAGCGGTGATTTCAAAGAGATCGATCTGCTGCATCGGCAGCTTGAGCGCCAGGCACGGATTCAGCGCTATCAGGGCGGCGGTACTGAAACCGACCTTAACCCGAACCTCGCCAAGCGTAACGAGGGGCCGAAGAAGAAATCTCCGAAGAACGACATCAGCGAAGAACAGGTTGAGCTGCTTCGTGAGGCGTTCATCGACGGCTGTTTTGACTATCAGAAAGACTGGTATCGAGCCGGCAACCAGCGCACCCGCGTTATCCTCAAGAGCCGGCAGATCGGCGCTACGTATTACTTTGCCCGCGAGGCGTTTATCGATGCGCTGGACACCGGGCGCAATCAGATTTTTCTGTCGGCTTCGAAGAACCAGGCCTACCTGTTCCGTGGTTACATTCAAGCCTTCGCTCGGGAGGTGATCGGTGTCGAGCTAACCGGCGACCCGATTGTGCTGCCCAACGGCGCCGAGCTGTTTTTCCTCGGTACCAATGCCCGCACCGCCCAGGGCTATCACGGCAATTTCTACTTCGACGAGTTCTTTTGGACATTCAAGTTCGAGGAGTTGAACAAGGTCGCCTCGGGCATGGCGATGCACAAGAAGTGGCGCAAAACCTATTTCTCTACCCCGTCGAGCATGGCCCATGAGGCTTACAGCTTCTGGACGGGCGAGCGCTTCAACAAGGGCAAGCCCGCTGCGCTGCACACGAAAGTGGACGTGACCCACGGCGCGCTCCAGCAGGGTCGGTTTTGTGAGGACCGGTTGTGGCGGCAGATCGTCACGATTCTCGACGCCGAGCGCGGTGGCTGCGATCTGTTCGACATCGAAGAGCTGCGCCGGGAGTACAGCTCCGAGGCTTTCGCCAACCTGCTGATGTGCGAGTTCGTCGATGACGGCGCGAGTATCTTCCCGTTGTCGGTGTTGCAGCCTTGCATGGTCGATAGCTGGGTGGAGTGGGCCGAGGACTACAAACCTTTCGCTATGCGCCCGTTCGGGGATCGTCAGGTGTGGGTCGGTTATGACCCGGCCGAAACGGGCGATTGCTCTGGCCTGGTGGTGGTTGCGCCGCCCCTGGTGCCGGGTGGCAAGTTTCGTGTGCTTGAGCGCCACCAGTTTCGCGGCATGGACTTCGCCGCCCAGGCTGCTGCCATCAAGGGTGTGTGCGATCGCTACTGGGTGACCTATATCGGCATCGACGTGACCGGCCTGGGCAGCGGCGTGGCCCAGTTGGTGCGCCAGTTCTTCCCAGCGGTGACCACCTTCAGCTATTCGCCCGAGGTGAAAACACGCTTGGTGCTGAAGGCCTACGACGTGATTCACAAGGGGCGACTGGAGTTCGACGCGGGTTGGACTGACATGGCTCAGTCGCTTATGGCTATTCGCAAAACCGTCACTGCAGGTGGTCGGCAGTTCACCTATACCGCAGGGCGCAACGACAACACCGGGCATGCCGATCTGGCTTGGGCGCTCTTTCACGCATTGCATAACGAACCGCTTGAGGGGCAGACGGCTGCTAATACTGGGCGGATGGAGATTTTTACATGACGGAACAAGTTGCTGGCCAGGATTTACTGCCGACCGCCCTTGATGCCGCCAGTGCGGGGACTCAGGTGTTCAGCTTTGGGGAGCCGACACCGGTGTTGGGGGGGCGGGAGGTGTTTGATTATCTGGAGTGCTGGTTTAACGGGCGGTGGTATGAGCCGCCGTTGTCGCTTAACGGCTTGGCTCGGTCGGTGGGGGCGAGTGTGCATTTGCATTCGGGGTTGATGTTCAAACGGAATCTGTTGAGCAAGACATTTATCCCGCATCCGATGCTGTCCCGGGCGGCTTTTGAACAGTTCGCTCTGGATTTTCTGTGTCTGGGCAACGGGTATCTGGAGAAACGCCGCTCGGTGTTGGGCAGCACCAGGCAACTGGTGCCTTCGTTGGCGAAGTACATGCGGATTGGGCCGGAGGGGCAGTTCTATCAGGTGCAGGGTTGGAAGAACGAGCACGCGTTTGAGCCGGGCAGCATTTTTCATTTGCGCGAGGCGGATTTGCATCAGGAGATTTATGGGCTGCCGGAGTGGATCAGTGCCTTGCAGTCTGCGCTGTTGAATGAGTCGGCGACGTTGTTTCGGCGTAAGTATTACGAGAACGGGAGTCATGCGGGGTTCATCTTGTACATGACTGATGCGGCGCAGACTGAGGCGGATATCGACTCTTTGCGTAAAGCGTTGAAGGAATCCAAGGGGCCGGGGAATTTTCGGAACTTGTTTGTGTATTCGCCGACGGGGAAGAAGGATGGGATTCAGCTCATCCCTGTCAGTGAGGTTGCGGCGAAGGATGAATTTAATTCGATTAAGAACCAGACTCGGGATGATGTGCTGGCGAGTTTACGGATTCCGCCGCAGTTGATGGGGATTGTGCCGCAGAATGCGGGTGGGTTTGGATCGATTAGGGAGGCTGCGCAGATTTATGCGGCTAATGAGTTGGAGCCTATTCAGAGGCGGATGATGCAGTTAAATGACTGGCTGAAGGAGGATGTTATTTATTTTAAATCGTACAAAATTGCGATTAAGTAAAAGGGAAAAGCGGTATAAGTTCTTACCGCTTTCGAATGCCCTTTCTGTCGGGTCTTTCAGGTTTCTTGCGAGGTTGAAAGCTTGCTGAGTACATGATGTGTTAAATGGTTAACTTTCTCTCGATTTTGTTGGTTTCTTTTTGGTGCTGGTTTTTCTTTGCTGAGTTATTTCTGATACCTTCTCAATCTGTGGTGTGCTCCAAGGGAACTCGATCTGAGCTGCGCCTAACCCCTCAAGTAAGGGTTTTGCCAAAGATCTTAAATAAGGGAATAAAGTCGCTCCAAGGTCGTAGGCTCCTTCCCGAGTGTTTATCCAGGCACCTACTGTTTCTTTATCAGCTGACGAAAAGTGGCCCGCTATTTCAATTTTGAAAAAAGGCTCGTTAGTGCTCGGTATTACAGCTTCAAAATTTTGACCGATTTGGAATCTGAATTCGCCATCTTCTGCGTTTTCTTCGACTTCAATAGTGAGCCCAAATCTTGCCTTAAAGGCAGACTCTTCACCAATTTCTTCAGATGTAAAGCGATCGCCGTGCACATGTCTTACACTGACATGTCGCAGTGTTACCAATTCAAGACTCATTTAACTACCACCAATTTGGGTCGAGTTGTGCGAGCGGTATTAACAGTTATTTCATCGGACTGATATTCTACTTGCGCGTAATGGTGATGATGGACTTCGTTGTGTTTGCCCATGATGTGGCAACTTAGAGCCTCTTTGACTACGTCATTAATGAATGCGTCATGACGAGAAGCAAATTTCGCCAGCTCTTTATGTAATGTTATGCCAATTCTAACGTTGAATGATCCTGAAAACGGTTTTTCAGGTGGCACTCCGAGCTGTATACAGGTTTCCAAGTAATCATCAACCGCCTCATGGAACTCAGCTTCTAACTCCTTTAGAGTTTCTGCTTCGTAAGTTACTAGGTCGTTGATATGTAAGATTTTGCCATGCATCTCATAGGTGAGAGTGTCAAAATCGATCGACCCTTGAAATCCCTTATACTCAAGTGTCTTATTCGTCATTTAGATAACCCTGTGATTTCAATGCGTCAATGATATCTACGATCTGCGCACCAATTAATGTGCTGTCGGGATGTCTTTTGTGCAACAAAACTTTGTGTTTTGTTTCCGGATGCACAAATTTTTTCCTCGAACCATTACCTTCCAATTCCTTATAACCAAAATGCTTCATGACCTTTTGAAGCTGCGCCCATGAAAAATCCCTAGGCGCCGGGGTTTTGATGAGCTTCTCGATTAGCTTGTCGATCTGGCTCATGCGAGGATCCCTTTGGCCTCGTGGGTGCAACTATAATCTAGTTGCACCGGGGTGGCAAATCGCTTTCGTATCATCCGTGCTACCTGCAGTCGTCCGATTGAATCGCATTTGGTCTGATGATGGCATTTTGTCCCGTCAGTCGCAACGTTCTGGCTGGATACCCGCCCACCTCGGCTAAAATCCTTCCTCTCTATCTCAGCCCTTGTTCCATCCACGCAGCTTATCGGAGCTATTTTGGCGCGCGCCGTCATCCCCCCACCACGCCTGCAGGCTAAATAGGTCTTTTTTTCTGCATAGCCGCATCCCTTCCGAACAGGATTGTGCATTCTGAGCCGGGCCGATGCACCTGAGCGCAAAAGCCTGCGAATCTCTGCGAAGGGCAGGGAGGTCTAAGGGGGCACCCGGTGGGGCTTGTTAGCTTGGGTGGAGCTCTCGACGTAGATTTTCAGGAGCACAGTCGGAATAAAGTAATGTACGAATTTATGCCCTCCCACAAGGCCGAAACCCCGGTGCTATCGCATTTTCTGAAGTACGTTAGGAAGTGATTTTTAGTAATAGAGTGAGTAATTTTTTCTTAAGTGATTGATTTGTATAATGCTCCTACGAGTGACACATTACTGGGCTAGGAGTAATGAGGTTACTTCAACACTGCTAAAAGATTACCTTGTGACGACCCTGTGCAACCCAAGTGGAATCAAGCCTCTGCGGACGTTTCCGTCGGCGGAAGTCTAAAAATACTCATTTCCGATGCCGCTCCGAGAAATCGTATAAAGCCCTATACGCCAGCACGACTTTTATCTATGCGCAGAATCCATGGGACTGCCATGGGAACGTTTGCGCGCAAACTATCGGCCTGAAAGCCTTATAAAACGGCACCTCACTCGCTGAAAATGCCAATCGGGTGCTTTCGAATCTCTCCTTCACCGCCAAATTCGCAACAAACGAAACCCCTGAAGTGTCGAGCTTCAGGGGTTTTTTGTTGCTTGCGAAAAAGAATTCAAAATGGATGCTAGCCGTCCCACTGCCAGAAAGGCGTGCCAAATTGCTTGATGGCGCGTTGAGTCGCTGTAGCACGATTGCTTAGGTGTCGGAAGGCCATTTCCAAGTCTCTCTCCAATACCTGCTAAAGATACGATTTCCCTAACCCTGACTCCGTCATTCCAATGACTAACCCCACGCGCGGCCATGCTAGAAATCGGTCTCAATCAACGCGTGGAAAAAAAGATGCCACCGGTCTCCCAACGAAAAAGTGTCCCGCAGTTCGGTCTGTTTTGCGTGGCCAGTTTCCTGCTGTCCATTTCTTACGGCGCCACGTTCCTGGTCTCGCTGCTGGTGACTTCCCTGGGAGGCAGCGAGCGCGATGCCGGGCAGGTGTTTGCCGTGGCCATGTTGAGTACCCTGGCGGCGGTGGTGGGGGCGGGGCATTTGATGCAGCGTTGGGGGGCTGCGCGGTGCGTTGCTCTCGGTGCCGCGTTTCTGACCATCGCGTCCATGGGCTTTGCCCTGGCATCCGGGCTCGGCAATGGACTGCTGGTGTGTGGCTTGATGCTGGGGATTGGATGGGGGCTGTTCTACACCCTAGGTCCCATCATGGTGGCCGCGATGGTAGAGCCCGCCAGGCGGACTCATTGCTTCGCGTTGTTGTCGGGCAGCATGTTGACGGGCATCGGCAGCGGGCCACTCGCCGGCAAGTTGGCCAGTCATTTCGGGCTGCCCCTCCAAACCGCATTCTTCTGCGCGGCAGTCGCGACGGTATTGGGAGGGGGGTATTTCTGGCAGCTCAGAACACGGTCTGCCGAGCAAATCGGCAACAAGGTCGAGATCGGGCTGAAATCGGCCGCGACGGTACTGCGCTCTCGCTCTGCGTTGTCCATTTTGATGGTGGGGTTGGGAGGGGCGGTCTTTGGTGGGCTGGGCAGTTTCCAAACCAGTTATGCCAGCAAACAAGGGCTGGACTATTCGCTGTTTTTCATCAGTTTCATGGGGGCGGCTATCGCGTGTCGATTGTTGATTGCCGGCTGGGTCGTCAAGCGCAATCCGTTCGCCACTTCCTGCCTGTTGACCACTCTCATGTTGATCGCCGTGACAGGTTTTGGCGCATGGGTCCATGACGGTCTCAGCTATGGAGTGACCGCCGCATTGCTCGGGGTTGGCTACGGGCTGAACTATTCGGTAATCAACGGCCTGGCGGCCAACGAAGCCCCTCCAGGCCTGACCGCTCAGGCGCTGTTGCTATTCAGTCTGTCCTATTTCATTGGTGTATTCGGTTTCCCTTTCGTCGTCGGTAAGCTCATCAGCAGCACCGGTGTGGACGGGATGTTGCTTGGCGTGGAAGTGATTGCATTGTGTGCCTGGCTCCTGAGTGCGGGCCGCTGGCTGGCCGGACAATTGCGCAAGCCGCACTCTTCACTGGCAAGGCGATAGCGTCGGCTTATGGTGGATGGAATCAGGCAGCCTCGCAGCAGTACCAGGCGGTCTTTTCTCTTGAGCCGGCCTGTCGGGTCATGACCGGAGGGATCTTTCATCCAGGCTTATGGCCTGGCGCCATCACCGACCCTGTCCTAGCCTTCTGGTCAACAAGGCCACAAATGGCCAGGGAGCGATGCAATGGCGAACAAGAAAGGAACCGAATTGGTAGCCGGGCTGGAAAAAATCTCCGGGGCAGCGGGCATTTTTGGCATCTGCTATTCGATACTCACATGGAGCGGCGTGGGCAAAGGTTTCAGTCCCTTCAGCCTTGGCTCCTGGAAAAAAACCTTGGGCAAACTGGTCGAGGATGGGCATGCCACGACCTTTCTCATCGACGGCAGAAACATCACCCTGACGGGTATCAGTGATGACGGTTGGGAGTTCGCGACAGGTGCGCTTGGCTCAACCGATTGGGCACGCGCCACGGGCAGTGCGACCACTTACGTCTACTACATCGGCGTGAACAAGGCGTTCGTGAAAAAGTACCGCAAGCTTGAAGCCAAGTTAAAGAAGACCAAGACCACTTACGATGCTTTCTGGCCCAACCTGCCTAATGCCAAAACCCAATACCAGAACTGCGTGAGCCACAGCCACTACTTGGTTTCCGAGTTGGGACTTGCTCACTGGGGCAATACCGTCAAGGGCTGGTGGATGCCTTCGGCGAGCAACTGGGTGGATTGGTTCAAGAGCTTCGCCCCTGTGCAGCGAGACGGGTTCAGCTGGAAGTACAAGAGGTTCGACGGCATGAACACGCACATTCCAGGCTAGGCGTCGCTGGGAATGGCTTGCATAAGATGGCTGCTTGACCAGCCGAACCGTTCATCACGTATTCAACGCCAACTGCGGCGTATCCGGATTCAGTTGTTGGCGCCGGAATTGCCCCGGCGGCTGTCCATGGATCTGGCGAAAACGTCTGGAAAAATAGGCCTCGTCGGCAAACCCGCACAACCTCGCCACTTCGCCCACGGGCCGCGTGCCGTTAAGCAGGTAGTTGCGCGCCGCGTGCATCCTGCGCTCAAGCACCAGCTCGGTGAAGGTCTTGCCGATCTCCTTGCGCAGCCAGTGGGTCAGGTACGTGGGTGATAGGTAAGTCGCCGCAGCCACCTTGATCAGGTTGAGGTCCGGGTCGGCGATGTTCTTGCGCAGGTATTCTGACATCCGGCCCAAGGCATCGCGGCGGCTGACTTCGGCGGCATTTTCTTCGGCCAGGCGCTTGAGCGGTTCGGCGTACAAGGCACACACGCTGCCGATCAGTTGCAGCAGCAAGCCCTTGAGCATTTCGCGGGTGCCGAACTGCCGGTTCTCGTCCAGGGCGCGCATTTGTTCGATCAAGGTGCAGACCTGGTTGAAATCCTTGTCCTCGAGAATGAAATCCAAGTGTTCCTGGAAGCGGAACGGCGACAGCTCGGGCGCCAGCAGGATCGAGACTTCCTCCAGGTCCATCGGGTCGCATTGCAGGTGCGGCAGCAGGAAGGTCTGGGAGAAATTGATCACGATGAAATTGCTGTCCGCCGGATGCGGAATCACGTGCACGCGGTGGGGCAGGATGAACGCCAGGGTGTTGCGCGGAAACGGTCGTTCGACGTTGCCGATGTGCTGCACGGTATCGCCGCCAAGGTTGATCTGGACCTGGAAGTATTCATGGCGATGCGGGCTGGTTTCGGCGCGCCGGCCCTTTTTGTCGCGGATGTAGAAGTCCGTCAATTCGCTGCGTTGCTGCATGACATACGTGGGGACTCGGCTCGGTGATGACATCTCCTGGGAATCCTCTGCGGTGTGTGGCGATGAGGACGATTGTGACGTTGCATCTGGCCGATTTTCAAGAAGTTATACGATGACATGGCGCCGGCGGGCCGTTTTCTGTCGTTCAACGGTGGAGCGTGGGTGTCCAAAAAGCGTGCAGCAGCTCATGTAAAAATTATCTTTTAAAAACAATAAGTTATTAAAAATCTAAAAATAGAACACGAAACTCAGCCAAGTCGATTTTTTTGGACAGGTTTCCTGGTCGTGGTTTCAACAGGGAAAAATGATCTAACACCTCGGTTGATTTTGAACTGTTGTACGACCACTGTGGAGCCACGCAACCCTCCTGCTCTCCAAAAACAATCAAAAGGTGCGCACCCCATGAACCTGTTCCTGTACCTCGCTGACCCTCCCGATTGCGCCGCCGACCGATCCTGGCGCAAGGCCGCTTCCCACACCTGACACCATCCGTCGGCCCCTCTCATTCCAGTAGCGATTGTTCTGCCCCGGCATCGAGGGCATTGATTTCGGCTGCTCGCAAACATCTCGACGCTTCTAACAATAACGAGGTCTATCCATGTCGAACTCACACACCTCCCAGACCACCGCCGCACCGGTGATTGCCGGCGCCCGGGACGCCGCCGCGCCAGTGCGCCTGCCGTCGCGACGGCGTTGGTTCATGCTGTCGCTGCTACTGATCGCGACGATCATCAACTACATCGACCGGGTAAATATCTCGATTGCCGCGCCATTCCTGGCCAAGGACCTGGGCCTGGACAAGATCGAAATGGGCCTGATCTTTTCGGCGTTCGCCTGGACCTACGCGATTGCGCTGGTGCCCGCCGGCTTCATCGCCGACCGCTTCGGTTCCCGGTTCACCTACGGGGTGTCGTTGATCAGTTGGTCGACGGTCACCGTGTGCCAGGGCTTGGCCACGGGGTTTGCCTCGCTGTTCGGCCTGCGCCTGGCCGTCGGCGCGATGGAAGCGCCGGCGTTTCCGGCCAACAGTCGGGCGGTCACGGTGTGGTTTCCGGCCCGTGAGCGAGGCCTGGCCAGCAGCATCTACGTGTGCGGCCAGTACCTGGGCACGGCGCTGTTTACCGGCGCGCTGCTGTGGCTAGCGACCACCTATGACTGGCGCCACGTGTTCTACAGCACCGGCGCGCTCGGCATCGTTTTCGGCGTGGCCTGGCTGTACCTGTACCGCGATCCGCTGAACTGCAAGAAGGTCAGCCAGGAAGAACTCAAGTACATCGAAGCCGGGGGCGGTCTGGTCAAGAGCAGCCAGGAGCGCACCCGCTTCAACTGGCGGCAGATCGCCGAGCTGTTCAGCCATCGGCAGGTCTGGGCGATCTGTATCGGCAAGTTCGCCAGCACCTCGGCGCTGTACTTCTTTCTCACCTGGTTCCCGACGTACCTGATCGAGGAGCGGCACCTGACCACCATCAAGGTCGGGATCTTCGCCGTGCTGCCGTTCGTCGGTGCCACGGTGGGCATCCTGCTGGCCGGGATCGTGTCCGACCTGTTGATCCGTCGTGGCTACTCATTGTCCTTCGCCCGCAAGTTGCCACTGGTGGTGGGCTCGATGCTGGGCATGTCCATCGTGCTGGTGAATTTCACCGATTCGAACCTGATCTGCATTGCCGTGCTGACGATTGCCTTCTTTGCCCAGGGCATCGCGTCGTCCTCGTGGGCGGCGGTGTCGGAAGTGGCGCCAAAGGAGCTCATCGGCCTGACCGGCGGGATCACCAGCCTGGCGGCCAACATCGGCGGCATCGTCACCCCCATCGTGATCGGCGCGATCGTGCACAAGACCGGCTCCTTCGCCTTGGCCTTCTGGTTCATCGGCGGCGTGGCGTTGATGGGCACTTTGTCTTACTCGTTGCTGCTTGGCCGCTTGTATCGCATCGAGCTCAGGGCGCGCTGAGTCCGCAGATAACCGTTTTCTCCAACATGAGGCGGCATTCCTCCAACTTCACCCGGGATTGCCGCCGTACGCTGACGTTTCCAACAGGATATTTACCAGGATGAACATGCCCGAGTACGTCTTTACCCCGGACCTGCCAGTGACCTTGCCGGTGCTCGGCAGCCCGCAGCGCTTTCCCGTCGGCCGGGTCTTTTGTGTGGGCCGCAACTATCCATGGCCTGATACCCAGGGTGAATCCCGGGTGCCGCCGGTGTTCTTCATGAAGCCCTCGACGTGCGTGGTGGACGCCGTTGGTGAAGTGCCGTTCCCGACGGTGACCGAGGAGTTCGTTCATGAAATCGAACTGGTCGTCGCCATCGGCGAAGGTGGCGCGAACATCCCCGAGGACCAGGCGCTGGCCTATGTCTGGGGCTATGCCGCCGGCCTGGATCTGACCCGCCGTGATGTCCAGCGCCGGGCCAAGCGCGACGGCCTGCCGTGGGAGGGCGCCAAGGTGTTCGACGCTGCGGCGCCAATGACGGCCATCGTGCCGGTGTCGCGGGCCGGGCACCCCGAAGGCGAGTTGTGGCTGAACGTGAACGGCCAGGAGCGCCAGCGCGACAGCCTCGACAGCCAGATCTGGTCGGTCAGCGAGATGATCAGCCGCATCTCCCAATCGGTGACGCTGCGGGCCGGCGACCTGATCATGACTGGCAGCCCGGCAGGCGTCGATCTGCTGCAACCGGGGGATGTGATCAGCGCCGGCATCGATGGCATCGGCCAACTGGAAGTGCGCGTCGGCCAGCGACCTTGAATCATTTTTGAAAAAGGAACGAGCAACATGTCCAACACGTTGAAAGTAGCGCTGGTGACCGGCGCCGGCAGCGGCATCGGTCGCGCCGTGGCCCTGGGGCTGATGGCGGATGGGTACACCTTGGTGTTGGCCGGCCGCCGGCTGGAGCCTTTGCAGGCGCTGGTCGACCTGGCCGTGAGCGAAGGGCGCGAAGCCTTGGCGGTGTCCACCGATGTGCGCGACCCGGCCAGTGTCGACGCGCTGTTTGCAAGCATTGAAGAGGTCTACGGACGCCTGGACGTGGTGTTCAACAACGCCGGGGTCAATGCGCCTGCCATGCCGCTGGATGAACTGAGCTTCGAGCAGTGGCGCAACGTGATCGACACCAACCTCAACGGCGTTTTCCTCTGCGCCCGGGGCGCCTTCGGCCTGATGCGCCGGCAACAGCCCCAGGGTGGACGCATCATCAACAACGGTTCGATCTCGGCCCACACCCCACGCCCCTTCAGCAGCGCCTACACCGCCAGCAAACATGCGGTGCTGGGGTTGACCAAATCCCTGGCCCTGGACGGACGCGAATACAACATCGCCTGCAGCCAGATCGACATCGGCAACGCCCTCACCGAGATGTCCGTGCGCATGACCAAAGGCGTGCGCCAGGCCAACGGCACTGTCGCGGTGGAGCCGATGGTGGACGTCAAGCACGTGGCCGATGCGGTGCGCTACATCGCCGGCCTGCCGTTGTCGGCCAACGTCCTGAACATGACCGTCATGGCCACCGCCATGCCGTTTGCCGGTCGCGGTTGAGCCGGTTTTTTCATTCGTTACACGAGGTCCACATGAAGCCAGAAGTCTTGCAACTCAGCCCGATCCTGATTCCTGAAATCAACACCCGACTCAACGAGCTGTTCACGATCCGGCGCTATTTCGAACAGGCCGACAAACCCGCCTACCTGCGAGAACATGGCGCCCACATTCGTGGCGTGATCACGGGTGGGCATACCGGCATCAGCCAAGCGGTGATGGCGCAACTGCCCAAGCTGGAAGTGGTGGCGGTCAACGGCGTGGGCACCGATGCGGTGGACCTGGCCTACGCCCGGGATCGCGGGATCCGCGTGACAGCCACCATCGGCGCCCTGACCGAAGACGTCGCCGACCTGGCCATCGGCCTGTTGATCGCCGTGTGCCGCGGCCTGTGCACCGGTGACCGATACGTACGCTCGGGCCAGTGGCCCCAGAGCCCGACGCCACTGGCCCCGCTGCCACTGGCCCGGCAAGTGTCCGGCATGCGCATCGGCATCGTCGGCATGGGCCGGGTCGGTCGCGCCGTGGCCACCCGGGCCGCCGCGTTCGGTTGCCCGATCCGCTACACCGATTTGCAGCCCATGAACGACGTGAGCCACACCTTCGTCGCCGACCTCACGCAACTGGCCCGCGAGAGCGACGCTCTCATTCTCGCCGCGGCCGCCGACCAGGCCAAAGCTATCATCGATGCCCAAGTGCTGCAGGCCTTGGGCAAGGGCGGCTACCTGATCAACGTCGCCCGCGGCAAATTGGTCAACGAGACCGACCTGGTGGCGGCGCTGACCGCCGGGGACATCGCCGGCGCGGCGCTGGATGTGTTTGTCGATGAACCGAACGTGCCCGAGGCGCTGTTTGGCAACGAGCACGTGGTGCTGCAACCCCACCGCGCCAGCGCGACGTTGCAAACCCGCACGCGGATGGGGGAAATGGTGGTGGCGAGCCTGGTGGACAGTTTTGCCGGAAAGGTGCCGCAAGGCTGTGTAACGGGCTAAGGCGGACTGCCACGAGGTTCGGCGATTCCTGGGAAGGGTGATGGGTTAGACTGGCGGCCGGATGGGATGGCGAAAAGAGGCCGCCGTTGAACGAACAGACATTGTCCATGCGCCTGGAACGCGTGGCGGCGCAGGTGCCGGCAGGGGCGCGGCTGGCCGATATTGGCTCGGACCACGCCTACTTGCCGGTGGCCTTGCTGCGCCGGGGTGCCATCGTCGCGGCGGTGGCCGGCGAAGTGGCCCTGACGCCGCTGCGCGCGGCCGAACGGACCGTGCGCGAGAACGGCCTGGAGCCGTGGATCAGCGTGCGCCGGGCCAATGGCCTGGCCGCCATCGAGCCGGGAGACAACATCACGGCCATCAGCCTCTGCGGCATGGGCGGCGAAACCATTCGCGACATTCTCGACAGCGGCAAGGTACGCTTGAGCGGCCATGAACGCTTGATCCTGCAACCCAACGGCGGCGAGCAACCCCTGCGCCAATGGCTGATGGAAAACGGCTACCGCATCCTCTTCGAGGAAGTGCTGCGGGAAAACCGCTTCGACTATGAAATCATCGTCGCCGAGCGCGCCGACCCGGTGACCTACACCGCCGAAGAACTCTACTTCGGCCCTCTGCAAATGCAGGTCCGCAGCCCGGCATTCCTGGCCAAGTGGCAACGCCTGCTGCGCCTCAAGCACAAGACCCTGAACCACTTCGCCCGGGCGCGACAGGCCGTGCCCGAGCAGAAGGTTCAAGAGATCGAGCGGCAGGCGCGGTGGATCAGTGACTTGCTGGCCTGAATCATGCCAAGCCTACCCACGTTCCACACGCCCCGCCTTATCCTCACGCCGCTTGAGCTGGCCGACGCGCCGGTGATCCAGCGGCTGTTTCCCCACTGGGAAGTGGTGCGCTACCTCGACAACCGCGTGCCCTGGCCCTATCCGGATGACGGCGCGCTGACGTACGTTCGTGACCATGCACTCCCCGCCATGGCAGCCAGGCTCGAGTGGCACTGGATGATCCGCATCGCCGAAGAGCCGACGCAGCGCATCGGCAGCATCAGCCTCTACGACCAGCCCGGCAACCACCGAGGTTTCTGGCTCGCGCCGCAATGGCAGGGCAGGGGCTACATGCGCGAAGCCTGCGTGGTCATCAATACCTACTGGTTTGAAACGCTGGGACGCCCCGTCATGCAAGTGCCCAAGGCCGTGAGCAACCAGGCTTCGCGGCGGGTTTCGGAGCGCGAAGGCATGCGCATGATCGGCACGCAGCAGGGGGATTTTGTTTGTGGGGCGCTGCTGAAGGAGGTGTGGGAAATGACGCGTGAGGAGTGGTTGGGGAAAAAAGCGGTGTCAGGGCCGCGTTGAGACGTGTTCGAATACGGCGAGTCCGCCTTTAAACCTCCTTTACCAAACCCAGTCCAACGCGATTGATTTACAATACCGCTCCTTCGGCAGAGGCTGGCCCCCAGTGGATGCACTTTCCCTTTTTTATCAACACCTGAGCGCATGGGTCATCACGCCCATTGCCAACCAGTTCCTGGGCATTTTCAATTTCAACGGCCGGTTCGGCATCCTGTTTCTCTGCGCGTCCTACGGCGTCGCCTATGGCCTGTTTCGTTTCCGCAAACAGCGCGGCCTGACCGACGCACGCTCGTTCTGGCAATTCATCGGCGGTCGCCAGGTGAATCTGCATCGTTCGGCGCTGCTGGATTATCGCTACTACTTCGTACGGGCCATTCTCAAAGTGGCCCTGGTCTTGCCCATCGTCCATCTGGTGGACCCGTACATCCTGCGGTCCGGCGATTACCAGGCGTTTTTCAGCAACCTCTGGGGCGCACGGCCGCGGCTGGGGGAGGGCCTTTCGCTCGCGTTGCTCTATGGCTTGGGCGTGTTCCTGGTGAAGGATTTCGTGCACTACTGGGTGCATCGGGTCTTCCACTCGCGTTGGCTCTGGGCTTTCCACAAGGTCCATCACTCGGCGCCGGTGCTGGTGCCGGCCACGGCGAGCCGGGTGCATTTCGTGGAGAAAATCGTCGAAAAGCTCGGCCTCACCGCTGGCGTGGGCCTTTTCGCGGGGTGCTTCTGGTATGCGTGTGGCGGGGAGGTCAGCCGCTATACACTGTTCGGCGTGACGTACCTGGTGTTCATCTTCAATAGCCTGGCGGCCAACCTGCGGCACACCCATGTCTGGCTGTCCTTTGGCCCGGTGCTCGAACATGTGCTGAACAGCCCGGCCCAGCACCAGATCCACCACAGCGACGCGCCGCGGCATTTCAACCGAAATTTCGGCATCAACCTGTCGTTGTGGGACTGGATGTTCGGCACGCTCTACGTCACCCGTTCGCAGCCAGAAGTTCTGCGTTTTGGTACCGGGGAGCAGGACCATCATCGCTACCTGACGGTTTATAGCCTGATCGTCACGCCTTTTGTCGAGACGGCGCGCAAGCTCCTGGCCGCGTTTTCCCGATCCGACTCGACCCTCAAGGACGCACCATGATATTGCAACACAGGCCAGTGACGGCGGATGACATCGAAGCCATCTGCAGCTTCGTGCAGGACGCGCGGGAGCTGTTTTTCATGTTCCCGAAAGCTCAATACCCTCTGACAGAGACCCAGCTGTCCAACGCTATCGCTCAACGATTCGATTCGACGGTCGTTGAGGCAGGAAACAGCGTCGTCGGCTTCGCCAACTTCTATCGGGCTGAAACGGGTGGGGTTTGCTGTATCGGTAATGTGATCGTTGCCCCAGAGGCCCGAGGCAAAGGCGTTGCAAGCTTTCTCGTGGAAACGATGACGGCGCTGGCGTCCGACCGCTATGCCGCCGCTGAGGTGCAGATATCGTGCTTCAACGAAAATACGGCAGGTTTGCTGCTCTATCCGAGACTGGGTTTTTTGCCCTTCGCTATCGAAGAGTGAGTTTCTCCGGATAATTGTAGAGTTGCGCTCATTCATATGCGTCGCGGTAGGGAAGGGAAGCAGTAGCACCTGCCGTTTTCAATCCATCTTCAAGGACGAACCTTCAAGGACGACCCCATGACCGCATCCCCCGCCAAACTCATCTTCCTGCCCGGCGCCTCCGGCAACACCCAGTTCTGGCGTCCAGTCGCCGAGCGCTTGGCCCATCCGGCGCGGCAAGTACACATCGGCTGGCCCGGTTTTGGCGACACGCCGCCTGAGCCTGATGTGACCGGCATGAAGGACCTGGTGACTCGCGTACTGGCCGAGATCGACCGACCCACAGCCCTGGTCGAGTTGAGCATGCCCGTGCTGCTCCTCTGGGGCGATGCCGATCCGATCAGCCCCGTTCGCGTCGGCCAGCGTCTTGCCCAGCTGTTGCCTTGCGCTGAACTGCACGTTTTCCCGGGCGCCGATCACAGTTTGGGCTTTACTCACGCAGAGGAAGCGGCGCGGCTGATCGACGGGCATCTGAGCAGCAGGTGAGTGGCGTTTGTTTTCAACGCGGTTGATCGTCGCGCAGGCACTTTCGTATAAACCCATGGATCCCAAACCCTTTCGAGCTACCAATGACTGACTATCGTGGATTAATCTTCGAAGACACCCGTCAAGGCGCCACCGACCGTGCCATCTCGCAGCTGGAAGCCAAGCTGGGCGCCCGCTTGCCGGACGACTATCGCCAGTTCCTCAAGACCTGCAACGGCGCCTACGTGGAATACGATGTGCTGGCCACCCTCGCCAATGGCGAGGAGGAACTGCTGAGCTTTTCGCTGTACGGGCTGGATCCGGACGAAGAATACGAATCCAACCCCTTTGAACTGGAGCAACTGCAGGCCCAGCCTGACTTCCCCGCCACCGGACTGCTGCCCATCGGCCGCGACGGCGGCGCGAGCATACTGCTGCTGGACCTGCGGGACGGGCGCCAGGACGTGGCGGCGATGGTGGCGGGCTTACCCGCTTGGACTGGGCGTCGCCAGCAAGGCGATGAATACGTCGTGCTGGCGGATTCCTTCAATGGCTACTTGGATTTGCTGCATCTCTCCCACGAGCGGATCGAGGAACACATCAATCACTTCATCATCAGCCCTGACAGTATCGAGGCGACGTTGGAGTGGCTGGACAAGGGGAGCCCGGGGTGGCGGGAGCGGTATCGGGCGTTGTGGAATGGGAGGGTGGTGCAGAGGTTGATTTGATGGGTGAGCGGGTGGGGGAGTTTTGCTTGCGTGGGGGTGTGTAGCAGGCTTGTTTTGGCTGGGAGCTGGCTCGCAGGTAGTGGCTGCTTTCGTTTTAAAAATGAGCGTACACCGCTTATCCAGTATTCACTGAAGGGATGAACACGATGAGCCGCACCAGCCATGTCTGCTTGATGGCGACCTATAACGAGTGGATGAACGCGAAGGTTTATGAGGCGGCCGCAAGCCTGCCCGATGAAGCGCTCTCAGTGGATAGGAAAGCATTCTTTGGTTCTATTCTCGGGACGTTGAACCACTTGGTGGTCGGGGACACTATTTGGCTAAAGCGATTCGCCACGCATCCAGCGAACCACTTTGCTCTGGAGCCGATTCGGCCGCTTCCTACGCCCCAAAGCCTCGAGCATTTACTGTTCTCGAATATCCGAGAACTTTCGGCACATCGAGCATGGCTCGATCAGATAATTGTCGAGTGGTCTCGCGCCATTACAGAGTTGGATTTAGACCATACCCTCAATTACGCAAGCACGAAGGGAGTCCCCGCTAACAGGAACTTTTATGGCTTGCTCGTGCATTTCTTCAACCATCAGACGCATCACCGTGGACAAGTTACTACCTTGCTTTCACAAGCGGGTGTCGACGTAGGCAGTACGGATCTGCTCGCTCTCATTCCATCCGAGCCCTGCACTCAATAGAAGTGAAAGCGTCGCGGTGCCGTCGTATTGCTGCGAGCTCAAGAAAACGCTGAACCCGTGGCGAGGGAGCTTGCTCCCGCTGGGCCGGTCCGACGCCTCGGGCGTAGCGGCCCTTTTTGTGAGCGCTTCGCACTGGTGCGCCAGCCCGGTCAAGCGGGAGCAAGCTCCCTCGCCACAGGTTTGTCGGTTGGCAGGTTTATAGAGTGGAACCGGCCGGCGCCGCGTCCAATCGTCGTGCAATCACATCCATCACATCGCAACCATCGCGCAGTGGGATGCAGCAAAGCTGTGCTAGGTCTTGCAAGGTCGCGGGGTCGATGGTTTGTTCATCGCGCATCGCCAAGTTCTCCAGGAACTGGGTCGCGGCGCGGATTCGGTAGGCGGCTGAGTCGAGCAGGATGTGTAGTGGGGCGGTGGTGTCGACGTAGAGAGGTTGGTCGTCGGCGTTGCTGGTAAGGCCCATGTACGGGTTCATATCAATTCCCTGTGTTGTTGAAGGAATTGTGTCAATCGGGTCGCCAAACCCGGTCGCCCTCGGGGCGACTCAAAAACTATAGACGCTTCCCCAAAAAATACACAAGGCCGTCGCAGGCAGGCCAATTCCCAACAATATGTAGGAAATTGCCGTAGCCTCATCACCCGTTTCCCGCCGCCAGCCGTCATTTTCAGCCCTATCCCTCCCACAACCCCATCGCGCATTCCCAACCACCACGGGATAATGCTGGCAGGCTTGAGGACAAGCGCTTTACTTCGATGGTAAGGACGGCAGAGAAGGATCGGACGCAATGACAGATTGGCTTCAGCGTTATGGAGACATGGCCGGACGGATACGCCGCCATGATTGGGCGGCGACGTCACTCGGGCCGCTGGAGCGGTGGCCGGATGTGTTGAAGACGACCGTCGCGCTGAGCCTTGCCTCTCATTTTCCCCAGGCCATTATTTGGGGGCCGGAGCTGGTCACGTTGTACAACGATGCATTCGCTCCCATCCTCGGCAACAAGCCCGAGGCGTTGGGGCGGCGGTTCGATGAGGTGTGGCAGGAGGTCTGGAGCGAGATCGGGCCGATCGCGCGCGGTGCCTTCGACGGGCAAGCGACTTTTATAGAAAATTTCCCCCTGGTGATCGAGCGCGGCGGTGGGCCGGAGCCGGCCTATTTCACCTTTTGCTTCAGCCCCATCCGTGATCAGTTCGGCAACGTCGTGGGCATGCTCGATACGGTCACCGAGACCACGGCGACGGTGTTCATGACCCAGC
Organism: Pseudomonas sp. FG6; assembly: GCF_057809015.1. Classification (NCBI taxonomy): domain Bacteria; kingdom Pseudomonadati; phylum Pseudomonadota; class Gammaproteobacteria; order Pseudomonadales; family Pseudomonadaceae; genus Pseudomonas; species Pseudomonas sp. FG6. Next base: position 28,216 of record NZ_JBMDJD010000034.1, read on the forward strand.
GCCTGGCGGTGCTCGATGCCATTGGCAATGCCGTGGCGAACGCCAGCGACTCGCAGACGATCATGGCGACCACCACGCAGATTCTGGCGGCGCGCCTGAACCTGTCCAATTGCGCTTATGCCGACATGGATGAGGACGAGGACGGTTTCACCATTCGTGGCGATTGGGCCCGGGAGGGCTCGCCCCATATCGTCGGACACTATCGCCTGGCGGATTTCGGGCAACTGGCGGTCGCCAACCTGCGGGCCGGCAAGCCACTGGTGGTCAACGATAACCTCAAGGAACTGGCGCCCGAAGAAGCGGCGACGTTCCAGGCCATTGGCATCGCGGCCACCATTTGCGTTCCGTTGATCAAGAATGGGCGCTTGACCGCGTTGATGGCCATTCACGACAGCGCGCCCCGGGTCTGGTCTTCCAACGACCTGGCGCTGTTGAAGGAGGTCACACAACGGTCCTGGGCCCACATCGAGCGCGCCCGGGCCGACGCGGCGGTCCGCGAAGGCCTGGCGGCGCTGGCTGAGTTGAACGCGACGCTGGAGGAGCGCGTCGAGGAACGCACCGCGCGCCTGAAACAGACCGAGGCGGCGCTTCGCCAGTCGCAAAAACTCGAAGCCATCGGCCAGCTTACCGGCGGCGTGGCGCATGACTTCAACAACCTGCTGACGATCATTCGTTCTTCCGTTGACTTCCTGCGCATGCCCAACCTGTCCGAAGAACGTCGGCAGCGCTACATGACGGCAGTGTCCGAGACGGTGGAGCGTGCCGCCAAGTTGACCAGCCAGTTGCTCGCGTTTGCCCGGCGCCAGCCGCTCAAGCCGCAAATCGTCGACGTCGGCAAACAGGTGCGGAGCCTGGGGGACATGCTGCAAACCGTCACGGGCGCGCGGATCCAGGTGATTGTCGAGCTGTGCGACCGGCCTTGTCACATCCGGGCGGACCTGAGCCAGTTCGAAACGGCCCTGATCAACATGGCCCTCAACGCCCGCGATGCGATGAACGGCCAGGGCACGTTGTGGCTGCGGCTCAGTGGCGGCAAGGGCATGCCGCCGATCCGGGGTCATGCCGGGGCCGGGCAAGCCTTTGCGGCCGTGACCCTGGCGGACACCGGCAGCGGCATCGCACCGCAAGTGCTGGAGCATATTTTCGAGCCGTTCTTTACCACCAAGGAAGTGGGCAAGGGGACGGGGCTGGGGTTGTCCCAGGTGTTCGGTTTTGCCAAGCAGTCCGGCGGCAATGTGGATGTGTCGACCGTGGTGGGCGAAGGGACGGTGTTCACCTTGTACCTGCCGGAAGTCGAGCACGAAGCGAGCCATGAACCCGACCGCGAAGAAACCTCGCACCTGGTGCTGGAAAAGGGCAAGCGCCGGGTCCTGGTGGTGGAAGACAACCTGGAAGTGGGGCGTTTTGCGAACCAGATCCTGCAAGACCTGGGGTACGAGACGGCCTGGGCGACCAACGCCGAGGAGGCGCTGGAAATGGTCGGTGCGGATGCGATGGCTTTCGACGCGGTCTTTTCCGATGTCGTCATGCCGGGCATCAGTGGCATCGCCCTGGCAAAAGAGTTGCGCCAGCGTCGCAAGGACTTGCCGGTGGTGCTGACGTCCGGCTACAGCGAGGAATTGGCCTTTACCGGTCATGAAGGCTTTGAATTCCTGTCCAAGCCTTATTCGGCAGACCAGGTTTCCCGGGTGCTGAGCCGAACGATGCTGGGCACCGACTGACTGTATCGGGCGTGAAACAGCACGGATCCATTCGTCGGCGAGGCGCCATCTGAACCTTCGGTCTGGAGATGACCGGCTAGTCTGAAAGGCAAAGGTCGATATTTTTCAGGCAATGGGTTGTTGCCGGTATGGGCCTGAACGAGAGGGGAAAGGCGATGGGAGCACCGTACAGCGAGGAGAACGGAGCCGTATATCCAATCAACGAAGGATTGCAGTGTGGACAGTCGGCCTACCGGTCAGACTTCGGCGACGAGCCGATCAAGTCCATCCGCACCAAAGTGCCAAAAGTGCAGCGAGGCGAGAAGGCCAAGTTCTTGCCCCGGATTCCAGCCAGGAAGTAGCGGCGCATCGGAGCGGCTGTCGCTTGGCTTTGTAGGCGCCGATCAATGTTTTTCATCTTTTTTCCAGGGTGGGTTTCTTTCACGTTTCTTTCACAAGTGGCCACGTAGTCTGGGCTCATCCGTTAGAAAGCAGTACCTGCCCGTTTCCCCAGCGGGCTTTTTTTTGCCTGTCATAAAACTCCCCCTGTGTTCGCTGTCCAAGCGGTATGGCTGGTTCCGTTTGGCGTAGACTCGCGCCCGCGTGTACCGGCTCTTCCTGCCGATACGGCATTTTTGAGGTTTTCATCATGCGTTTGACTTTGTCCACCTTGGTACTTGGGCTTGTGGTTGCTCAGGGTGCGATGGCTGCTGGCGACGGCACCGCCGCGATTGGCGGTGGCCTGGGCGGTGTGTTGGGTAATGTGGTCGGCCAACAAATGGGCGGCAGCACAGGCGCCGCGATTGGCGCGGGTGTCGGCGGCGCAGCCGGCAGTGCGGTCGGTGCTCGCAAGGGCAGCCGTACGGAAGCGGCTATTGGCGGCGGCCTGGGTTCGGCGGGTGGTTCGATTGTAGGTAACCGTCTGGGCGGGTCCACCGGTTCTACCATTGGTGCGGGTATCGGTGGCGCGGCCGGTGGGGCGTTGGGGAGCAACTTGTCCAACGATAACGACCGTCACTCAGGTGGCAAGAAGTACAAGCACAAGAGAAGGCATCGTTAATTGGATGTTTGAGTGGAGAAGCCCGGGCGTTGTGCCGGGGTGTTGCTCACTTAGAGAAAACGGCGTTTCTTTCAGAGATGGAAGGCGCCGTTTTTTTTGGGCTTCGTTTTTGGGGACGAGCAAATTTGCCTGAGGCTATGTAGGGGCCTGCCTCGCAGGCCAGCGGGAGCAAGCTCCCTCGCCACAGGGGGCAATGTCCTTGCCCCCAACCACCAGAGGGGTAAGGTATTTATCTGAACGTTTACTTCCGGCCAGCTTCGAATTCATACATTCATCAGCAATTGCGAGGTGTGCCATGACGCCGCAAACCGAAGGCAAGGAAGAAAAAGGGCTGACGGGCGTTCCCTTCATCAATGATCCGGGCCTCAACGACCCGGGCAATGAAGACCCCGGCTCGCTGATGGATGACGCGCAGGTTCCATTGATCGACGATGAAACCCCGGAATACCCGCTGCCATCGCCCACCAACTCCCTGGGGCGCGACCAGCGCCCTCCCGACGATGACGAGGGCGCGGAGCCAGTGCCCAGTGACGACGAAGAGGTCGAGGCGACCCCGGACGACCCGGACATCGCCGGTGACGATGCGTCCGGCAAACCGAGCTGATCCGGCCCGCCTGTCGATTTCCCGGCACCGGCACCGGCACCAGCGACAGCGGCGGCAGTTCGGGCGGCAGCAGTTCGAGCCAGTAGGCGCCGCCGAGTGCACCGAGGCGGCGATCTTTCCTCTCCCCACTGCATCTTGAGCCATGGATCAAGCAGCAACAGATCGCGGCCTTCGGCAGCTTCTACGGGCGCACGAGTCATCCTCCACCGATCGCATCGCCCCCATTGCCTGTTCCAATCCGCCCTCGTTATGCTGCTGAAACCTTTAAGGCAAACACGCTGCCTCGGCCGCACCTGAGCCCTCCCTGAAACCCTGTGCTGATAACGGATCAGATGCGATGAATGCACCGCTAAAAGAGTTTGGCCCGATCAAGGCCGTGATTTTCGACATGGACGGCTTGTTGCTGGACACCGAAGGCATCTACACCGAGGTCACGTCCATCATCGCCGAGCGCTACGGGCGCATGTTCGACTGGAGCGTGAAGCAGAACATCATCGGGCGCGGGGCCACGGACCTGGCCAACTACGTCGTCCAGGCGCTGGAGTTGCCGATCACGCCCGAAGAGTTCCTGGTCATCCGCGAGCCCTTGATGCGCGAGCGTTTTCCCCACGCTTTGGGCATGCCGGGAGCCGAGCAACTGGTGCGCCATCTCAAGGCCCATGACGTTCCGATTGCGGTGGGCACCAGTTCGTCCAGTCACACGTTCGCGCTTAAAACCACCTTGCACCGCGACTGGTTCGCGCAGTTCGACTTCATCGTGACGGCGGATGATCCGGAGGTGGGCGCGGCAAAACCGGCGCCGGATATTTTCCTCACGGCCGCGCGGCGTCTGGGTGTGGCGCCTCGCGATTGCTTGGTGTTCGAGGATTCCCCGTTCGGTGTGACGGCGGCCAAGGCGGCGGGCATGACCGCCATCGCCGTTCCGGACTCGGCCATGGCCGATGAAAAATATGCCCACGCCGACGGGATCATCCGCTCGTTGAAGCTGTTCCAGCCGGGCCTTTGCGGTTTGCCGGAATTGGCGTGGGCTTGAAAAAAGGGCTGCTGTGCAGCCCAGCGGGGATAAATCCCCTCGCCACAGGGAATGGAGCATGACTGGCATTCTAGATGCCGGGATCAGGCGCCAAAACCACCGTCGATGGTCAGGCTGGCACCGGTGATGTAGCCGGCCTCGGGGCCTGCCAGGTAACTGACGAAGCTGGCGATTTCATCGACGTGGCCGTAGCGTCCGACCGCCATCAGCGACATCAGGCTGGAGGCGAAATCGCTGTCGGCCGGGTTCATGTCGGTGTCCACCGGGCCGGGCTGCACATTGTTGACGGTGATGCCGCGTGGCCCCAGGTCACGGGCCAGGCCTTTGGTCAGGCCCACCAGGGCGGATTTGCTCATGGCGTAGGTGGCACCGCCGGCGAAGGGCATGCGGTCGGCGTTGGTGCTGCCGATGTTGATGATGCGACCGCCTTCGTTCATGTGCCGGGCGGCGGCCTGGGTGGCGACGAACACGCTGCGCACGTTGATCGCCAGGGTCTGGTCGAAGTCTTCGAGCTTGAACTCATCCAGCGGGCCCATCGCCAGCACGCCAGCGTTATTGACCAGGATGTCCAACCGGCCAAAGGCGTCGACGGTGGCAGCCACGGCGTTGCGGATGGCGTCGGCGTCGGCGCTGTCGGCCTTGATCGCCAAGGCCTTGCCGCCCGCGGCGGTGATGCTGTTCTGCAGTTCTTCAGACTTGGCGCCCGAGCTGACGTAGGTGAAGGCCACGGCGGCGCCTTCGGCGGCCAGGCGTTTGACGATGGCGGCGCCGATGCCGCGCGAACCGCCTTGGATCAAGGCGACTTTACCGCTCAAGGGTTGAGTGTTCATGGTGTTTTCCAAAAAGTGCCGGGGCGGGATGCCGCGGTTGTTGGACGTGAGTATCAGGTCTTGCCGATGGGCTGTGTAGGCCGCCGTTGATATAGTCTGTGTAAACCAAAAGTATGGAATCTGGCTTATGGAGACGTTCAGTAGTATCGAATGCTTTGTGCGCAGCGCCGAAGTCGGCAGCTTTGCCGAAGCCGCGCGCCGCTTGAGCGTGACTCCGGCGGCGGTGGGTAAAAGCGTCGCCAAGCTGGAAGCGCGGCTGGGCGTGCGCCTGTTCCAGCGTAGCACCCGCAGCCTGACGCTCACCGAAGCCGGGCAATTGTTCCTCAAGGAAGTCAGCACCAGTTTCAACACCATCCAGAACGCCGTCGCCAACCTGGCCAGCGTCGGCGGGCAGCCGGCGGGCACGTTGAAGGTCAGCATGGGCACCGCGTTCGGGCGTTTGTTTGTCGTCCCGCTACTGGGCGAATTTCTGCGGCGGTACCCGGCGATCAACCCGGACTGGCATTTCGACAACCGTCAGGTCGACCTCATCGGCCAAGGTTTCGACGCCGCTATCGGCGGCGGTTTCGAGTTGCCCCTGGGCGTGGTGGCGCGCAAGTTGACGGTGGCCCACCGGGTGCTGGTGGCGTCCGAGGCTTACCTGCGCGATCACCCGGCCGTGACCGAGCCGGAGGACCTGGCCGCGCATCAGGGCATCCTGATCCGCTCGCCACAAACCGGGCGCGTCCGTTCCTGGCAATTGACCAGTCGCGCCCGGCAACACAGCCCGTTGATGCTCAAGACACGCATGACCATGAGCGACTCGGAAGCCGACTGCGCCGCCGCAGTCCAAGGGCTGGGCATCGGCCTGGTGAGCATGCCGATCGCCGTTCCCTATCTGGAATCCGGTGCGTTGCTGCGGGTGCTGCCGGACTGGTACGTCGACGACGGCAACATTTCCATCTACTACGCCGAGCACAAACTGCTGCCGGGCAAGACCCGGGCGTTCGTGGATTTCATCATTGAACAGTTTGCCGAGCAGGGGTTAGCGCGGCGGTTCAGTGCGGTTTGAGCCTGGCTCCAGACCGAGTGATGGCATTCGCGAGCAAGCCCGCTCCCACAGGGATATGTGGCGATCACACAATGTGAGTTCGCTGCACTGCGCGCTGTGGGAGCGGGCTTGCTCGCGAAGGGGCCAGCGGGGTCTAAACCTGTGAACTCACCGCCCAAACCGCCCCGGCCAACCGATGATGGTCTTGGGCCGAGGCGTCGCGTAGGTGCGCACTTTCGAGGTGGACAGCCCCAGTCGTACCAGCGATTCAGCGATGGTCACCGCCGCTGTCACCCCATCGACCACCGGCACCCCGGTGCGCTGGCGGATCTGTTCATCGAGCCCGGCCATGCCGCCGCAGCCCAGGCAAATAACCTCGGCCTTGTCCTGGCTGACGGCCTGTTCGGCCTGTTGCACGATGGCTTCCACCGCCCGTTGCGGGTCTTGTTCCAGTTCTAGCACCGCCAGGCCGCTGGCCCGTACCGACGCGCAGCGGTCGAACAGGCCGGAGAGCTTGAGGCGGTCTTCGATCAGCGGCACGGTGCGGTCCAGGGTGGTGACCACCGAATAGGCGTGACCGAGGAACATGGCCGTGCTGGCGCCCGCGTCGGTGATGTCCACCACCGGTACGTTCAGCAGTTCCTGCAGGCCCTCGCGGCCGTGCTCCCCGTAGCCGGCCTGGATCACCGCGTCGAACGGTTGGTCGTAGGACATCACCCGGTCCATCACCGCCAGGGCGGCCAGGTAGCTTTCGAAATTGCCTTCAACGGAGTCGGCGCCGAAATACGGCGTGAGCCCGACGATCTCGGTGCCCGGTGCGGCCACGGCCTGGGCCTGCCGGGCGATGGCCTGGGTGATGGAGTCGGTGGTGTTGACGTTGACCACGAGAATTCGCATGAGCGGTTTCCTTAACGCATAGAAGTAAGCGGCCCACACCGGGCGGGCCGTTTTGAACAATCAATGACTGACGTTATCCACCGCGATGGACTCACCGCTGACGTCTTCGTAATACGGCTGGCGCTTGGCGACGATCAGGTACAACAACCCGGCGATCGACGCGCCGATAAGCCAGGAGAACGGTGACACGCTGTCGAAACCGGGCACCAGCGCCAGGACGATGGCGATCAGCGCGGCCGGAATGAACGCCACCAACGCGCGCAGGTTGACCCCGTTGCTGTAGTAGTACGCCCCGTCGGGGTCTTCGCTGTACAACTGCGGCACGTTGATGCGGCCTTTTCGCAGCAGCCAGTAGTCGACCATGATCACGCCGTACAACGGCCCAAGCAGGGCGCCGAGGCCGGAGAGGAAATACACGATCACCAGCGGGCTGTTATAGAGGTTCCATGGCAGGATCAGCACGGCGATGCCTGCGCTGATCAGGCCGGCGCGGCGGAAGGTCAGGTACTTGGGCGCCAGGTTGCTGAGCACGAAGGCCGGGGCGACGAAGTTGGCCATGATGTTCACCGCGACAGTGACGATCAGGAAGGCCAGGCAGCCGAGCACCAGGAAGAAGGTGTTGGGGATCGAGGCGATGACTTGCGTCGGGCTTTCGATGATTTGCCCGTTGATCTGGAACTGCGCGCCGCAGAGCAGGACGGTAATCGCGGCGAACACCAGGATGTTCACTGGCAAGCCCCAGAAATTACCGACGACGATGGTCTTGCGGCACGGCGAGGAGCGGGCGAAGTCGCAGAAGTTGAGCACCAGGGTGCCGTAGATCGCCAGCCACAACGCGCCGCCGGCGAAGATATTGCGCCACATCGGGCCACCGGTCAGGGGCTCGTGGATCGACCAGGCAATGGTTGCGCCGGCCTGGGTGTACATCCACACGGCGAGGGCCGCGACGGTCACCAGGATCACCGGGCCGGCGAAACCTTCGTAGCGCCGCACGGTTTCCATGCCATAGGCCAGGATCACCAGTTGCACGAACCAGATCGCCACGAAACACACCCAGCCCAGGCTCGACAGGCCCAGGATCGAGTCGTGATCGTAATCGGCGAAGCCCGGGTGAATCGCTGTCAGCAGCACCCGCAACACCACGGACGCCAGGTAAGTCTGGATACCGAACCAGGCAATGGCGATGACGGCCCTGATCAGCGCCGGAATTTGCGCCCCGTGGATGCCGAAACTGATCCGGCTGATCACCGGAAACGGCACCCCGGTCTTCTGGCCCATGAAGCCGGACAAGTTCATGAAGCCATACACCAGCGCCGCCCCGATCCCCAGGGACAGTAGGATCTGCCAGCCCCCCAGGCCCAGGGCGTACAGGCCGATGGCGAAGGAATAGTTGGCAATGTTGTGCACATCGTTAGTCCACAACGCAAAGATGCTGTAGCGACCCCAGCGGCGACCTTCGGCCTTGGTCGGCGCCAGGTCTTGGTTGTGCAACCTTGGGCTCAAGGTCTGTCGCGTTGTTTCGTCAAGCGGTGTGGTGGGAGAGGGCAGATCCAGCGCGATGTTATTAGAGAGACTTGTACGCATTCCGGCAGGCTCCTGATTCTCGGGGCCGCGATGACTGTGCATGAGCGCGAGGCTCGACAAATCTTCGTCGCGGCGGGTGAGCATCATTGGTTATGGGGCATCTGCAGCCTGTACGGGATAGGGCGCTTCAGGCTGTCGGATCTAAAGTGTGTGTATGTTTTGTTATGTTTGTATACAAAACACGAGTCGACTCAAGCCAGAACTGTGCCACTTATCGATCTATCGACGACATGGCTAATTTCGTTTTGTTATGTGTTTTGAGTAACTGACTGAAAATAAAGCTTTATAAATTGACCGTTTGAACAGGTATTTATTTTTTGCGCCGGGGCGGGGAAGAGAGAGGCGGGCGGGAGAGGCGAAGCGGTGTAACTTTTCAGGGCGTCAGCGGCAGGGAGTGCACACAAAAATGCCACCTGAGGTGACATTTTTGTGTACAGGTGTGCGGCGAGGAATTACACGGATTTGGTTTTTGCGATGATATTGCCGGCGTGAAGCCCGCATTCTTTCTGCGTGGCTTCTTCCCACCACCAGCGCCCTTCGCGCTCGTGCTGGTTAGGCAGCACCGGACGGGTGCAGGGTTCGCAGCCAATGCTGATGAAACCGCGCTCATGCAGGCTGTTGTACGGCAGCTCCAGCATGCGGATGTAACCCCAGATCTCCTCGCTGGTCATCTGTGCCAACGGGTTGAATTTGTACAGGGTGCGTTCCGGGGTGGAAAACGCGGTATCGATCTCCAGCACGGCCACCTGGCTGCGGGTGCCGGGGCTCTGGTCGCGGCGCTGGCCGGTGGCCCAGGCGCGGACATCACTCAGCTTGCGGCGCAGCGGCTCGATCTTGCGAATACCGCAGCATTCGCCATGGCCGTCCTTGTAGAAGCTGAACAAGCCTTTTTCCTTCACGAACGGTTCGAGTTTCGTATGGTCCGGCGAGACCAGTTCGATGTCGATCTTGTAGTGCTCGCGCACCTGATCGATGAAGCGATAGGTCTCCGGGTGCAGGCGGCCGGTGTCGAGGCTGAACACTTTGACGTTCTTGTTCAGTTTCCAGGCCATGTCCACCAGCACCACGTCTTCGGCACCGCTGAAGGATATCCACAGGTCATCGCCGAATTCGGCGAAGGCCAGCTTGAGGATGTCCTGGGCGGACTTGTTGGCATAGGTGGTGGCGAGTTCCACAACGTCAAACGATGGCTTCATCAGGGCGGCTTCCTACAGGTCGGTGGCGCTGGGCGCTCTATATAGGACCGATGGTAACAAATGCTGTCGGGGCTGGCGCGCCCCTGTGCGTTGCGTGGACGCAAGCGAATGGCTAGAGTCGGCAAGCTCTTGTTCGAACAATCGATAAACATCAAAAGAAGGGGAGTGTGCTGTGGAAATTGCCTGTCTGGACCTCGAAGGTGTGCTGGTCCCGGAGATCTGGATCGCCTTCGCTGAAAAAACCGGGATTCAGTCCCTCAGGGCCACCACTCGGGACATTCCCGACTACGACGTGCTGATGAAGCAGCGGTTGCGCGTCCTCGACGAGCACGGCCTCAAGCTCTCCGACATCCAGGAAGTGATCGCCACCCTCAAGCCGCTGGACGGCGCCATCGAATTCGTCGATTGGCTGCGCGAGCGCTTCCAGGTGGTGATCCTGTCCGACACCTTCTACGAATTTTCCCAGCCGCTGATGCGCCAACTGGGCTTCCCGACGTTGCTCTGCCATCGCCTGGTTACCGACGACAGCGGGCGGGTGACCGGCTATCAACTGCGTCAGAAAGATCCCAAGCGCCAGTCGGTCCTGGCCTTCAAGAGCCTGTATTACCGGGTGATCGCGGCGGGGGATTCCTACAACGACACCACGATGCTGGGCGAAGCCGATGCCGGGATCCTGTTCCATGCGCCGGACAATGTGATCCGCGAGTTCCCGCAATTCCCGGCGGTGCACAGCTTTGCCGAGCTCAAGCAGGCATTCATCAAGGCTTCGAACCGCAACCTGAGCCTGTAAACCCAGCCCGCTCCCACAAGGGGGGGATGTGTTATTCATGACGGGGTTACAGGCTCTGCAAGGTCTCCAACAGTACCTTCACCTTGGTAATCGACTCCTGATACTCGGCCGCCCAATCCGAGTCCGCGACAATCCCGCCGCCCCCCCAGCAGCACACTTGCCCGTCCTTGACCAACAGGCTGCGGATGGCGATGGAGCTGTCCATTTCCCCGCGCACGTCCAGGTACAGCAACGAGCCGCAATAGAGCCCGCGCCGGGTCGGTTCGAGTTCGTCGATGATCTGCATGGCGCGGATTTTCGGCGCGCCGGTGATCGAGCCGCCGGGAAAACTGCCGGCGATCAGGTCCAGGGCATCCTTGTCGTCGGCCAGTTCGCCGGTCACGCTGCTGACCAGGTGATGCACGTTCGGGTAGCTTTCCAGGCTGAACAGCTCCGGCACGCGCACTGAGCCGATGCGGCAGGTGCGCCCCAGGTCGTTGCGCAGCAGGTCGACGATCATCAGGTTCTCGGCGCGGTCCTTGCGGCTGGCCAGCAGCTCGGCGGCGTGGGCCGCATCTTCGTCGGGCGTGACGCCACGGGGCCGGGTGCCCTTGATGGGCCGGGTTTCCACGTGGCCTTGGCTGACCTTGACGAAGCGTTCCGGCGACAGGCTCAACACCGCGCCGCCGTCCGGCAGGCTCTGGAAACCGGAAAACGGCGTCGGGCACGCCGCCCGCAGGGCCAGGTAAGCGGCCCAGGCGTCGCCCTGGCAAGGTGCGCGGAAGCGTTGGGCGAAGTTGACCTGGTAGCAGTCACCGGCCTGGATGTAGGCCTGGATGCGCTCGAACGCCTGTCGATAGGCGTCGGTGCTGAGGTCGGGCGTCATGGGGCCGGCGAGGCTGAACGTGCCAGCAGGCGCGGCAATGGCCGGGCTGAACAGGGCGATCAGGCGCTGGCGTTCGCTTTCGCCGCAATGGGGGTGGAACACCAGTTGGCTGGTGCCGGCCTGGTGGTCGGTGACCAGTGCCCAGTCGTACACACCGAAACGCGCGTCGGGCATTTGCAGGTCGTCCACGGCGTGGGACGGCAGCGCTTCGAGGTGTCGGCCAAAGTCGTAGCTCAGGTAGCCGATCAGGCCACCGGCGAAGGGCAATTGCACCGTGGCAGGCAGTGCCGCTTCACCCAGCTGTGTCAGTTGGTTGCGCAAACGTTGCAGGAAAGCGCCGCCGCGCTCGTTCGGCAGTACCGCCAGTTGCTCCAGCGGCCAGGCGCTGAGCAGGTCGTAGCGACCGCGTTCGGCACTCGGGCGGCCACTGTCGAGCAGCACGCTGCCGGGGGCATGGCGGATCGCCGCGAAGTACTCGGCGGGGTTGGCGCGGTAGGGCAGTGGGTGTACGGAACAGGTTGGCATGGGCGGGGCGGGTCAGCCGTTCAGGCGGGGGGAGCGATTGTAATCCCCTGTAGGATTTGCTCCTAGAGGGATGTCGGTATTGCACACGTCCGAAAGCTCAATGGACCCGTGGCGAGGGAGCTTGCTCCCGCTGGGTTGCGAAGCGACCCCCTAGGGCAGTTGAGTGGGATCAATCTGATACACCGAGTTGTCGGGCTTTAGGGTTGCTGCGCAACCCAGCGGGAACAAGCTCCCTCGCCACAAGGGTTCAACCTTCAGCCTCAACCCTCAACCGGCGGAATATGCCCAAACAGCTCCTGGGCAAACGCCACGCGCTCTTGCACGGTTTCGACGACACCCCGGGCCTTGAGTTTTTCCAGGTGGGCTTCCACTGCATGGGTGCGCAGGGTCAGGCCGCAGTCGTTGGCGATCTGGATGTTAAGCCCCGGGCGCGCGTTGAGTTCCAGGATCAATGGGCCTTTTTCCTGGTCCAGCACCATGTCCACGCCGATGTAGCCCAGCCCGCACAGTTCATGGCAACCGGCGGCCAGTTTCATGAAACCGTCCCAGTAGGGCAGTTGCACACCGTCCACCGCGTTGGTGGTGTCGGGGTGCTTGGCGATGATGTTGTTCAGCCAGGTGCCGCGCAGGGTCAGGCCGGTGGCGAGGTCCACGCCCACGCCGATGGCGCCCTGGTGCAGGTTGGCCTTGCCGCCGGACTGGCGCGTCGGCAAGCGCAGCATGGCCATCACCGGATAGCCCATCAGCACGATGATACGGATGTCCGGCACGCCTTCGTAGCTGATGCTCTTGAAGATCTGGTCCGGCACGACTCGGTATTCGATCAGCGCCCGGTCACGGTGCCCGCCCAGGGAATACAGGCCGGTGAGGATACTGGAGACGTGGTGCTCGATTTCCTCATGGCTGATGATCTTGCCGGACACCGTGCGATAACGGCCCTCGAAACGATCGGCGATGACGATGATACCGTCGCCGCCAGCGCCCTGGGCCGGCTTGATCACGAAGTCGGTGCGCCCGCCGATGATCTCGTCGAGCTTGTCGATTTCCTTCTCGGTGGAGATCACCCCGTACAGTTCCGGCACGTGGATGCCGGCGGCGATGGCCCGTTCCTTGGTGATGATCTTGTCATCGACGATGGGGTACAGGCTGCGCTTGTTGTACTTGAGCACGTAGTCGGCGTTACGCCGGTTGATGCCCATGATGCCCCGGGCTTCCAGGGCCTTCCAGGTCTTCCAGAGGCCGAACATCAGGAGTCAGCCTTGAGGAAGGCCTTGAACCGCACCAGCTCGGTCAGGCGGTAGCCGCGATAGCGACCCATGGCCAGCATGAAGCCCACCAGGATCAGCAGGATGGCCGGGAAGGTGAACACGAAGTACACCAGTTCCGGCACGCTCATGATCAGGTGCGCCAGGGACGCGGCGAACAGCGTGCCGATGGCGACTTTCATCGCATGGCCGGCGCCGCGCTCTTCCCAGGTGATCGACAGGCGTTCGATGGTCATGGTCAGGATCACCATCGGGAACAGGGCCACCGACAGGCCGCGCTCCAGGCCCAGCTTGTGGCTGAACAGGCTGATGGCGGCAATCAGCACGACGACGAACGTCAGGACCACCGAAAGCCTCGGCAGCATCTGCAACTTGAGGTGTTCGAGGTAGGAGCGCAGCGACAGGCCGAGCGTGGTGATCAGCGTGAACAGGATGATGCCGAAGCCCAGTTGGGTCTCGCGAAAAGCCAGGGCGATCAGCACCGGGGTGAAGGTGCCCAGGGTCTGCAGGCCGATCAGGTTGCGCAGGATCAGGATCACCAGCACGCCGATCGGGATCATCACCATGATCATGAAGGTCTGCTGGGTTTGCAGCGGCAGGCCGTAGAGCGAGTATTCGAGGAAGTTGGCGTCGGTGTTCTCGTCCGTCAGCTTGGCCAGGCGAATGGCGTTCATTTCGCTGTTGTTCATGCTGAAGGTCACGGTGGCTTTCTTGCCGCCATCGACGGTGATCAGGTTTTCATCGCCGGTCCACCACAGCAGGCGGTCGGTGGGCAGGCCCTGTTCGCCAGTGTCCGGGTTGAAGTACAGCCAGTCGTTGCCGTTGAAACTGCGCAGCCACAGTTCAGGCGTCTGCGGTTGATCGGCCACCAGGCGGATGGTGTGGACCTTTTCCACCGGCACGTGGGCGATGGACAGCACCAGTTCGACGATTCGGGCCTTGTTGACCGAAGAAGGGTCGCCGGCCAGCAACAGCTTGACGTTGTCGTCATTGAGGTTGTTGACCCGCTTGATCGCTTCGCTGATGAACGTTTCGACGTCGGCCGAATGTTGGCGGATGGGCGCGAGCAGGGCTTCGGCGGCCAGCTTTTCAGGGCCTTCGACGGCGATGCTGTCGCGGAAGGTCGGGCCCTTGATCTTGGTTTTTTCGGCGCTGTAGCGCTTGGTCAGCACCAGGCGGTAGTACAGCGTCTGGTTGCCCTTGGCCCGACGGGCCGACCAGGTCACCTTGCGGTTGCCGTCGACCCGGTTGACCGCCACCCCGTAGTTATTGGAAATGAAGCTCTCGTTGAGGCTGACATAGTCGCGGCTCAGGGGCGGCACGAACATCTGGATCTTCACCGGATCCTTGGCGTTGGGTACGAATTCGACCTTGGCGTCGATGTTCCACAAGTCGTCGGTGGCGTCTTCGGTCACTGGAATGCCGAGCACGAAAATCTGATAGGCCGTCACCGACAGGCCCAGCACCACCAGGATGGCGATCAGTATTTTCAAATGGAGGGTAAGCGAGCGCATTGGAATTACTCTGCGATTTGAGCGGCATTGGCGCAGGCGGGTTTGCCAGCAGCGTATTTAAGACTGGGGTCGACCAGCGCGTCGAAGCGCTTGAGCGCCTCGGAGCCGATCAGCAACGGGTATTGGAAGGCGCTGCGGTCGGTCAGGTTCACTTCGATGCTGCGCAGGGCCGAGCCCATGCAGATGTCCAGTTCGATGACCGGCCGGGCCGTGTATTTCTTGCCTTCTTCCGGGTCGTAGTCGCCGGCGCGGCGCTTGATCTTGCTGACACGGGCGAGGGGGCGTTCGATGGGGTGCGAATGGGCGGCGTCGATGGCCAGGTAGAACCGCACCCAGGATTCGCCATTGCGCTTGAAACGCTTGATGTCCCGGGCGCTGAGTGAGGCGGTCTTGGCACCGGTATCGAGCTTGGCGGCGACCTCCAGGTCGATGCCCTGCAAGGTGGCGTATTCGTTGAGACCGTACACGGTTTTTTCACCCGCCGCGGCAAGCCCCGGCAGGCACATGAAATAAAAAGCAGCAGATAAGGGCTTGAGTGTCATAGATCCTGGTGCGCAGCGTTCCGTGTATCGGGTCGGGCCCTGGCATTACTGCACAAGCTCCTTCGATGGCCTTCTCCATGCCCTATAAAAAGAACGAGCAGGAGAGCAGCCAATATAGCGGCGGCATTCTAGCACGGTGGTTTTCTGGCGCCAGCGCTGGCCGGGCGCTATCGAGGGTGGGGGACAGCCGGTTATTACTGCGCCCTCTATTAGACGATTGTCGACAATATCGTTTTTTGCTTTGACGTATCGCTGGCTATTGGTTAGTTTTTGCCATATTGATTTTCAAGGTGTCGACAATATGCTCGATCAGCTCGAAACCCCGGTGATGGCCCAGGACGACTCGGAGACCCTGTCCGAGAACGTCTTCCGGCGTATCCAGGCCGCCATCGTCAAGGGCGAGATTGCCCCCGGCAGCAAGATCTCCGAGCCCGAGCTGGCCCGCACCTATGGCATCAGCCGTGGGCCGCTGCGCGAGGCGATCCATCGCCTGGAAGGTCAGCGCCTGCTGGTGCGCGTGCCCCACGTCGGTGCCCGCGTGGTGTCGCTGAGCCACGCCGAGCTGCTGGAACTCTACGAAATCCGCGAATCCCTCGAAGGCATGGCCTGCCGCCTGGCGGCCGAGCGCATGAGCGTGGAAGAAATCGACGAGTTGCGCCAAGTGCTGGAAACCCACGAGCGTGATGCGGCGTTCCAGGCCGGTGTCGGCTATTACCAGCAGGAAGGCGATTTCGATTTCCACTACCGGATCATCCAGGGCAGCGGCAACCGCACCCTGACGCAAATGCTCTGCGGCGAGTTGTACCAACTGGTGCGCATGTACCGCATCCAGTTTTCCACCACGCCCAACCGTCCGCGCCAGGCCTTTGCCGAGCACCACCGGATTCTCGACGCCATCGCCGACCGTGACGGCGAACTGGCCGAATTATTGATGCGCCGGCACATCGGCGCCTCCAAACGCAACATCGCGCGTCATTACCAGGACAGCGCCACCACTGAACGAGGTGAGTCATGAGTTCCAGCAAGAGCACGCCAGGCCAGCGCTTCCGCGACGCGGTCGCCACCGAGCACCCGCTGCAAGTGGTGGGCACCATCAACGCCAACCATGCGTTGTTGGCCAAGCGCGCCGGTTTCAAGGCGATCTACCTGTCGGGTGGCGGTGTGGCGGCCGGTTCCCTCGGCGTGCCGGACCTGGGCATTACCGGCCTGGATGACGTGCTCACCGACGTGCGCCGCATCACCGATGTCTGTGACCTGCCGCTGCTGGTGGACGTGGACACTGGTTTCGGTTCCTCGGCGTTCAACGTGGCGCGCACGGTCAAGTCGATGAGCAAGTTCGGTGCGGCGGCCATTCATATCGAGGACCAGGTCGGCGCCAAGCGTTGCGGTCACCGGCCGAACAAGGAAATCGTCTCGCAGCAGGAGATGGTCGACCGCATCAAGGCGGCCGTCGATGCGCGCACCGATGACAGTTTCGTGATCATGGCCCGCACCGATGCCCTGGCTGTGGAAGGCCTGGAGTCGGCCCTGGACCGCGCCGCCGCCTGCATCGAGGCCGGTGCCGACATGATTTTCCCGGAAGCCATCACCGAGCTTGAGATGTACAAGCTGTTCGCCAACCGTGTGAAAGCGCCGATCCTGGCCAACATCACCGAATTCGGCGCGACCCCGCTGTACACCACCGAACAGCTGGCCGGTGCCGACGTGTCGCTGGTGCTGTACCCGCTGTCGGCCTTCCGCGCCATGAACAAGGCAGCCGAGAACGTCTACACCGCGATCCGCCGCGACGGTACGCAACAGAATGTCATCGACACCATGCAGACCCGCATGGAGCTTTACGATCGCATCGACTACCACACCTTCGAGCAGAAGCTCGATGCGTTGTTCGCGGCGAAGAAGTAAGGCGCGACTCCCCCTACAAATTCAAGAAATGGAGACAAGCAAATGGCCGAAGCAAAAGTACTCAGTGGCGCCGGGCTCCGTGGCCAGGTGGCCGGGCAGACCGCATTGTCCACCGTAGGCCAGTCGGGCGCCGGCCTGACCTATCGCGGCTACGACGTTCGCGATCTGGCGGCGGATGCTCAATTTGAAGAAGTGGCCTACCTGCTGCTGTACGGCGAGCTGCCGACCCAGGCCCAGCTGGACGCCTACATCGGCAAGCTGCGCCAACTGCGGGACTTGCCCCAGGCCCTGAAGGAAGTGCTGGAGCGCATCCCCGCCGACGCCCATCCGATGGACGTGATGCGCACCGGCTGCTCGTTCCTGGGCAACCTGGAGCCCGAAGAGGATTTTTCCCAGCAGCA
Source organism: Pseudomonas sp. FG6 (assembly GCF_057809015.1). NCBI lineage: Bacteria > Pseudomonadati > Pseudomonadota > Gammaproteobacteria > Pseudomonadales > Pseudomonadaceae > Pseudomonas > Pseudomonas sp. FG6. The sequence goes on from NZ_JBMDJD010000034.1 coordinate 45,954, forward strand.
CGACAAGACCGACCGCCTGCTGGCCGCGTTCCCCGCGATCATGTGCTACTGGTATCGCTTCAGCCATGAAGGCCTGCGCATCGACTGCGTCAGCGACGAGCCTTCCATCGGCGGCCACTTCCTGCACCTGCTGCATGGCAAGAAGCCGAGCGAGCTGCACGTCAAGGTGATGAACGTGTCGCTGATCCTCTACGCCGAGCACGAATTCAACGCCTCGACCTTCACCGCCCGCGTCTGTGCCTCGACCTTGTCGGACCTGTTCTCCTGCATCACCGCGGCCATCGGCTCGTTGCGCGGCCCACTGCACGGCGGCGCCAACGAAGCGGCGATGGAAATGATCGAGCGTTTCAGCTCACCCCAGGAGGCCATCGACGGCACCCTCGGCATGCTGGCGCGCAAGGACAAGATCATGGGCTTCGGCCACGCGATCTATAAGGACAACGACCCGCGCAACGAGGTGATCAAGGGCTGGTCGAAGAAACTCGCCGCTGAAGTCGGCGACACGGTGCTGTTCCCGGTCTCCGAAGCCATCGACAAGACCATGTGGGAGCAGAAGAAGCTATTCCCCAACGCCGATTTCTACCATGCCTCGGCGTACCACTTCATGGGCATCCCGACCAAGTTGTTCACGCCGATCTTCGTCTGCTCGCGCCTGACCGGCTGGGCCGCCCACGTGTTCGAACAACGCGCCAACAACCGCATCATCCGTCCGAGCGCCGAATACACCGGCGTCGAACAGCGCAAGTTCGTGCCGATCGAACGCCGCTGAATGGGAGGGGCTTGGCGTAACCACTGAAGAAACCGAAAAACCCTGTGGGAGCGGCGGTGCGGCGATCCCACAGGGGCCCGAGTTGACTTCAAGGGTTGCGCGCCCCTCCTGAAACCACCGTGACCTGAGTCCTGACGATGAACACAGAATTTCGCAAACCGCTGCCCGGCACTTCGCTGGATTATTTCGACGTTCGCGGGGCCGTGGAGGCCATCCGTCCCGGCGCCTACGACGGCCTGCCGTACACCTCCCGCGTGCTGGCGGAAAACCTGGTGCGCCGCTGCGAGCCGGCGACACTGGGCGAGTCGCTGCTGCAACTGATCGAGCGCAAGCGTGACCTGGACTTCCCCTGGTTCCCGGCGCGGGTGGTGTGCCATGACATCCTCGGCCAGACCGCCCTGGTGGACCTGGCTGGTTTACGCGACGCCATTGCCCAGCAGGGCGGCGACCCGGCGCAGGTTAACCCGGTGGTGCCGACCCAGTTGATCGTCGACCACTCCCTGGCGGTGGAAAGCGCAGGCTTCGATCCCCAGGCGTTCGCCAAGAACCGCGCCATCGAAGACCGGCGCAACGAAGACCGTTTCCATTTCATCAACTGGACCAAGAAGGCCTTCAAGAACGTCGACGTGATCCCGCCGGGCAACGGGATCATGCACCAGATCAACCTGGAAAAAATGTCCCCGGTGATCCAGCAGCGCGACGGCGTGGCGTTCCCCGACACCTGCGTGGGCACCGACAGCCACACGCCCCATGTCGACGCCCTGGGGGTGATCGCCATCGGCGTCGGTGGCCTGGAAGCCGAGAGCGTGATGCTCGGCCGTGCCTCGTGGATGCGCCTGCCGGAAATTGTCGGTGTCGAGCTGACCGGCAAGCTGCAACCGGGCATCACCGCCACCGACATGGTGCTGGCGCTGACCGAATTCCTGCGCAAGCAAAAAGTCGTCGGCGCCTGGCTGGAGTTCTTCGGCGAAGGCGCCCGCGCCCTGACCCTCGGCGACCGCGCGACCATCTCCAACATGGCCCCGGAATACGGCGCCACGGCGGCGATGTTCTACATCGACCAACAGACCATCGATTACCTGAAACTCACCGGCCGCGAAGATGCGCAAGTGCAGTTGGTGGAAACCTACGCCAAGCAGGTGGGCCTGTGGGCCGACAGCCTCAAGGGCGCCCAGTACGAGCGCGGCCTGACCTTCGACCTGTCGTCGGTGGTGCGCAACATGGCCGGCCCGAGCAACCCGCACGCCCGTGTCGCGGTGTCGGACCTGGCGGCCAAGGGCATCTCCGGTCAGTGGGACGATGTGCCGGGGCAAATGCCTGACGGCGCGGTGATCATCGCCGCCATCACCAGTTGCACCAACACCAGCAACCCGCGCAACGTGATCGCCGCCGGCTTGCTGGCGCGCAACGCCAACCGCCTGGGCCTGGCCCGCAAGCCGTGGGTCAAGTCGTCGCTGGCACCGGGTTCGAAAACCGTGGCGCTGTACCTCGACGAGGCCGGCCTGACGCCTGAGCTTGAGCAATTGGGCTTCGGCGTGGTGGCCTTCGCCTGCACCACCTGCAACGGGATGTCCGGTGCGCTGGACCCGGTGATCCAACAGGAAATCGTCGACCGCGACCTCTATGCCACCGCCGTGTTGTCGGGCAACCGCAACTTCGACGGTCGTATCCACCCGTACGCCAAGCAGGCATTCCTCGCATCGCCGCCGCTGGTGGTCGCTTATGCCATCGCCGGGACCATTCGCTTCGACATCGAGAAGGATGTGCTGGGCGTGGTGGACGGTCGGGAAATCCGCCTCAAGGACATCTGGCCGAGCGACGAGGAAATCGAAGCCGTGGTCAAGGCCGCGGTGAAACCGGAACAGTTCCGCCAGGTGTACATCCCGATGTTCGCCATCCAGGAAGACACCGGGCCGAAAGTGACGCCGCTGTACGACTGGCGCCCACAAAGCACCTATATCCGTCGCCCGCCGTATTGGGAAGGCGCGTTGGCCGGCGCGCGGCCGCTCAAGGGCATGCGTCCGCTGGCGGTGCTGCCGGACAACATCACCACCGATCACCTGTCGCCGTCCAACGCCATCATGCTCGACAGCGCTGCAGGTGAGTACCTGGCGAAAATGGGCCTGCCGGAAGAGGACTTCAACTCCTACGCGACGCACCGGGGCGACCACCTGACCGCGCAGCGTGCCACCTTCGCCAACCCGAAACTGTTCAACGAAATGGTCCAGGAAAACGGCAAGGTCAAGCAGGGTTCACTGGCCCGGGTCGAGCCGGAAGGCAAGGTCATGCGCATGTGGGAGGCCATCGAGACCTACATGGAGCGCAAGCAGCCGTTGATCATCGTCGCGGGCGCCGACTACGGCCAGGGCTCGTCGCGGGACTGGGCGGCCAAGGGCGTGCGCCTGGCCGGTGTCGAGGCCATCGTCGCCGAAGGGTTCGAGCGCATCCACCGCACCAACCTGGTGGGCATGGGCGTGCTGCCGCTGGAGTTCAAGCCCGGTACCGACCGCAAGACCCTGGGCATCGACGGTAGCGAGGTCTATGACGTGATCGGCGAACGCACGCCACGGGCGACGCTGACCCTGGTCATCACCCGCCAGAACGGCGAGCGCGTCGAAGTGCCGGTGACCTGCCGCCTCGACACCGCCGAAGAAGTGTCGATCTACGAGGCCGGTGGCGTGTTGCAGCGCTTTGCCCAGGACTTCCTCGAATCGGCGGTTGCCGTTTAAACCTCTGCGCGCGGCCAAAGGAACCTGAGTCCTTTGGCCGCCGGCTTCAATGGAGCAAGCACACATGGCTCACTCGCCTCAAATCAAGATCCCCGCGACTTACATGCGGGGCGGCACCAGCAAAGGCGTGTTCTTCAGCCTGCAAGAGCTGCCCGAAGCGGCCCGCGTTCCCGGCGCCGCGCGCGATGCGCTGTTGCTGCGGGTGATCGGCAGCCCCGACCCCTACGAGAAGCAGATCGATGGCATGGGCGGCGCGACGTCTAGCACCAGCAAGACCGTGATCCTGTCCAAGAGCACCCGGGCCGACCATGACGTGGATTACCTGTTCGGCCAGGTCTCCATCGACAAGCCCTTCGTGGACTGGAGCGGCAACTGCGGCAACCTGTCGGCGGCGGTGGGCTCGTTTGCCATCAGCAGCGGCTTGGTGGACGCTGCTCGCATCCCGCAGAACGGCGTGGCCGTGGTGCGGATCTGGCAGGCCAACATCGGCAAGACCATCATCGCCCATGTGCCGATCACCGAGGGCGCGGTACAGGAAACCGGTGACTTCGAACTCGACGGTGTGACCTTTCCGGCGGCCGAAGTGCAATTGGAATTCATGGACCCGGCAGCGGACGAAGAGGGCGGTGGCGGCTCGATGTTCCCCACCGGCAACCTGGTGGATGATCTTGAAGTGCCGGGCGTGGGTACGCTCAAGGCGACCTTGATCAACGCGGGTATCCCGACGATTTTCATCAATGCCCGGGACGTCGGCTACACCGGCACCGAGTTGCAGGGCGCGATCAATGGTGATCCCAAGGCCCTGGCGATGTTCGAAACCATCCGTGCCCACGGCGCCTTGCGCATGGGGCTGATCAAGCACCTGGACGAAGCTGCCCAGCGCCAGCACACGCCGAAAGTGGCGTTCGTCGCCGCGCCGGCGGATTACATTTCATCCAGCGGCAAGGCCGTGGCGGCCAAGGACGTCGACCTGCTGGTGCGGGCGCTGTCCATGGGCAAGCTGCACCACGCGATGATGGGCACCGCCGCCGTCGCCATCGGCACGGCCGCCGCGATTTCCGGCACGCTGGTCAATCTCGCGGCCGGCGGCACCGAGCGCAACGCCGTACGCTTCGGCCACCCCTCCGGCACCTTGCGCGTCGGCGCCGAGGCCAGCCAGGTCAACGGCGAATGGACCGTGAACAAAGCCATCATGAGCCGCAGCGCTCGGGTGTTGATGGAAGGGTTCGTGCGGGTGCCGGGAGAAGTCCTGAATTGAGTTGAACCCTGTGGGAGCGAGCCTGCTCGCGATGGCGGTGGTGCAGCCAACGCAACTGTTGAAGGTGCCGGCTTCATCGTCGGAACGTCGCCCGGAGCCGGCTCGCCCACAGGTCAGCCTCCTGTCGGAGATGATCAGCCCTGCTGCTGGAACATCTCCCTGGCCCGCTGCTCGATCTGATCCTGGCTCAGGTCCTCCTTGTGCGTCGCCAGGAACCACACATGCCCGAACGGATCCTTGAGGGTCCCGGTACGATCACCGTAGAACTGGTCCTTGACCTCGGAGATCACCGTGCCGCCGGCGGCAATGGCCTGGGCATAGGCGCGATCCACGTCCTCCACGTATAGATGCAGGCCGACCGATGGCGATGAGTCCGGGTTCTTCAGCGGGCCTTGATCGCACGGTGTGCCGAGCATGATCGGATAACCGTTGATCCGCAGTTCGGCATGCCCCACGCCGCCATCGGGCATGGCCAGGCGCATGACTTCGGTGGCATTGAAGGCTTTTTTGTAGAAATCGATGGCTTCGGCAGCTTTTTGAATGCCCAGGTAAGGCGTGATGTTCTGGAAACCCTCGGGAATGGCTTTGACGCCCATGACGTTTCTCCTTGTTGTTATGGGAGGAAGAGGCTCTTCGTCCATTTGCGTCCTCCACTATAGGCCTGCAAGCCTGGAGGGGCGCCCGTCCCGACGAACGTCTTGACGGCGGGGCGGCGCTTCAACGCAGCGAAAGGGGCGAGCAGGGCTTCTGGTGGCTGATCCGCAAAGGTAATAGCCACTATCGAGAGGGTTGATTTCTGCTGCGCAGGGCCGGGGCGTAGCCTTTGTTCATCGCCCAACGCTAGAAACCCGGACACTCGCCATGAACCGTACCCTTGCTGTTTTGCTGCTGGCCGCCCTCTTGAGTGGTTGTGCCGCTTCGTCTCCGGAGCTGCGTCCCTACACGGCTGACGAAACCAGGGAGCTGGCTCTTGAAGCCTTGAACCGCAGGGGCCTGTCGTTCGATGAGTACCATGCGAAAAAAGCCGAACTGCTTGGCACCGCGCAAAAAAACACGGTGTTCGACGAGCAGGGCCAGATGAGTGCCGAGCAGGTCGCGCAGCAGCCGGGCCGGTCAAGCTGAGGGACTGTACTGCTCGAAGTTTCGCCTGACTGTTCATAGGTTTGGACGGGGACGTGGGGTAGGGTCATGGCTTGACTGACCGCCCGATGGATTAGACCCGCCATGACCCTCTCTGTTGACCTGCTGCTGGGCTTCGCCCTGTTTGCCCTCGTGACGTCGATCACGCCCGGTCCCAACAACACCATGTTGCTGGCTTCCGGCGTCAATTTCGGTTTCAACCGCACCATTCCACACATGCTGGGTATCACCTGCGGCTTCTTTTTCCTGGTGCTGGCGGTGGGCTTTGGCCTGGGCGCGATGTTCCAGACCTATCCGTTGCTGTACACCGTCCTGCGTTATTTGGGCGCGGCGTACCTGCTGTACCTGGCGTGGAAAATTGCCCGATCTGGTCCGGTCTCGGAAAACCAGGCGGGGAAAAGCACACCGATCACCTATTGGGGCGCGGCCGCATTCCAATGGGTCAACCCCAAGGCCTGGATCATGGCCATCGGTGCCATCAGCACCTACACGCCGCTTCAAGGCTATTTCTTCAATGTGGTGGTGATCGCGGCGGTGTTTGCCTTGATCAACCTGCCGAGTGTGAGCGTGTGGGTGGTGTGCGGCAGCCTGTTGCGCAGCTTGTTGCGTGATCGCCGCTGGCTGCGGGTGTTCAACTGGGGCATGGCGTTGCTGTTGGTTGCCTCGCTCTATCCGTTGTTGCTCGAAAGCCTCGGTTGAGGGCTGAGCTTCGATGCGATGCCTGCTAAGCTCGCGGAATAACTGATAAGCAGGAGAAACGATGAGCACCGAGCCTTTGATTCACGGAGTGATTCCCCAGCGCCTGGCGCACATCCGCGAACGGATGCGCCGGGAGGGCGTGCATGCGTTGCTGGTGCCATCGGCTGACCCGCACCTGTCGGAATACTTGCCGGGGTATTGGCAAGGGCGGCAATGGCTGTCGGGCTTCCATGGCTCGGTGGGCACGCTGATCGTGACCGGCGATTTCGCCGGGATCTGGGCCGACAGCCGCTACTGGGAGCAGGCCACCAAGGAGCTCGACGGCAGTGGCATCGAGCTGGTTAAACTGATTCCGGGCCAGCCTGGTCCACTGGATTGGCTGGCCGAGCAGACACCTGAAGGCGCAGTGGTAGCGGTCGACGGTGCCGTCATGGCCGTGGCATCGGCCCGTACCCTTGGCACCCGGCTCGAGGAACGCGGCGCGCGATTGCGTACCGACATCGACCTGCTGAAGGAGGTCTGGACCGATCGCCCAAGCTTGCCCGATCAACCGGTGTACGCACACTTGCCACCCCAGGCGACCGTCAGCCGTGTCGAGAAGCTGTCCATGCTGCGCCAATCCCTGAAGGAGCGCGGTGCCGACTGGCATTTCATCGCGACCCTGGATGACATCGCCTGGCTGTTCAACCTGCGTGGCGCGGACGTGTCGTTCAATCCGGTGTTTGTCTCCTTCGCCTTGATCAATCAGCAGCAGGCGACGCTGTTCGTGGCGCTGGACAAGGTTGATGCGTCACTGCGTGCCGCTCTTGAGCAAGACGGCGTGAGCGTGCGTGACTACAGCGAGGCGGCCAGTGCGCTGCGGGAGGTGCCCGGCGGTGCGAGCCTGCAGATCGATCCAGCCCGGGTTACTGTTGGTTTGTTGGATAACCTGGGCAGTGACGTAAAGCTGATCGAGGGGCTTAACCCGACGACGCTGGCTAAGTCGCGAAAAAGCCTGGCCGACGCCGAACATATCCGTCGTGCGATGGAGCAGGACGGGGCCGCGCTTTGTGAGTTCTTTGCCTGGCTGGAAAGTGCCTGGGCGCGCGAGCGCATTACCGAGCTGACGATCGATGAGCACCTGACCGCAGCCCGTACTCGCCGGCCGGATTTTGTTTCCTTGAGCTTCAATACCATTGCCGCGTTCAACGCCAATGGCGCCATGCCCCATTACCACGCGACGCCAGAGGCCCACGCCGTCATCGAAGGAGACGGTTTGTTGCTGATCGATTCCGGCGGCCAGTACTTGGGTGGCACCACTGACATCACCCGCATGGTGCCGGTGGGAACTCCAACTGCTGAGCAGAAACGCGATTGCACCCGCGTACTCAAGGGCGTGATCGCCTTATCCCGCGCCAAATTCCCACGGGGCATTCTCTCGCCGTTGCTCGATGCCATCGCCCGTGCGCCGATCTGGGCCGAGCAGGTGGATTACGGTCATGGCACCGGTCATGGCGTTGGCTATTTCCTCAACGTCCATGAAGGCCCGCAGGTGATTGCCTATCAAGCCGCTGCCGCACCACAAACCGCCATGCAGCCTGGAATGATCACCTCCATCGAGCCGGGCACTTATCGTCCGGGCCGCTGGGGCGTGCGCATCGAGAACCTGGTGTTGAACCGTGAAGCGGGGAACAGTGAGTTTGGTGAGTTCCTTGAGTTCGAAACCCTAACCCTATGCCCGATCGACACCCGCTGCCTGGAGGCTTCGCTGCTGACCCGGGAAGAAAAAGACTGGTTCAACGCCTACCACGCTGAGGTCCGGCGCCGATTGAGCCCATTGCTGGCGGGCGAGGCCTTGCAATGGTTGAACGAGCGGACAACTGCCATCTAACCCGTTGCGGGTTTGGGGGCAAGGTACAGAAATAGTCAGCGGGGATCGCCCGCTGACTATTTGCAGATGACGATCATACTGCGGCTGGTGTAGCCCGCAGGATTGAGTCCGAAGGGGTAGTCTCCGGGTTCCTCAACGGAGTCTCCGGATTTTGCGATCACCTTGTAGCCCTTGGGAGCGCATGAGTTGGCCGCGCTGGCCGCGCACTGACCCCATGAGGAGGACAAACCGGAGCAGTCGATGTGCAAGCCTTTTTTGCCACGCTTGACTTCAGTTTTCGTTGTCGCCGCACAACCCGCCACTGCCAGCACGACGACCAATAGCAAAATTCGTTTCATTCCCGTCCTTATAATCGCCGCAAATCTGATGTCCACGTACGATTGTGCTCGCTCTTGCTTGAAGCGTTCATGACGTCCTGTATGAAAAAATCCATGTCTGACATTAGGTTACCGGCCTAAACATGGCCTAAATGCGGGGCAAATGCCAGAGCTACGTTAAATCCTGTCTCAATCTGCCGGGACGACCGGCTTTGCACGGGTATTCATCGTCAGTGTTGCGCCGACCGACGCCAGGATGATGCAGGCAATGGCGGCCCATTGGGCCAGGGACAGGTATTCCTGAAGGAACACCAGCCCCGACAAGGCGCCGAACGCCGGTTCGATGCTCATCAGGGTGCCGAAGGTTCGGGCCGGCATGCGAGTCAGGGCGATCATCTCCAGGGTGTAGGGCAGGGCGGTGGAGAGGATCGCGACGCCAATGGCGATTGGAATGAGGCTCGGTGTAAGCAGCGCGGAGCCCGCATGGATGAGGCCTATCGGTGCGACGAACAGGGCGGCGATCATGACGCCCAGCGCGGCGGTCTGCACACCATTGTCCGCGCCGGCCTTCTGCCCGAACAGGATGTAGAGTGCCCAGCAGACACCGGCGCCCAGCGCATACCCCGTTCCGATCAAGTCAATGCCCGCATGGGTTGCGCCGGTCGGTATCAACAGCAGCAGCCCGACCACGGCCAAGGCGATCCACAGGAAATCGATGGCCCGGCGTGAGGCATAGATCGCTACCGCGAGAGGGCCGGTGAATTCCAGTGCAACGGCAATCCCCAGCGGAACGGTGCGTAACGACATATAGAAGAGAAAGTTCATGCCGCCCAGTGCCATCCCGTAGACGATCACCGTGCGCAGGGATTGGGCTGTGAGCTTGGCGCGCCAGGGACGCAGCAATATCAGCATGATGATGCTGGCGAAAATCAGCCGTAGCGTCGTGGTTCCCTGAGCCCCGATGACCGGGAACATGCTTTTGGCGAGGGAGGCTCCGGATTGAATGGATGCCATGGCTATTAGAATCAGGGCAACCGGGAATAAGGTGGACGCCAGGTTGCGAGGTGAGGCTGTCATTGCGGGAAGTCATCCAGAGAAGAGCAAAAGGAGCAGGTGTGAGCAATATACTGCGCACTTTGCGTTGCAGCGTCTATATATCAGCCGGATTTAAACCCTGAAGGCAGGCTATGGATAGAAAATTCAAATTAGGGGTTGACGGCAGATTCTGGATCTCTATAATTCGCCCCACTTCCGGCGCAGTCGAAGCGGAAAACTCCTTGAGATTCAATGAGTTAAGTAGGTTTCGGTGGTGCGGGCTTCAATTCATCGAAGTCCGGAAGCGCTGAAAAAGAGGTGTTGACAGCAGCGGGTAACGCTGTAGAATTCGCCTCCCGCTGACGA
>NZ_JBMDJD010000035.1:0-55697 GCF_057809015.1 Pseudomonas sp. FG6
TGCATCGATGCTGGATGTGCCGACGTCATCGCGAGCAAGCTTTGCTCCCACATTGGATCGAGGGGGTATCCATAAAGGCTGTGTCCACCTCGAAACCTGTGGGAGCAAAGCTTGCTCGCGATACAGACGCCGCGGTTCCTCAGAAGTCCACGTCATCTTCATCGCGGGCAAGCCTTGCTCCCACAGCTGTGCAGGGTCACAAAAGCCTGTGTGTTTATCGGAGCTGGCTGCGGCGTGGGAACGGGCTACCGCGCCTTGCGCCGTTGCCTACAACTACGCCAGAATCCGCCGGCTTGTGCGCCTTGAGGCCTGGGCTTTATCGTTTTCCGGTCGCTGACGAATCAGCGATCGGGTTTGGTAGCCCGGGTCTTCGGTGCATAGCGTTGCCTCTTGCAAGTGCAGTCATGCGCTTCGCTTTATGGTGGCCCTGCGCAGGGTCTCTTCGGAGACGCCGGCTCCCGATGCCCGGTCTACCAACCTTCGTATGGCCACCACCCCTCCGTTTGGTAGCGAGAGGGTAATGGCTCCTCAAACGCATCGGGAGTTTCATTTATGTTCAAACCAACACCCAACCCACCGGACACCGCCCCGTCCGCCGCCGACAAAAAAGAATTCGACAAAGCCGCCGACCGCGCGCTCGATTTCTACCTCAAACCGAAACCCACCCCCTCCGAAACCGACCCAAGCCAACTCTTCACCGTCGTCAACGACATCGACACCGAGTCCCTGCTCGCCAACCTCAGCGAAACCCTGGCCTCGGCCAATGCCATGATCAGCGACCTGGCGTTCGGCCTGGACGGTTCCAGGCGCCACGTTGCCCTGGGCATCCAGCAGTTGATCGAGCTGAGCGGGCTGCTGGCGAACCGGGCGCTGGATAACGTCGAAGCGCGCTAGCCGCCACAGCGCATCCCCCGTGGCGAGGGAGCTTGCTCCCGTCATGTGGGAGCAAAGCTTGCTCGCGATGCAGACGCCGCGGTTCCTCAGAAGTCCGCGTCGCCTTCATCGCGGGCAAGCCTTGCTCCCACAGCCGAGCGGTGCCACAAATGCTGTGTGTCATAAAGCATGAGCGGTCTTTTACCGCTCTGCCAACTCCATGATCATCCGCGACAGCAGATAAATCCTGGGCACCACGCTCTCGACCTCGGCGTATTCCTCCGGCGTATGGATATTGCCGCCGACAATCCCAAAGCCGTCCAGCGTCGGTGTGCCCACACCGGCCGACAGGCTGGCGTCCGCCGGATATACGTCGTGAAACGATTAATTCACCCTCCAATGCAGGATTCTCCCCGGTTTTTGACTATACCGAGAGAAGGTCCATGTTCCGGGGTTCGAGCTTCACTTGCCCGCGCCTGAACTGACCTCTGTCCGAGCCGTGGAGGGCAAAGCATGCTGGTGCTGTGGGCATTACTTGCCGTGTTTATCGCCTGGAGCTGGTTGACCTACCCGGGCATCGGTCACGTGTTGTATGACATGGGCATGGCCCTGGAGGCGCGGCTGTACCGGTTGCACAAGATCACGGTCCCCATCAGCGAGATGACCGTGTCGACCTGGCAAGGCGGGCCTTATGAGGCGTCCGGCAGCATCCTGATGCTGCATGGCTACAGCGCCGACAAGAACCTCTGGCTGCGCTTTGCCCGGTATTTCGTCAATGATTACCGGGTGGTGATCCCCGACCTGGCCGGCCATGGCGAAACCGGCTTCAAGGCGGGCGGTGGCTACGACATTCCGACTCAGGCCCGGCGGGTGATCGAGTTGCTGGACGCCTGTGGCCTGGACAAGGTCCATGTGATCGGCAATTCCATGGGGGGCCACCTCGCCGCGTGGCTGGCGGCCACTTCGCCAGAGCGGATCCTGACCCTGGCGCTGATCGATCCGGCCGGCGTCACCGCGCCCGAGTCCAGCGACATGGAGCGCCACCTGGCCGCCGGGCATAACCCCTTCCTCGTGGATTCACGGGATGATTTCGCACCGTTCTACGCGATGACCATGGCCTCGCCGCCCTGGCTACCGAACGTGGTGCTGGCGGCATTGGCCCAGCGTTACGAACAGCACAGGGATGAACTGGCAGAGATCTTCGTCGACTTTCGCGCCAGCCCGCCGATGGAACCGCGCCTGCCCGACATTCGTGCGCCGTCGCTGTTGCTGTGGGGCCGCAAGGACCGGCTGATCGACGTCAGCAGCGTGCCGGTGTGGAGCAAGGGCATCGCCGACCTGCGGGTGGAAATCTGGGACGGGGTCGGGCACATGCCCATGGTGGAAAAACCGGGGAAAACCGCGGTGCTGTACCGGGAGTTTCTCCGGGGGTTGGGGCAGTGACTGCGATACAAGGGATACCCTGTGGCGAGGGAGCTTGCTCCCGCTGGGGGGCGTAGCCCCCCCAACCCAGACGCCGCGGTGCAACAGACAAACCGCATCAGCCGCTTAACGACGGCTGCGCCGCCGAGCGGGAGCAAGCTCCCTCGCCACAGATCATCATTTTCTGAGGGGTCGCCTATGAACATCCTCTACGACGAACACCTCGACGGTCCCTTGCCGAAGGTGGACAAACAGGCCTTGCTTGCAGCCTTGCAGGCCCAGGTTCCCGACCTGGACATCCTGCACCGAGAGGAAGACCTCAAGCCCTACGAATGCGACGGGCTGTCGGCCTACCGCACCACGCCGCTGCTGGTGGTCTTGCCCCGGCGCGTCGAGCAGGTGCAGGCGCTGCTCAAGCTTTGCCATGCCCGGAATGTGCCGGTGGTCGCCCGGGGCGCCGGGACCGGTTTGTCCGGCGGCGCCCTGCCCCTGGCAAGCGGCGTGCTGCTGGTGATGGCGCGGTTCAACCAGATCCTGCACATCGACCCCGATGCACGCACCGCACGGCTTCAGCCGGGGGTGCGCAACCTGGCGATCTCCCAGGCCGCAGCGCCGTTCGGCTTGTATTACGCGCCGGATCCGTCGTCGCAGATCGCCTGCTCCATCGGCGGCAACGTCGCGGAAAACGCCGGTGGCGTGCACTGCCTCAAGTACGGCCTGACGGTGCACAACCTGCTGAACGTGGAGATCCTCACGATCGAAGGCGAACGCCTGACCCTGGGCAGCGAAGCCCTCGACTCGGCAGGCCTGGACCTGTTGGCCTTGTTCACCGGCTCCGAAGGCTTGCTCGGGGTGATCACCGAAGTGACGGTCAAGCTGCTGCCCCGGCCCCAGGTCGCCAAGGTGCTGCTGGCCAGTTTCGATTCGGTGGACAAGGCCGGACGGGCGGTGGCCGACATCCTCGCCGCCGGCATCATCCCCGGCGGCCTGGAAATGATGGACAACCTGGCGATCCGCGCCGCCGAAGATTTCATCCACGCCGGCTACCCGGTGGACGCCGAAGCGATCCTGCTGTGCGAACTGGATGGGGTCGAGGCCGACGTGCATGACGACTGCGAGCGCGTGCGCCAGGTGCTACAACAGGCCGGTGCCACCGAGGTGCGCCAAGCGCGGGACGAGGCCGAACGCCTGCGGTTCTGGGCAGGACGCAAGAACGCCTTCCCGGCGGTGGGCCGCCTGGCGCCGGACTACTATTGCATGGACGGCACCATCCCCCGACGCGCCCTGCCCGAGGTGCTGCAGCGCATCGCCAGCCTCGGTGCCGAACATGGCCTGCGGGTCGCCAATGTGTTTCACGCCGGCGACGGCAACATGCACCCGCTGATCCTGTTCGATGCCAACCAGCCCGGCGAACTGGAACGCGCCGAAACCCTGGGCGGAAAAATCCTCGAATTATGTGTCCAGGTGGGTGGCAGCATCACCGGCGAGCACGGGGTCGGCCGGGAAAAAATCAATCAGATGTGTACGCAGTTCAACGGCGACGAATTGAACCTGTTCCACGCGGTAAAAGCGGCGTTCGATCCCCAAGGCCTGCTCAACCCCGGCAAGAACATCCCTACCCTGCACCGCTGCGCCGAGTTCGGCGCGATGCACATTCACGGCGGGCAGTTGCCGTTTCCTGAGCTGGAGCGCTTCTGATGATCGACCTCGTGGACTGCGACGCCAGCGCCGAGCTGTTGGACCAGGTCAACCGCGCCCGCGCCGACGCCACGCCGCTGCGCATCCAGGGTTCGAACAGCAAGGCGTTCCTGGGACGCGAAGTGGCCGGCGAAGTGCTGGACACCCGCGCGCACCGTGGCATCGTCCATTACGACCCCACGGAGCTGGTCATCACCGCCCGTGCCGGCACGCCGTTGCGCGAACTGCTCACCGCCCTCGATGCCGCCGGGCAACGGTTGCCATGCGAGCCACCGGCCTTCGGCGACGACGCCACAGTGGGCGGCATGGTCGCCACCGGACTATCGGGGCCGCGTCGTCCGTGGGCGGGATCGGTGCGCGACTTCGTCCTCGGCACGCGCCTGATCAGCGGCCACGGCACCTTGCTGCGTTTCGGCGGCGAGGTGATGAAAAACGTCGCCGGCTACGACCTCTCGCGTCTGCTGACAGGCAGTTTCGGCTGCCTGGGGGTGATCACCGAAGTCTCCTTGAAAGTGCTGCCCAAGCCCCGCCAGTGCCTGAGCCTCCGCCTGGAGCTGGACAGCACCGAGGCCCTGGCGAAACTCGTCGAATGGGGCCGGCAGCCTTTGCCCATCAGCGCCGCGAGCCATGACGGACAGTGCCTGCACCTGCGCCTGGAAGGCGGCGAAGGTTCGGTCAGCGCGGCCCACCAGCGGTTCGGCGGCGAAGTGATCGATAGCCAATACTGGACAGACCTGAACGAACAACGCCTGGCCTTCTTCGACGAAAACCTGCCACTGTGGCGCCTGTCGTTGCCCAACGCCACTGGTCCGCTCGTCCTGCCCGGTGAGCAACTGATCGACTGGGGCGGCGCCCAGCGCTGGCTGAAAACCGCTGCCGACACGGTGCAGGCCCTGGCCCATGAAGTGGGCGGCCATGCCACCTGCTACAGTCATGGCACCACCGACACGCCGTTCCAGCCGCTGGCCCCGGCGCTGCTGCGTTATCACCGGCAGCTCAAGGCCCGGCTCGATCCCCTGGGGCTGTTCAACCCTGGGCGAATGTACCCGGAGGTTTAATGCAGACTCGGTTCAATGAGGAAAGCAAACATCTACCCCGCGCCGAGGAAGCCGAACGGATCCTGCGCACCTGCGTGCATTGCGGTTTCTGCAACGCCACCTGCCCCACCTATCAATTGCTCGGCGATGAACTGGACGGCCCGCGGGGGCGCATCTACCTGATCAAGCAGGTGCTCGAAGGCCAGCCGCCAAGCGCCAGCACGCAACTGCACCTGGACCGCTGCCTGTCGTGTCGCAACTGTGAGACCACGTGCCCGTCCGGGGTGGATTACCACAACCTGCTGGACATCGGCCGGGCGCTGGTCGATCAAGCCGTACCGCGCCCCGCCGGCCAACGGGCGCTGCGCCTGGGGCTGCGAAGCCTGGCCACCAGCCCCGCGCGATTCAAGGCACTGCTGGGGCTTGGGACGGTGTTTCGCCCGCTGCTGCCGACCGACCTGAGCGCCAAACTGCCCCACCGTGCTCCGGCCTCAGCCCAAGGCGAGCACCCGGCAGTGCGGCATCCACGTCGGGTGCTGATGCTTGAAGGTTGCGTGCAACCGGGCCTGTCGCCCAACACCAACGCCTCGGCGGCGCGAGTGCTGGATCGGCTCGGCATCAGCGTGATCCCTTGCGCAGCGGCCGGCTGCTGCGGTGCACTGGATTATCACCTCGATGCCCAGGCCGCCGGGCTGGAGCGCGCCCGGCAGAACATCGACGCCTGGTGGCCGCACCTGGAAAACGGCGCCGAAGCGATTGTCCAGACCGCCAGCGGCTGCGGCGCCTTCATCAAGGACTACGGGCATCTTCTGGAACATGACCCGACCTACGCCGCCAAGGCCAGGCACGTGAGTGAACGGGCGTTGGACCTGGTGCAAGTGCTCGACAAGGAACCGCTGGAGCAGATCTGTGCGGCCCGCAACCAGCGCATCGCCGTCCATTGCCCCTGCACCTTGCAGCACGCGCAGAAACTCGGCGGTCGCCTCGAAGCGCTGCTGACGCGCCTGGGTTTCAACCTTACCGAGGTGCCCGACGGCCATCTGTGTTGCGGCTCGGCGGGCACTTATTCACTGACCCAGCCCGCCTTGGCGCGGCAACTGCGCGACAACCGCCTCAATGCGCTGGAAAGCGGCCAGCCGGCGCTGATCGTCACCGCCAACGTCGGCTGCCAGGCCCACCTCGACGGCGCCGGGCGCACGCCCGTGCGGCACTGGATCGAGCTGGTGGATCAGTCCCTGGCAGAATGAAGTCCTGAAGATTCTTCGTTTGCCGGGGCCGGCGAAGGCTGCGATCTTTCGTCCAACTTTCCCACAGTCCTCGCCAGGAATTCTTACGATGAGCTTCGTCAGCCCCGACCTGATCCGCCAACGCTTCTCCAAAGCGATGTCCGACATGTACCGCGACGAGGTGCCGCTGTACGGCGCGCTGATGAAACTGGTGGAGCACACCAACGCCCAGGTGCTGGCCCAGGATCCGTCCCTGGCCGCACACCTGGACAGCACCGGCGAACGCCAGCGTCTGGACCTGGAACGCCACGGCGCGATCCGTGTCGGCACCGCCGCCGAGCTGGCGACCCTGGGACGGCTGTTTGCGGTCATGGGCATGGAGCCGGTGGGCTACTACGACCTCACACCGGCCGGGGTGCCGGTGCATTCCACCGCGTTTCGCGCCGTGCATGAAAGCGCGTTGCAGGTCAGCCCGTTCCGGGTGTTCACCTCACTGCTGCGCCTGGAACTGATCGAGAACGCCGAGCTTCGGGCCTTTGCCGAATCGGTGCTGGATAAACGGCAGATCTTCACCCCCGGCGCCCTCGAACTCATCGACCTGGCCGAACGCCAGGGCGGCCTGACGGAGCAGCAGGCAGAGGATTTCGTCCTACAGGCCCTGGAAACCTTTCGCTGGCACCACAGCGCCACCGTCACCGCCGAACAGTACCGGCAACTGAGCGCCCAGCACCGGCTGATCGCCGACGTCGTGGCGTTCAAGGGCCCGCACATCAACCACCTGACGCCGCGCACCCTGGACATCGACATCGTCCAGGCGCAGATGCCGGTGCATGGCATTACCCCCAAGGCCGTGATCGAAGGCCCGCCCCGTCGGCAGTGCCCGATCCTGCTGCGCCAGACCAGCTTCAAGGCCCTCGACGAGCCGGTCGCCTTCACCGATCAGCCGGCCGCCCAAGGCAGCCACAGCGCGCGCTTCGGCGAAATCGAACAACGCGGCGCCGCCCTCACGCCCAAGGGCCGCAGGCTCTACGATCAATTGTTGAACGCCGCACGCGATGCACTGGGGGCATTTCCCAACGAGGCCAATGCCGAGCGCTACAACGCGTTGATGACCGAGCACTTCGCGCCCTTCCCCGACGATCATGACGAGTTGCGCCGGCAGGCATTGGCGTATTTCCGCTATTTCGTGACGCCCAAGGGCCTGGCGGCCAAAGGCACGATCGAGCCGTCGACCTCGCTGGAACAGTTGCTGGAGCAGCAATACCTGCGCGCTGAACCCTTGGTGTACGAAGATTTCCTGCCGGTCAGCGCCGCCGGCATCTTCCAGTCGAACCTCGGCGACGCCGCCCAAAGCCACTATGCCAGCCGGTCCAATCGCCAGGCCTTCGAAACGGCACTGGGACGAGCAACTCTCGATGAACTGGCGCTGTACGCCCAGACACAACAGCGCTCCGTCGAGGAATGCCTCGCCGCACTGGGGCTATAGGAAAGGTCTGTAGGCCTGGGCGGCAAGAATTGGCGCCGGGGATCTGTAACCCGCTGCGTGTTTTTTTGTCGATCGCGGGGGATGCATGCCTGATGAATCGCTCAACTCTTTGATCGCTAAGGCATTTATGGAAATGGCATAGCGCTTGATAACCGTCAGGCCACCTCGGGGCGACTGCCGCCCCAGGCCCTTTAGTTATCCAGCAAGGAGAGCATCCATTGGCTACCCCCGCGTATATGACCATCAAAGGCATGAAACAAGGCCTGATCACCGCCGGTGCATTTACGGCTGATTCGGTTGGCAATATCTATCAGGAAGGACGTGAAGACAAAATCATGGTGCAGGGTTTTCAGCACCAGGTCACTGTTCCACGCGATCCTCAATCCGGCCAGCCAACCGGTCAGCGCGTACATCAGCCTCTTATCATTACCAAAGTGTTCGATAAGGCCACGCCGCTACTGATGGCGGCACTGACTAGCGGAGAGCGCATGGAGGAAGTGGTGCTCCAATGGTTCCGAACTTCGGCTGCCGGCACTCAGGAACACTACTTCACCACCACGCTGTGGGACGCAATCGTCGTCGAGATCAAGGACTACATGTTCAACTGCCAGGACCCGGCAAACGCCCACTTTACTCACTTGGAAGACGTGCACTTCACCTACCGCAAGATCACTTGGACGCATGAAGTCAGTGGCACCTCGGGTTCCGACGACTGGCGCGCGCCAGTCGCCGGCTAAATCGAGCACAGCCATTCGCGCATCGGCCAGTGCTGCTGGTCGATGTACTTCGATCTCGATCGTTGGATTCTTTTGCTTCGGACGGTGTTCGCCCAGTGCGACGGCCTCGGCATTCCATGCACTGGTAAAGAGCCTGACACTGGGCGAACGGGCCAATAATAGTGGAACTTTGGGGTGATGTCCGCGTCGCCGTTTAAATAATTGTTTAACGTGTGACGGCGTTAGCGAGGGGCGACGTGCGCGCAGAGTTCCAGTGATTCTCAATAGCCGGTCATTTCCAGATAACCCTCGCCGCCGTGGCTGCCGCTGACCTTCACCGGTCCTTCCCAATAGGGAATGCGCAGGTTCATCCAGGCGTTGGGGTTCAGCGCCTGGGTGGTGATGTCCAGTTGCTTGCCGGGAATCCTGACGGACCAGCGTATCGGCATCGAGCGCCCGGCCACCTTGGCGGTGTCCTGGGGCACGAGGCTGATCTGCCCGGCGTCCAGGGTTTGCGACTGGCCCCCGGCATCGATCCAGGTGCCGGTGAGGTATGGCGCGCCATTCTTGTGGCGCATGCGGTAAAGCATCAGGTGTTCGCCGCTGTCCAGGTGCAGGGAGAACCAGTCCCAGCCGGTCTGATTGGCCGTCAGCGGCTGGCTGCTCCATTCGCGGTCCAACCACGCCGGGCCGCTGACCTGATAGCGCTGGCCGTCGATTTCCAGCTCGCCGCGGGCCTGGAAAAACGGCTGGCTGTAGTAGTACGACGCCTGCCCCTGTTCCGATTTCTGACTGAAACCATGATCCCCCTGCAACACCAACGGACGGCTCGACGTCAGTCGCAACGCGTAGCTGAAACGCGGGTCGCGCGCCTTCAGTTGCATGTCTGCCAACGGCTCTGCTCCCGGGGCCTGAGTGCTGAACTGCCAATCGTCGATCCAGGCGCTGAAAGGCACCGCCTGCACCCCGGCCTGCCCGACGCCGCCCCGGGCATAGCGCTCGGCCGCATAGTGCGCAGTGGCAGAAGTGACAGCGGCGTGGCCGAGCCAGATCGTCTGGTTGCGCCAGCCGCTGGCCTGGGGCGCGGCATCCAGAGCACTGCGAAACAGCGTCCACTGCACACCGAAATCCCGGCCCTGGGCATCCTTGAGGTTGGCGGTGACGTACCACCACTCGATGCGAAAACCGTCATGCAGGCCGTGGTCAGCCGGGAAACCGAACACCCGCCCAGGCACCACCGGCGTGAACGCCACCGCCTGGTCACCGAGGCCGGCGAAGCCCTTTTGCGGCGGCGCCGAGTCATCGCAACCGCTGAGCACTGCCAGCAGCATCAGGCCAAGCCTAATCTTCATGGGCAAACGTCCTCAGCAGATCCGCCGGTTGCGTGCGATACAGGGCGTACAGCGGCCAGGCCGAGGCCAGCAACGTGGCGAACATCGCCAGGGCCAGCAACTGCACCAACTGCAACGGGAACACCTGTAACGGCAGGCGCCAGCCAAAAGCCTGCACATTGATCACCGCGTCCAGGCACCAGGCCAGGGCGATGCCCAACGGCAGGGCCAGCACCAGGGTCAGCAACGCCAGCAGCCAGGTTTGGCCAAGGTTGAGCAGCATCAGTTGCCGGCGCGTCACGCCCAACGCCCACAGGGGGGCCAATTGGCCGAGGCGACTCTGGCTCTGGGTCAGCAGGCTGATGAACAGCGCCACCCCGGCCACCGCCAGCGTCAGGCTGTTGAGGGCGGCGGTGGCCGCGAAGGTGCGCTCGAACACCTGGGTCGACCATCCCTTGAGCCGGGCCTGATCGACGATACGGCTGTCATCCAGGCCGAACCGCTGTTGCAACGCCGTCAGCAGCGCCGGGATGGCGGACGGCTCGATGCGCAGATTGAAGCGATACGGCGTCAGTTGCCGCCAATGGGCCAGCAAATGATCGGCATTGACCAGCATATGGCCCTTGGGGTTGCCGTAGTCGGCATAGATCCCGACGATACGCGGCGCCCAAGGGCCCTGTGGCGTGGGCAGGATCAACTGGTCGCCGACCTTCACTTTCAGGCGCCGGGCCAATTGCTCACTGAGCATCAGCGTGTCGTCGCCGGCCAGTTGTTCCCAGGGTTTTTCGGCTGATTCGAGCAGCGGCCAGTGCTGGCGGTAGTTGGGGTGATCGATGATCGCGAAGAGGTCCGTCGGCCAGCCTTGCAAGGCGAGGTTCACTTGCCAGTTGGGCAGCACCGCGCTGACCGCCGCCTGCTGTTTGAGCCAGGCGTGCAGCTCGCCGGCCTGGGCCGGGGTTTGCGGGCTGACGTACAGTTCTGCGGTGAGCCGTTGTTCGAGCCAATGGTTGAACGTCTGGCGAAAACCGGCGGTCATGCTGCCGGCGCCGATGTTCGCCGCCAGTGCCAGCAACAGGGCCATCAGCGCCAGGCTCAACATCGGCAATTGCTGGCGACAATCGGCGAGAAACCACTGCCCGAGCACCGAGCGGCTGCGGCGCAACAGCAGGTTCAGGCCACTGTTGAGCAACACCGGCAGCGCCAGCGCCGCCCCCAGCAACAACGCGGTCATCAGGATGAAACCGCTGGCCAGGCTGTTGCCCCCGATCAGCGCTGCCACGCCGATCAAGGCCGCCAGGCTCGCCACCCAACCCTGGCGACGCAGCCATCGTGCATGGGCCTGATGCCAGGCCTGGGGATTGGCCAGCGCCAGCAACGGCAGGCGCGCCGCCCGCAGCAGGCTGTCAGCTCCAGCCAGCAGTGCACCCAGCAGGCTCAAGCCCACACCACTGAGCCACCACCACGGGCTGAGGCTCAAGTGCCCGGCCACTTCAGCGCCGTACAGCCCGCGCAGGCTCGCCGCGACATCGGGCAACAACAGGCTAGCCAGCCAATAGCCGCTGATCACCCCGGCGACGCCGCCCAGCAACGCCAGCATCCCCAACTCCAGGGTCAGGCTGGCAACCAGTACCCGCGCACTGACACCACAGGCCCGCAAGGTCCGCATCAGGCCGCGGCGCTGCTCCAGGGCCAGGCCAATCGCCGCATGGACGATGAACAGCCCCACCACGAACGATAAAAATCCCAGGGCATCGAGGTTCAGGTGAAAACTCTCGGTCAGGCGTGACAGATTGTTTTCTTCGTCGGCGTGTTTGAATTGCAGCCGATCGTTGAACGCTGGCGGCAACGTCTTGTTGAACGTGGCCGGCAACAGCAATCGCGACAATTGCTCTGGCAAGCCCAACACTTGTTGGGCAAAACCGATGTCCATCAACAGCACACCCGGTGCCATGTCCGCCTGGACATGCAGCGGCGGCAACGGTTTTTCATCGACGGTCCGGGGCCGCTCGCCCTCGCGCAGTCCCAATGCCTGCAAGGTCTGGGGGGCGATCCACGTGCGCCCAGGGTCGCTGAAAAACGCCACCACCTCGCTCATCTCCCGCGCCTGCCCCGCCAGCGCCGCACCGGGCGGCAGCGACACCGGGTCGATGCCCATCAGTTGCAGGCGCAGATCGTCGTGCCCCTTGAGCTGTACACGGGCCTGCAATACGGGCGACACCGGCCAACCCTGGCGCCGCAGATCGATGAACCATTGCTGAGGGAACGTGCCGCCACCCGGCGCACTGAGGCTGGCCTGGGGCTCGCCGCCGATGAGCTGGCTGGCCCGGGCATAACTTTCCCGCGCCTGGCTGTTCAACGCTTGCACGCCCGTGAGCAAGCTGGTGGCGAGCCACAGCCCGGTCAGCACACTGAAAAACTGCACCGGGTGCTGGCGCCAATGGCTGAGCAGGGCCTTGAGGGTCTGGCGAAAAATCATCACCCCGCGTCCACCTGGGCAAGACGCCCGCCCTGCAAGACCACACGGTGGGCCAGGCGGGCCGCCACGCGCGGGCTGTGAGTCACCATCAACAGGCTCGTGGCACTGGCGTCGAGCAATTCCAACAACAGCTGCAACACCTCGTCACTGGTGGTTTCATCGAGGCTGCCGGTGGGCTCGTCGGCCAGCAACAAGGGCGGCCGCGAGGCCAGCGCCCGGCCCAACGCAACCCGTTGCTGCTGCCCGCCGGACAATTGCTCGGGATAACGCCGCAGCAGCGACGCAAGCCCGAGCCGCTGCACCAGATGGGCCTGCCAGGACGCGTCATGGCGACCGCACAAGCGTGCCTGGAACGCCAGGTTGTCCTCCACCGACAAACTGCTGATGAGGTTGAACTGCTGGAACACCAGGCCGATTTCGGTCCTTCGCCAGTTCGCCAACTGGCTCTCGCTCATGCCGTCAAGCCGATGACCACCGCTGCGGATGCTGCCGCGATCGACCTTGTCCAACCCGGCGACCAGGTGCAGCAAAGTGCTCTTGCCACTGCCCGACTCGCCCATCAATGCCAGGCTGCTGCCCACCGGCAACGTCAGGTCGACGCCTTGCAACACGGGCAATGGGCCTTGGGGGGTGGGGTAGCTTTTGAAGACGTCGTGAACCTCAAGCATGGCAAAGCCCGGCAAATGAGCGAGGAGTCAGGATAGCGGAGGTTGAGGCACAGCGAGAACGCTCGTCACCTCAGAAAAAGGATGGGAGCGAGCCTGTGGGAGCAAAGCTTGCTCGCGATGACGGCTGCACACTCGACATCGCCGTCAGCTGACCCACCGCTATCGCGAGCAGGCTCGCACCGGGGATTGGGGGTGAACATCGAATCTGTGAACAACCGAGTTAACTGTGGGAGCAAAGCTTGCTCGCGATAACGGCTGCACACTCGACATCGCCGTCAGCTGACCCACCGCTATCGCGAGCAAGCTTTGCTCCCACAGGGGAATGGGCAACCTCGCCTCAGCAGAGGAAATCGATCAATGCCCCGCCGCCATTTCCACCTGCGCCGGCCCGGGTGTGACGATGCGGTTGAGGTCGATGTGTCTCCATTCCGGCACAGCCCCCAGCCGTGCGTTGAAACGGTAGTTGAAGGTGAAGGCGTCTTCGGTCGGCTCGCCCAGGGATTTGCCGTAGATCGCTTCGATCCCGGCCGGTTCGTAGCCCATCAACTGCAGCAACGTCGGGAAGATGTTGTAGTGGCTGGAACGGTCCTTGTTCTGTGCCCAGGCGCGTTGCCAATCCAGCGTGTGCAGGTGGGCGCCTTGCATCACCACCAGCGGGACGAGCCCCTCCTCCGCCACCGGGTCGCCGCCGCAGTGGGTGTTGAGTCCCGGGTTGCCACGCTCGTGCAGGTCCTGGCCGTGGTCGGAGGTGTAGATCAGCACCGCGTTGCTCAAATCGGCCTGCTGGAAAATGCGCCTGAAGAACTCACCGACATTCCACAGCAAGGTGTTCTGGTAGGCGTTGCGGTACAGCACCCAATCATCCTTCTGGCCGTTGAAGCCATCGCGCTTGCCGGTGTCGGTCACGTCCTGGAACTGCCCGCGGGGCAAGGCCGGACGGTAGGTCATGAAGGCGTCCGGGTATTTGTCGTGGACCGGAAAATGCGCGCCCAGCTTGTTGACCACCACCAGCTCGGCCTGGTCATCGCCGAGCAGCTCGATCAGTTTCGCCGCCGCCGCCATGTCACGGTCGCGCACGGGGACCTGGTCGAATTGGACGAACTCGTCGATGTCGCGTTTTTCCAGATCGGTCATCAGGTTCTGCAGGTTGCCGCCCGTGCGCTGCGCGTCGATGTAGACCGTGCGCAACCCGGCGTTCTTGGCGTACTGCCAGATCGACGGCAGCGTGCTGTTGATGCGCATGTAGTCGGCGCGAGTGCCACCGTAGCGCAGGGTCACGTTGGTGTCGGCGCTGCAATTGGCAATGGAGGCGGCGTAACCGAAATTGAACAGCGTCACGCCATCGGGAGGTGTTTGAAGGCCCGTGCGCACGCCAAACGGGGTGTTGATGTCCAGGTAGTTACCGGCAACGCTTTCATCGATCACCAGCACGATGTCATGCCCCACAGCCCCCGCCCGCCGTGCCAGATGCACGGGTTCCCGAGGGCCGACCGTGTTGTGCAAGGCCTCGTAGGCAAACAGGTTCAGGTAGGCCAGCGGGGTGTACATCACCGGCAACCCGCGCGCACCCTCGCCCGCGCGCACGAAGAGCACGCCGCTGAGCAACAGCACCCCGAGCAAGGGCGCAGCGACCGGCAGGTAGCTCGGGATCGCCAAGCGATGGCGCGGCTTGAGGCCAATGCCCCACAGCAGCAGCAACCCTCCGGCCCCGGCGCTGATGATCGTCTCGCGGTACTGGTAGGCCGCTTCCTGGATGAAGCCACCGGAATACACCAACGAGACAAACTGGCTGTAGGTCAGGTAGCTGTCAGTGACCCGGGTATAGACCTCGAAGAACACCGCCGAGACGAACATCGCCAACGCGAACAGATGCCGCACGAGGGTCATGCGGATGTGCGCGGCCATCCACAACGCCAGCACCAACGCCACGAACATCGCCCCATACAACAGCGTGGCAAAGCCAAGACCCAGCGCGCTCAAACGGTCCAGGTAGTACTCGTACCCCCGGACCAGGTACAGCGCCAGCAGCATTTCCTTGAGGTATCGGGCCATGGCTTTCTCGACGGTTTCAAGGCGATGAAAAGAGCGTTCGTAACTGGACACTAGCAGCGCGCGGGTAAAGCGCAAGAAAACACCCGCCGCAAAAGCGTCAAAAAAAAGTTAGCTCAAAAATGACACGCTTTGTGTCTAAAAATCGTCAACATCTATGGATAAATACCGTTCATCGTTTTTTAAAAATCAGCTATACCCCTTTAAAAACGCCACTTATTCAAATCAGTCAAGGACTTGATATCAGAACGCCAAGTCTTCTCTAGTTTTGCCAACAGTGACAACTGTCATTTTGCTGACACGCTTTGGCGAAGCTGCGCTATACCCCCCTTTAACAGTTTCATCCGAGTTACATCAGTTGGTTTGCGAGGCGTGCCTGCGATGGACGTGAGCGTATTTGGAACGGGGTATGTGGGGCTGATCCAGGCCGCAGCGCTGGCCGACGTCGGGCATCGCGTCCTGTGCATCGACATCGACCCGAACAAGATCCGTCAACTGCAGCAAGCCGTGCCGCCGATCAGCGAGCCCGGGCTGTCCGGATTGCTCGAAGACACCCTCAAGGCCGGACGCTTGTCGTTCAGCTCCCAGGCCAGCGACGCGGTGAACCATGGCGAACTGATTTTCATCGCCGTCGGCACGCCAGCCGACGAAGACGGCTCGGCAGACTTGAGCCATGTGCTGGCGGTCACCCGGCAGATCGCCGATTTCATGGACAGCGACCGCACCCTGATCATCAAGTCCACGGTGCCGGTGGGAACCGCCGACAAAGTCGCCGAGTGCGCCCGCCAGGTGCTGGCTCGCCGCTGCCTCAAGCAACTCAACGTGCGGGTGGTCTCCAACCCCGAGTTTCTCAAGGAAGGCAGTGCCCTGGCCGATTGCATGCGTCCGGACCGGATCATCATCGGCACCTCGGACCCGGTGGCTCGTGAGCAGTTGAGCGAGCTCTACGCGCCCTTCTGCCGCAACCGCGAAAAGCTGATGTTCATGGACAACCGCAGCGCCGAACTGACCAAGTACGCCGCCAACGCGATGCTCGCCACCCGCATCAGTTTCATGAACGAACTGGCCAACCTCACCGAACGGTTGGGCGCCGACATCGAAGCGGTGCGCAAGGGCATCGGTTCGGACCCGCGCATCGGCTATCACTTCATCTACCCCGGCTGCGGCTTCGGTGGCTCATGCTTTCCCAAGGACCTGCGCGCCCTGCTGCACACTGCCGAACAGAACGGCATGCCCCTGCGCCTGCTGCGCAGCGTCACCGACGTCAATGATCGCCAGCGGCACATCCTGTTCGAGAAACTGGCGCAGCAGTTCGAAGGTGGCCTGGCGGGCAAGTCGATCGCCATCTGGGGCCTGGCCTTCAAGCCCAACACCGACGACATGCGCGAAGCCCCCAGCCGCTACCTGATGGAAGCGCTGTGGCGCGAAGGCGCACGGGTCCAGGCGTATGACCCGGAAGCCATGGCCGAATGCCGTCGCCTCTACGGCTATCGCAAGGACCTGAACCTCTGTGCCACCCGCGACGACACCCTGGAAGACGCCGACGCCCTGGTGATCTGCACCGAGTGGAAGAATTTTCGCGTGGTGGATTTCGACCTGCTGGCCCATAAGCTGCGCGCCCGGGTGATCATCGACGGTCGCAACCTGTACAACCCCGAACAGTTGGCGGCCGCCGGGTTGCTGTATCGCGGCATCGGCTTGCGCCACACCGAGCCTTGCGCCCTTGCGCCGGGGCCGCAAGCATGAACATCCTGGTCACCGGCGCGGCCGGCTTCATCGGTGCCCATTGCGTGCTGCGCCTGATACGCGACGGCCACCGGGTCTGCGGGCTGGATAATTTCAACGACTACTACGACCCGCAACTCAAGCATGATCGGGTGGCCTGGGTGAAAGACCAGGTGGGCGAGTTCCCGCTGGTGCGCATCGACCTGGCCGACGCGGCGGCCATCGACGGGCTGTTCCACAGCCGCCGTCCCGATGTGGTGATCCACCTCGCCGCCCAGGCCGGCGTGCGCTACTCCCTGGAAAACCCGCGGGCCTATGTCGACAGCAACCTCAGCGGGTTCCTGAACATCCTGGAGAGCTGCCGCCGCTACCCGGTCAAGCACCTGATCTACGCCTCATCGAGCTCCGTGTACGGCGCCAACCCGCGCACGCCGTATTCGGTGCAAGACAACGTCGACCATCCGCTGTCGCTGTACGCGGCGAGCAAAAAAGCCAATGAACTGATGGCCCACAGCTACAGCCATCTGTTCGGCATTCCCAGCAGTGGCCTGCGCTTCTTCACCGTGTATGGCCCCTGGGGCCGGCCGGACATGTCGCCCATCCAGTTCGCCCGCGCCATCACCGAAGGCCGGGTGCTGCAACTGTTCAACCATGGCGAGCACCAGCGCGATTTCACCTACATCGACGACATCATCGAAGGCATCGTCCGGCTGATCGAGCTGCCGCCCCACGTCACGCCACAGTGGGACCAGGCGCAACCGGGCCCGGCCAGCAGCCGCGCGCCCTGGCGGATCTACAACATCGGCGGGCAACAACCGGTGGCCCTGCGCACCTACGTGGCGCTCTTGGAAAAACACCTGGGGCGAACCGCCCGTATCGAACTGCTGCCCCTGCAAGCAGGGGATGTGCTCAACACCTGCGCAGACGCCAGCGACCTGGCCCGAGCCACCGGTTTCCAACCGTGCATCGAGCTGGATGACGGCCTGGGTCGTTTCATCCAGTGGTTTCTCGGCTACTACGCGCAGCCCGCTCCACCCGTCGCTTGCGGCCGAGCACCAGCGACCGAACCTCAGCGGAGGCATCCATGACCCGGCATGAGCAAGTTATTGAGATCAATGGCACCGGACGCGACAAACGTGTCGACCCCGACCACCGTCGGCGCCTGGACGCCGCCATCCACCGGCAGGGCCGTGGCTGGTTGACCGGTCGCGACGGTGGACGGCCCTGGACCCTTTCACGCACCAATCGGGTGGTGGCCTGCCTGGGCGCCCTGGTAATCCTGGTGCTGCTCTGCCCGGTGCTGGTGGGCCTGGCCGTACTGGTCAAGTTTTCCAGCCCCGGCCCGGTGTTGTTCGTGCAGAAACGCACCGGCTACCGTGGTCGGGTCTTCGGCATGTACAAGTTCCGCACCATGGTCGCCGACGCCGAGGCCCTCAAGGAGTCGTTGCGCCACCTCAACAAACACGGCGCCGACGCCATCGACTTCAAGATCGACAACGACCCGCGGATCACCCCCATCGGGCGATTCCTGCGGCGCAGCAGCCTCGACGAACTGCCGAACCTGATCAATGTAGTGACCGGCGACATGCGCCTGGTGGGCCCACGGCCGACGTCGTTCAACGCCTATCGCTACAAGGACAACCATCTTGTGCGCCTGAGCATCTACCCCGGCATGACCGGCATGTGGCAGATCTCCGGGCGCAGCAACATCGACTTCGACCAGCGCGTGGAATTGGACCTCAGCTACATCGCTGAACAAAGCCTTTTGCTGGATTTGAAGATCCTGGTGATTACCCCCTTCAAAGTTTTCAGCGGCCACGGAGCGAGTTAAATGGACGGTTCAACCAATATCCTGACCATAGCCAGCCCGAGCGAGACCAACCTGACCTCGACCGTGCTCGACCCTTCCTTGCGGATCCTTTTGCTGACATCCGCCAACACCGGCACAGGCACCAGCACCAGCGCCATGGCGCTGGCCGCTCAGCTGGCGCAGATGAGCAGCGGCCGGGTGCTGTTGGTGGACGCCAGCCAGTCACCGCGCAACCTCAGCCAGCAACTGTCGTTGCACAAGGAGCGCGGCTTCAGCGACCTGCTGTTCAACAGCCTCGCCCCGCCCTTGTTGCAGGACTGCGTGGTGCAGGTCTCCAGCCTGCCCTTCGACGTGCTGCCCTACGGGCGCCTGGGCCATAACGCCGAACACCTGAGCGCCGAGCGGTTGCGCCCGTTGTTCCGTCAACTGGCGGCGCAGTACCGCTTCGTGGTGATCGACGCCGACGCGGTGTATTCAGCCAGCGACACCCTGGTGCTCAGCACCCAGGTCGACGGCGTGGTGCTGGTGGTGCGCGGTGAAGACACCCGCTGGGAGGTGGCCCAGGCCACACGCCAGCGTCTGGTCCAGGCCGGCGCGAAAGTGGTGGGCAGTGTGTTCAACCGCCGCAAGTACTACATGCCCAAGTGGCTCTACAACAACCTGTAAGCCTGCAAAAGGATGACGAGATGAACGCCAGAATGCTTGTCCTGCTGTTGCTGCCGCTTGCCGGTTGCACCAGCACTACCGATACCCGCTCGATGCCGGTGCAGATCCTCACGGCTCCGCCGGCCAATGCCCAGGCCACCGACATGCCCAAGGTCGAACAGACCCTGCGGCCCCAGGATGTGCTGGATGTGATTTTCCACATCGGCACCACTGGGCCCCAGGCCTATCGCGTGCAGGCCGGCGACCAGGTGGCGCTGAACTTCACCGCCGCCAGCCAGCTCAACGGTACGCAGCAGGTGATGCCCGACGGCACCATCGAACTGCCGGGGGCCAACACCTCGGTGAAAGTCGTTGGCATGACCACCGACGAAGCCCGCCTGGCGGTGCAGCGGGCCTATGACCAGAAAATGC
Source organism: Pseudomonas sp. FG6 (assembly GCF_057809015.1). Taxonomy (NCBI): domain Bacteria; kingdom Pseudomonadati; phylum Pseudomonadota; class Gammaproteobacteria; order Pseudomonadales; family Pseudomonadaceae; genus Pseudomonas; species Pseudomonas sp. FG6. The sequence goes on from NZ_JBMDJD010000035.1 coordinate 19,595, forward strand.
TGTTCCAGCCCAACCGCAACCAGTTGACGGTGCAGGTGACCAGCCCGCTGTCTAGCGAAACGAACCTGCGCAACACCTTGACCCACCCGGCCACCGGCATGAGCCGGGAGATCACCGTGGGCCGGGATGGCTACGCGAGCTTTCCAGAAATCGGTTCGGTGCCGCTGCAAGGCATGACCGTCAACCAGCTGGAAACCCTGCTCAATGAACGCTACGCCCAGTTGCCAGGCCACATGACCGTCGACGTACTGCTCAAGTCCACCGCCGGGAATGAGATCTATGTGCTGGGTGAAGTCGGCCAGCCGGGTTCCTACCCGATCCGCCGGCCGATCTCGGTCCTGGAGGCGCTGACATTGGCCCGGGGCACGAACGTCAAGGCACGGCTCGACTCGGTGGTGATCATGCGCCGCAACGGCAACATGGTCGAAGCCCGGCACTACGACGTGGAGAAGGCCCTGAGCGGTGACGCAACCCAGATCGCCTACCTGCAACCGGAAGACATGCTCTTCGTGCCCAAGACCAAACTGGCCAGCGCCGGCGAACTGGCCAGGCAGCTGGCCGACGTGGTGCTGTTCCAAGGCGTGGGGTTCAGCTTCGGCTACCGCGTCGACAACAAAGGCAGCAACAACTGAACCTCAGGTGACCTGACATGAACCCCAAGGAAAATTATCTGCATGAGTTCTTCAGGATCTTCTTCGCCAACAAGTTGTGGGTGAAGCGCATCTTCCTGATTTTCGCCGTGATCGCCCTGGTGCTGCCGTTGGTGCTCAAACAGAGCTTCGACATCACCGCCCAGGTGATCGTCCAGTCGAAAAAACTCTCCCAGGGCGACGCCACCACGTCGCTTAACCAGGACAGCGCCACGTTCATTCCGCCGTCACTGGCGGACATGGAGACCGAGAGCAATATCCTGCGCTCGCCGGCCCTGATCCGGCAGACCATCAGCACCCTGCGCGACAAGGGCGAATACACCCCCAACCTGGGCATCTTCAACAAGTGGGTGAGCGATCCCTTCCAGCGCTACATCACCACGCCGCTGCGCCAATACGTCGTCAACCCGGTCCGCCAAAGCCTGGGCCTGGAGGTCGATCCGGTGCGCGACACGGTGCTCGATACGCTGACCGACGAGGCCATCGACAACCTGAAGATCGAGACCCTGCCCGGCTCCAACGTGATCTCCATCGTCTACAGCTTCGGTGACCCGGCCGAGGGCACCCGGTTCGTCGACCAGCTGCTGCAGAACTACCTTTCCGGCCGCCAGGACATGCAGTCGATCGAACTGCCGCAGACATTCTACGAACAGAAGAAAACCCAGTACCAGACCCGCCTCGATGGCCTGGAAGGCACCCGGCTGGCGTTGCTGGAAAGCATCGGCTCGGCGGATCCGAAGGAGGAAATCACCTTCCGCCTGAACGCCATCAACACCGAGGAACAGGCCCTGAACCTGTATCAGGATCGCCTGCTGCAAAGCCAACGCTGGCTTGACTATCTCAAGACCAGCCTGGCAGCGGCAAACAGCTCGCGGTTCAACGACTACACCTTCCCCTTCACCTTCACCACCACCGTGGACAACATCGCCTTCGAAGACCGGGAAATCAAACAGCTGGGCGAGCAATTGACCGGCCAGGTCGCCCGCTACATGAACGACCTGGCGGTGTTCCAGCCTGGCAGCGAACCGATGCTCCTGGCTCGCGAACAGATCGTGCGTACGCGCCAGCAGTTCCTGAAGATCGTGAGCAACCGGATCCAGGAACGCACCACGGACCTGGCGGTGGTCGGCTCGGTGATCGACCAGAAGACCGCACGCATCGCCGCCTTCAAGGGGCGCATCCACCAGTTGCAGGAAACCCAGAGCAAGCTGCAGCAGATGGACACCGAGATCAACGCCTTGCATGCGGCGTTCTCCACCTACGCCCAACGGTTCGCCGAGGCCAGCACCGCCCGTTCGCTGGACAACGACCTGTCCAACGCCCGGGTCCTGAGCCCACCGTTCGAACCGACCGCCGCGGCGTTTCCAAAGCCAGGGCTGATTATTGCCTTCGGCCTGTTCAGCGGCTTGCTGCTGGCGATTGCCCTGGTCTATGTGCGTGAGTTCTTCGACCATCGCTTCAAGCATCCGGCGCAGATCAGCCAGCAACTGGACCTGCCGGTGCTGTTGGTGATCAACGAGCAGTCGCCCGACCAGATCAACCCGCACCGCAACTGGAGCCTGCCCAGCCTTGTCTATTGGGTGAAAAATTGAACGCGCCGTTCGGCCCCGGCCACCACAGCAGCCCCCTGTCGATCATTCATCTGCTCGACAGCGGTGGCTTCTATGGGGCCGAGCGGATGCTGCTCGATCATTGCCTGGCGACGCCCGGCCAGCACCAAGTGCTGTTCCTGGCGGCACCGCCGACCTTGATCGGGCGTTTTCGCCAGGCCGGGGTCGATTGCCGCCACTGCGCCAGCTGGGCCGAGCTGTTGCAGTACTTGCGCGAACGGCGCCACGAGCAACCGCTGCTCAACACCCACAACTTCAAGGGATTGTTGTTCGGCTGGGCCGCCGCGACGATGCTGGGCCTGCCGCTGGTGATCACCCAGCATGGCTTTACGCCGCGTAGCCCCAAGCAGCGTTTCTATACCTGGTTGAGCCTGCAACTGTGCCGCACCGCGTCGGTCAAGCGCGTGGTCTGCGTGGCCGAAAGCATCGCCACGCTGCACCGCCAGGCCAGCGTACAAGCGGAAAAGCTCGACGTGATTCCCAACGGCCTGCCAGCGCCCACCACACCGCTGACCCACCGTGACGACGGGCGGCGCTGGCGGGTCGGCTACGTAGGCCGCTTGAGCAGTGAAAAAGGCCCGGACCTGTTCCTCGACGCCATGATCCCGCTGTGCCAGCGCCACGCTTCGCTGCACGCGGTGATGCTCGGCGACGGCCCGGAACGCCAGGTGCTGCTCAAGCGCATTACCGACGCAGGGCTGCCGACACGCATCGAACTGCCCGGCTACCAGACCGACATGAACGCCTGGTGGAGCCGTCTCGACGCCCTGGTGATCAGCTCGCGCACCGAGGGCACGCCGATGATTCTGCTGGAAGCGATGCAGGCCGGGGTGCCGGTGGTGGCGTTCGGCGTCGGTGGCATTCCCGACGTGTTGCAAGACCGTCACAACGGCCTGCTCGCCAGGCCTGCCGACAGCGCCGAGCTGGCCCGGCAGATCGAAACACTGTTCAGCGAACCGCGCCTGGCGCAAATCCTGGCCGACAACGCGCGTCGCACCCAACAGGATCGCTACGACCTGCGCACCCTGGCCGAACGCTGGGCGCAGCTTTACATCCGCACGGCACGGGAGGCTCGCTCATGATTGTCCCGCTCTCGATCGTCAGCCTGCTGGGCCTGGTGTGCCTGGCACTGCTGGCCAGTCCTTACCCTTTCCTGGCGCCGGGGGCCGTACTCGGCCTGGTGGGCGTCGCCGTGCTGTACCGCAAGCCCGGCTGGGGCTTGCTGGGCATCGCCGCGCTGGTGCCATTCGAAGGCCTGTTCAAGGACAGTGTGTTTTCCGGCACCAAATTCTTCGGCCTGGCCCTGGCGTTGATCCTGATGCTGCAATTGGCTTTGCGCCAGATTCCCGCGACGCGCCTGCGCAGCAATATCTGGCGGCCGCTGATCGGTTTCCTGCTGCTGTACGGCTTGAGCCTGGTGCTCTCGGAAAGCATGGACCGTTCACTGACCCATTTTCGCGAACTGAGCGTGGGCTTGATCCTGTTTGTGATCACCCTGCTGATCGGACGCGGCTTGAACCTGGACCTGTTCTGCCGGGTGGTGACCTTGAGTGTGACCACGACCTGCCTGCTGGCGATGTTCTCGACCAAATACCAGGACCAGGGCCGCGCTTCCGGCCTGTTGTCGGACCCGAATGCCTTCGCCCTGCTGATCGCCTTTACCGCACCGCTGGCATTGCTGCTGGTGGTGCGCGGGCCCAGCCTGCTGCACCGGCTGTTCTGGGGCGGCTGTTTCGTCCTGCTGCTGGGAGGCATGACCAAGACCGACTCGCGCTCAGGGCTGGTGGTGTTACTGCTCAGCCTGCTGATCGGCCTGTATCACTACCGCGCACAATTGCCGCGCATCCGCCCACGGCACCTGGGGTTCGCCATGCTCGGCCTGGCCATTGCAGTGCCCGTGACCGTTGCCGTGATGCCGGCCAAATACGTGGCGCGTATCCAGTCGTTGAGCATCCTGAGCGCCGGCGCCAAGGCCCAGGACGAGTCCCTGGGACGCCGCGCCTCGTACATCATTGTCGGCGGCCAGATGATCCAGGAAAACCCGATACTGGGCTCGGGCCCGGGGACCTTCCCCCTGCACTACGCCCCTACCGGCTATGCCAAGGCGTTCTCGGCCAACCGCAAGCTCGGCGACCTGTATCGCCGCGCACATAACACCTACCTGGAAATCTTCAGCGAAATCGGCATCCCCGGCGGGCTGATGTTCGTCGGCATGCTCGGCCTGGGCTTGTACAACCTGATGCACGCCAGGCGGATCTGGTTGCAGCGCCGGGACTGGGCGCAAGCGGACCTGCTGACGCACCTGGGCATGAGTTTCCTGTCCCTGATGCTGTTCCTGATGTTCCTCAGTGCGCCGAACCACAAGTTGCTGTGGATCATGCTCGCCCTCACCAGCGTGTTGCGCCATGAAGCCGAACAGGCCCCGTCGCCGCAGGCGCAACCATGAGCTGCATCAGCGTGGTGGTGCCGATGTACAACGAGGCCCGGCACATCGGCCGTACACTGCTGGCCACGCAACAGGCCGCGCGCCTTGCCGATATGGAGTGCGAGCTGATTGTGGTGGACAACGGTTCCGACGACCACGGCCCGCGCATCGCCCATGAACTGGGGGCGCTGGTACTGACGGTGCCCGGCGTGCACATCGGCGCCCTGCGCAACCGCGGGGCTGCGGCCGCCCGTGGCGACTGGCTGGCGTTCATCGACGCCGACATCGAAATGCCGGCCGATTGGCTCACGTTGCTGTTGGCACTCGAAGGCGACCGGGCCGATGTGCTGGGCCTGGACCTGGACACTCCGCGGCAGGCACCGTGGTTCGCCGAAGCCTGGCAGCGCCGCAGCCAACGCCCGGGGCACCCTCGCCTGCACCGGGTGGCATGGTTGCCCAGCGCCAACCTGTTGATGCGGCGTACGTGGTTCGACCGGGTCGGGGGCTTCGACGAAGCGCTGCGCACCGGCGAAGACAAGGACTTCTCCCTTCGCCTGCGCCAGGCCGGCGCGCAGCTGCTGCTGGCCAACCAAAGCGTGGCCCTGCACTGGGGCTATGAAGGCAGCTGGCGCGAGTGGATGAGCAAAGAGCTGTGGCGCCAGGGCAGTCACCTGCAATTGGTCCGCAGCCACGGCGCGAGCCTGCGCCTGCTGCGCTTTCCGGCACTGTCCATCGGCACCTGGGGACTCGACCTGCTGGCACTGCTCGCCCTGCTCCAAGGCCAACTGCGCCTGGCGCTGATGCTGTGGCTGCTCACCGCGCTGCCGGCCCTGTTCCTCAGCCTGCGCCAGAGCCGGCGCGACCTGCGCCTGATGCTGCAATTGTGGGCCTTGCACGGGGTGCGCCTGCACCTGACCGGTGTCGCGTTGCTGCTCAACCTTTTTCAGTGGAACGTCAGGAGACCTGCCCGTGGCTGAATTCATCTACTGGTCCTGCCTGTTGCTGCCGGTGTACGCCTACCTCGGTTATCCGCTGCTGCTCAGCCTGCTGGCGCCGCTGTTTCCGAACCGCTACTACGGCAAGGCGTTGCCGATGGACATCAGCATTGTCATTGCCGCCCACAACGAGGCGCGGCACATCGAAGCGAAACTGCGCACCTTGCTGGCCCAGGACTATCGGGCGCACTCGCTGCAGATCGTCCTCGCCAGCGACGGTTCCACCGACGACACAGTGGCCTGCGCACGCCGGGTGCTCGACCCGCGTATCACCGTGCTCGACCTGCCGCGCCTGGGCAAGGCGGCCGCGCTCAATACCGCCGTGGCCCACAGCCGTGGCGAGATCCTGGTGTTCACCGATGCGGACAATCAATGGGCCCTCGACACCCTCGGCCACCTGTTGGCGCCGCTGGGCGATCCGGAAGTCGGCGCGTGTGCCGGGCACATGCTGATCCCCCAGCCGGGCAAGGGCCTGAGCCTGGGCGACAGCCTGTATCGGCATTACGAGGGCTGGCTGCGTCGGGTCGAAAGCCGGAGCGGTTGCATGGTTTCGGCGGACGGTGCCCTGCTCGCCCTGCGGCGCACGTTGTTCGAACCGATACCGGCGCACGTCAACGATGACTTTTTCCTCAGCACCTGCGCACCGGCCGCCGGCCAGCCCATTGTCTATGCACCCCGGGCGCGGGTGACCGACCAGGGCGTGGACGAGGCGGACAAGCAATTTCGCCGGCGCCAACGCGTCACCGTCGGCGGCTTGCAAAGCCTGGCCCAGCGGCGCGAGCTGCTCAACCCGCTGCGGCACGGGCTGTATGCCATCGGGCTGATCAGCCACAAACTGATCCGCCGCCTGGCGCCGGTGTTGTTGGTGCCGCTGCTGCTGAGCAATGCCTGGCTGTGGAACGAGCATCCGTTCTACCGCTGGAGCCTGGTGGCACAACTGCTCGGCTACGTCATGGCCCTGATCGGGTTACTGGACGCCGACCACCGCTTGCCCAGGCCCTTTCGCCTGGCCGCGTTCGTGCTGGTGACCCTGGCGGGCATGTGCATCGGGCTGTGGCAGTTCCTGCGCGGGCGGCGCTACAGCCAATGGAACCCCGAGCAGAACCGCTGAGGAGGATGGCCGATGTCGATCAAACAGGTCTTCAAGCGCACCGGCGGCTGGCTGTACCTGAACACGCCCTTGGGTCGCCACCCGCTGCGCGGTGCCGGTGTGATCCTGATGCTGCACCGTGTCCTGAGCAACGACCGCGCCGCCGAACTGCCCCATCGCAATGAACTGTGCGTGGGCCCCGAAGCGTTCGAACACCTGTTGATCTGGTTGCAACGCCATTTCGAATGCGTGCCGCTGATGACCCTGTTGCTGGCCGACCCCGAAAGCGTTCCGAACCGCCCGCGGGTGGCCTTGACCTTCGATGACGGCTGGCGCGACAACGCCATGAACGCCTTTCCCCTGCTACGCCAGTACCAGGTGCCGGCGAGCATTTTTCTGTCCACCGATTTCATCGGCAGCCGCCAGCATTTCTGGTGGGAGAGCATCGGCGAAACCCTGTGGGGCAGCCATGGCCAGGCGGCGCGACAATCATTGATCGAACATTTGCAACAGGCTGGCCGGCCGCTGCCGGTGATGCTCGACGATGTGGACGAGCAGCGGCGCAGTGTTTCGCTGTTGCATTACCTGCACAGTCTCAAGACCCTGGAACCATGGGTCCTGAGTCACCTGACCGACGCCTGCCCGCGCGGCGCCCAGCCCCAGGCGCTGGACTGGTTCCAGGTGCGCATGCTGGAAGACTCCGGTCTGATCCGCTTCGGCCCCCACGGCGCCAGCCACGCGATCCTCACCGGCCTGGACGACCAGCGCCTGCACGAAGAACTGGGCCGCAGCCGCATTGCCCTGGAAAACGGCTGCGCCCAACCGCTGCCGGTGTATTGCTACCCCAACGGCGATCACGATGCGCGGGTTCGCCAGCAGGTGGCGGCCCACGGTTTTGCGTTCGCCCTGGGCACCGAGACCGGGCTGTATCGCAACGACGGTGATCCGCTGAACGTGCCGCGGTTTGGCGTCAGCCAGCACAACGCCCACCAGCCCGAGTTGCTGGCCTGGCGTATCAGTCGGGGGGCACGTCCATGAGCCGCGCGCGTTACCTCAAGCACCTGGCGCTGAGCATGGGCACGCGCCTGGCGATGATCGGCCTGCGACTGCTGCGCAACGTATTGCTGGCGCGCATCCTGGGGCCGAGCGAACGCGGCCTGTTTGCGTTGCTCAGCAGCCTGCCGGACCTGATCAGCGCGGTCACCAGCGGCGGGCTGAATTCCGCCGTGGGTTATCAGGCCGCGCAGCAGCGCCCGATGGGGTTGCTGCTCAGCCAGGTGCTGGTCTTCGGCTGCCTGCTGGCCGGGATGCTGACCTTGCTGGTGGTGGCGCTGGTGCGCGCGTTCGGTGGCGAACTGGACATTACCCTGCAGTTGGGATTGCTGGCCTGGCTGCTGTTGCTGGCCGTGCCGTTGACCGTGCTCAAGAGTGGCCTGCTGACCTTGCACAACGCCAGCGGTGGCGTGGCCGCCTTCAATGCCCTGCGCCTGGTGGAATCCCTGGCGCCACTCGCATTGTTCCTGGCGTTGTTCTGGCTGTGGAAAGACGCGGCCCTGGAGGCCGCGCTGATCAGTTGGCTGGTGGGCCTGGGCCTGGTGGTGCTGGTCGGTTGGGCCTGGCTGCGACGCGGCCAACAGGTAACCCTGCAATGGGACCGCGCCAGCCAGAACGAGCTGCTGCTTTACGGGGCCCGTAGCCATCCGGACCTGCTGTTCCAACAAGTGATGCTGCGTTCGGACTTTTTGTTCATCGGTGCCCTGCTGGGCAGCACGGCCCTGGGGCACTACGCCATGGCCAGCGCCGCCGCCGAGTTGCTGCTGATTGTGCCGGAAGCGGTCACCACGCCGCTGATGAAACGCCTGTTGCAGCAGGACCGCGACATGCAGCGCCTCACCCCCCTGGCCCTGCGCCTGACGGCCACGGTGATGCTCGGCGCCTGCCTGGGCATGGCGCTGATCGGCCAATGGTTGATTGTCACGTTGTTCGGCGTCGCCTACCGGCCCGCCTACCCGGCCTTGCTGGCGTTGCTGCCGGGGCTGTTCGGGCTGTGCTATGCAAGCATCCTGCGCCTGGACCTGCTGGGGAAAAACCGGCCCGGCACCGTTTCGCTGCTGATGGGTGCAGGCGCCTTGCTGAACCTGGCGCTGAACGTGACGCTGATCCCGCGCTACGGCATCGTCGGCGCCGCTGCCGCCTCGTCGATCGCCTACCTGGGCGTCACCCTGGCCTTGCTGGCAATGTACTGCCGCCTCAGTGGCGTGGCCTTGTGGCAAACCCTGATCATCCTGCCCAGCGACCTGCTGCCGATGCGCCAAATGCTGCTGGGGAAATCGGTATGAATGTGGGAGCGAGCTTGCTCGCGATGGGGACGGTGCGGCTGGCGCGGAAGGTGGCCGCCGGCCTGTGTCTCTGGGGCCTGGCCCTGCTGGCCCAGGCGGTGCCCATGCACTGGACTGGCCTGCGTGACGGCAGCCTGTACCTGCAGACCGACCGCCCGGATTGCCTGATCGTGAGCTGGGTGCCGGCCTGGCAGGCCGACGCCAACGCGGAACACATCTACCTGCTCAACGGCCAGGGGCGGCTGGTGGGTGAGCGCCTGATCAAGGCGGACCAGCAAAGGGGCGAACAGCAGTGGCCGCTGCAACCCGGCGCTGCCAGCTATCGCCTGGAAATCCCCGGCTACAGTTTTCGCCGCTACAACGTCGAGCACGATGCCCATACCCGGGCTCTCTTCGCACCGGCCAAGGTGCATTTCAGTGCCGAAGCCCACGACAGCGATGAATTGTATTTCAAGGTCGCGCCGGGTGAACGAGCGGTCCTGGCGGGCAAGTTCCACGGTGGCGTGCAAAGTTTGCAGGCCCGGCGAGTTGCAGACGGCAAACAGCTGCAATTGAATCTCAAGCCGTATCGCGCCTATTGGCAATTCGACCAAGTGGCGCTGCCCGTCGCCGACGTCGAGCAGACCTGGCGCCTGCAGTTACAGGGCAACGGCAAGGTGGCGTTCTGGCTGGACGGCACTGCCAACCTGTTTGCCCAAGACCCGGCGCACCTGCAACCGCTGCGCCAGGACCCGGGGCAAACCCACCTGACCCTGCACGACAACCTGCTCGGGCCAACCCCCAAACTGGGCATATCCCTGCCCTACGTGTTGCCGCCGCCGTCGAGCTACAGCATCATCGACGCGCTCAAGCCCCAGGCCGCCAGCTACTACAGCCTCGTCGACATCACGGCCGACAAGCCTGACTATGAGGATCGTTTCCGGCGCCTGTACCAGGACCGCTTTGGCATCACCCAGGACATCACCCTGCTGGCCGGCAGCCAGCGCCAGGCCGATCTGCGGGCCGACCGGGTCAGCAACAGCGGCTTGCAGGCCTGGCTCAAATCGACGCGAGCCCTGGGCGGCAAAGGCCTGCACTACCTCAGTTTCGCCGACGAGCCGAACCTCAACTACGCCGACTTCGCCAGCTACCAGCAATTATTCGAGAGCATGGCCGCTCAGGTTCGCGCCATCCCCGCCAACGCACGCGCCGGGGTGCGCATCGCGATCCCGGCCAGTTCCCGATTCACCAACGGCCCCTTGGCCGAAAACGCGGCGGACAAGCGTGGCATCGACTGGGCACGGCGCCTGCTGGCCAAGTCCGGCGACCAGATCGACGCGCTGGCCTGGCATGAATGGATGATCCGCGACCTGCTCGCCACCCGCGTCTACCGCCACAGCGTGCGCCGCGCCGCCGGCCTGGTGGGCCTGGACAACCAGGGGCGGCCGCGCAAGGCCCTGCTGCTGGACCAGACCAACATGTCCAGCGGCTCAAGCCTGAGCCCCTATGACCAGGAAACCCATTACGCCGCCCTCTGGTGGGCGTCCGTGGTGATCAACGCGTCCGCCGACGGCTTACTGGACATGCTCAACTGGTTCCAGTCCGCCGACGAACCGGAATACCCCAAGGGCATGGTGCGCGTGCTGGAAAACGAGCGCTTCGAGCTCAAGCCGGTGGGCCTGGCCCAGCAGTTCATCCAGCAACATTGGCTCGGGCAGGTGATGCGCCTGGATAACGACGCCTTTGAAGTCGACGTGCTCGCCATGGCCTCCGGCGTCCGGCGCAGCCTGCTGGGCGTGAACAAAAGCACGCGGGCGCATCAGGTCAGCCTGGATGGCGTGCCCTGTCCTCTCCCCGCACCACAGCAGGCGAAAGCTGAGCTGGTGTATTTCGGCCCCGACAACCACAGCCGCAGCGCTCCGTTCAACTGCGAGGCCGGGCAAATCCATTTTCTGCTGCCCGGGGAAACCCTGTTTGCCCTGGGCTGGACAGCTGCCGATTCTCCCCAACCCGCCACCCATCAGGAGGCACCATGAACGTTCTGCAAAAATTGCGTGATCGCATCCAGAAAAAAGGCCTGCGCTCCCTGTTCAAACTGCTGATCCGCCGCTACGTGTTTTTCCACTCGCGCCTGGTGTGGCTGGAGCACGATGTGACAGTGCCGCTGCGGCCGAACAACCTCAAGCCCTACCCACCCCTGCGCCAGGAGTTCATCACCGTCGATAACGTCGAAGCGTTTGCCCGGTATTTCGGCGACCGCATCGAGACCATGCGCGAACTGGCGGCCGAAGGCTACACAGGCCTGATGTACCTGGACGATCAGGGCGATACCGTGGGCTTCGTCTGGGCCAGTATGCGCGACTATTTCGACCGTCATTTCTATGGCTGCTGGTTCCCGGTCAAGCCTGGCGAGTACTTTCAGTTCGGCGCAGAAATAATCCCGGCCTACTTTGGCTCGAAGATGACCGCGGATGTACAGCAGGAAATGTGGAGAATCATGGCCGACAAAGGCTGCAGCAAAATGGTCGATGTCTGCGACCTGCAAAACATCCAGTCGGTGAAGATGCACATCCGCATGGACTTTCAGGAACGCGGCCAGATCACCCACGTTTACTGCCTGTTCGGGCGCTGGCGGTATTTTCGCGACACGCTCTACAGCGGCTCACTACTGGACGCCTTTCGCAAACCGACTCAACCGGTTGCATCGACGGCGGCGGCCTGACGTCCATGGCGATCCGGTTCCAATGGTGCACCTCCCTGGGTGCTGCGGATTTTCCCACGACAGCTTATGAACAGCTGCGAACCCAGGTGGCCGACACTACCCCGTTCAATACCCTGGCCTGGTTGCAAGCGGCGCAGTTCGCCTTGCGGCCTGACCAGCAATTGAACGTGTTGCTCGGCTGGCAGGACCAGGCCTTGTGCCTGTGCCTGCCACTGGTCTCGACGCGCGAGCGAATCGGTGGCCTGCATTTTCGGGTGTTACGCCACCTGGGTTATCCCTTGGCCGACCGCATCGCCGTGCTGGCCCGCCTGGACGCCGTCGGCATGGGCCAGGCGCTGATGCAGATTCGCCAACACCTGCCCCACGCACTACTACAATTGAATGAGGTGTCCGAACCGGTCGGTGAACAAAGCGTGCTCAGTAGCTGGATGGCGTTGAGCTCCACAGGCGAACGGCGATTGGGCTGCCGGGTGCCGGTGCATCTGATCAGCGACAGCGACCGCCAGGAAATCTCCGGCGACCCTCGCTACAAGCTCCGCCGGGCCCGCAAGCGGATTGCCGCCTGCGGGGCGCAGATCCGCCGGGTGACGCCCGATGCCATCAGCATGGGGCCTCTGTTGCGGGACCTGGCCGCTGTCGAAGCGGCCAGTTGGAAAGGCGAGAAAGGCGTGGGCATCTTCTCCGACCCAAGGTGCCAGCAATGGATCAACCACGCCTTCACCGCCCTGGCCGCCGAAGGCATGGTGCGGGTGGTGATGCTGGAACTGGAGGGGCACTGCATCAGCTATCGCCTTGGCCTGCTGGACCAGGGACGGCTGTACGATTACAACCTGGCGTTCCTGCCAGAACACGCCGACCTGGGCAGCGGCCGGGTGTTGCTTGAAGAGTGGATTCGCTGGGGGCTGGACGATAACTGGCACTGGGTCGACGCCTCGCGGGTCAGCCTGGAAAACTCCAGCCATCAGTTGCATGAACGCATGACCGGTCAACTGGAACATTGGCGCTGGAGCTTTTATTCCTGGCAGCCCGGTGGCCTGGTCCTGGGAGGCGCCCTGCGGTTATGGAAAAGCCTCAAGCCCTGGCTGCGCAAGCGTCCGGAAGGGCATGCCGCCACAACAGCTCCATCGCCGGCCCATAAGCGCCAGGAGAACGTGCATGCCTCATAGGGTGATCATCAACGCTGACGACTTTGGGCTCAGCCTGAGCGAAAACGCCCTTATCCTGCGGGCCTTCGAGGCGGGCGTGATCAGCTCCGCCACGGCCATGGCCAACATGCCAGGCTTCGAGCAGGCCTGCGAACTGGCCTGCCAGCCGTTGCTCAACGGGCGTATCGGCCTGCACTTCAACCTCAGTTACGGTTCCCCCTTGAGCCAGGCGATTGCCTCGCGCCGCACGTTCTGTGACGCCAATGGCGAATTCGACCTGAACCTTTCCCGCTACTGCCTGCGCCTGGGTCCGAAGGACATCGCTGCCGTGGAAGAAGAGCTGCGGGCCCAATGGCAACACAGCCTGGACCACGGCCTGCGCCCCAGCCACCTCGACTCTCATCAGCACGTGCACAACATCTGGCCTGTCGGCGAACTGGTGGCGCGCTTCGCCGCCCGCCAAGACGTACCCATCCGGCTGGCGCGCAATCTGGGCGCGAACCTGACCCTGCCCAAGCGCGTCTTCAAGACCCTGTTCAACCACCGCCTGCGCAGCCTGTGCGGCGCAACGGCCGACTACATCTGCACCCCCGCCGACCTGGCCCACGCCGCACCGCCACCGCGCGGCTCACTTGAAGTGATCGTCCATCCGCTGGACCTGGACGACGACTTCGGCGACGCCAGCCTGCCACCGGGAAGCTCCCTGACCCAAATACTGCAAAAGCGCCTGGAGGGCGTGCCCAAGGTGGCCTACAGCCGGACAGTGCGGGGCGCGGTGTTGTCTGAGTATGGGGATGTGCATTGATCCTCTCACGTGGACTTTCCCCCAACCGGTGAAATCCCTCTGCGCTGCGGACGAATTCTGCTAAAAAGCATCTTCTGTCCAAGCAGCGAATCACGTCGATGCCTTTACCCTCATTTTCGCGCCCGAAGCGGCGCTGGCTGGCCGGGCTGTGCATGGCCGCCCTGGTGGTCGGGCTGCCGGTGGGTTGCGGCGTGTTGCAGCATAAGGAACGCGAGCTGGTCTTTCGCATCGAGCCGGGGACGGCGAGCTGGTTCAGCGGGCTTCCCAGCAGCGTGCAGGAATTCGATCTCAAGCCGAAAAGCTTCAAGGCTGGGGAAAATATCCACGGCTGGTGGTGGCCGGCCGAACGCAAGAATGCGCCGGCGATCCTGTACCTGCATGGGGTGCGCTGGAACCTGACCGGGCAGTTGTTTCGCATCCAGCAACTGCGAGCGTTGGGCTATTCGGTGTTGGCTATCGATTACCGCGGTTTCGGCAAAAGCCATGGGGAGCTGCCTTCGGAAGCCAGCGTCTACGAAGATGCGCGCATCGCTTGGCAACGGCTTGAAGTGCTGCAACCAGACCCTGCCCTGCGGCTGATCTATGGTCACTCGCTGGGTGGCGCCGTCGCGGTGGACCTTGCTGCGGAGTTGGGCCAGAAGGCCGCGAAGGATGGAGGCACCCAAGTCCGAGGCCTGGTCATCGAATCCACGTTCACCTCCCTGGGAGATGTCGCCACCGCGATGGCGAATACCTCCTTGCCGGTGCGCTGGCTGCTGTCGCAGAAGTTCGACTCCATCGACAAGATCGGCGAGATCAACATGCCGCTGCTGATTGTCCACGGTTCCGCCGACCAGTACGTGCCACCCCGCTTCAGCGAGCAACTGTTCAACGCCGCCCGCGAGCCCAAGCGCCTGTTGCTGGTGCCCGGTGCAACGCACAACAACAGCATGAGCCTGGCGGGCAAGAACTACCGCCAAGCGCTGGACACCTTGATGAAATACCGGCCGACGCCGGTGGCCGGCCAACCCCAGGCGAGTCCGGGCAAGGCGGGTTAGCGCCGATCCCAGAGGGAGGCAATCCAGAGGGAGCCAAAACTGTAGGAGCAAAGCTTGTTCCCACAATGGACCTGAGGTGGACGCCGGGTCTGTGAGCAACCGGGGGTGGATGCGATGCCAGTGAATGCCTCGGAAACAAAAACGGCACCTTTCGGTGCCGTTTTTGTTTCTTCGCTGAGGTGTTACTTGCGGGCTGCCTCCCACGACTTCAGCAGCTCGGCGTAGCTCACGGTCTCGCCTTTTGGCTTCTCGTTCGCCAGTTTCGGCTTCGGTGCGCCCGGTTGGTCGAACCAGTATTGCGCGTCGCGCTCGGGGTTCATTTTCGGGGCGCAGGTGGCTTGGGCCTTGGAGCGTTCCAGGCGCGTCATGATCGCGTCCTGGTCCTTGGCCAAACCGTCGAGGGCCTGTTGCGGGGTTTTCTCGCCACTGGCGGCCTCGGCGATGTGGCTCCACCACAGTTGCGCAAGACGCGGGTAGTCCGGCACGTTGGTCCCGGTCGGGGTCCATTGCACGCGGGCCGGGCTGCGATAGAACTCCACCAGGCCGCCGAGTTTCGGTGCCAGATCGGTCATCGCCTGGGAGTTGATGTCCGACTCACGAATCGGCGTCAGGCCGACGATGGTCTTCTTCAGCGACACGGTTTTCGACGTCACGAACTGCGCGTAGAGCCAGGCCGCCAGTTTCTGCTTCTCAGGCGTGGACTTCATGAACGTCCACGAACCCACGTCCTGATAGCCCAGCTTCATGCCCTCCTCCCAATACGGGCCGCGTGGCGACGGCGCCATGCGCCATTTCGGCGTGCCATCGGCGTTCACCACCGGCAGGCCCGGCTTGGTCATGTCGGCGGTGAAAGCGGTGTACCAGAAGATCTGCTGGGCGATGTTGCCCTGGGACGGCACCGGGCCGGACTCAGAGAAGGTCATGCCCGCCGCTTCCGGTGGCGCGTACTTCTTCAGCCAGTCCACGTATTTGGTGGTGGCAAACACCGCTGCCGGGCCGTTGGTGTCGCCGCCGCGGGTCACGCTGGAGCCGACCGGGTGGCAGTCCTCGACACGAATGCCCCACTCGTCCACCGGCAAGCCGTTGGGCAGCCCCTTGTCGCCGCCACCGGCCATGGAGAACCAGGCATCGGTGAAGCGCCAGCCCAGGGACGGGTCTTTCTTGCCGTAGTCCATGTGGCCATAAACGCGCTTGCCGTCGATCTCCTTGACGTCTTCGGAGAAGAACTTGGCGATGTCTTCATACGCCGACCAGTTCACCGGTACGCCCAGCTCGTAGCCGTATTTCTCCTTGAACTTGGCCTTCAGCTCGGGACGCTCGAACCAGTCGGCGCGGAACCAGTACAGGTTGGCAAACTGTTGGTCGGGCAACTGGTAGAGCTTGCCGTCCGGCGCGGTGGTGAAGGACGTGCCGATGAAGTCCTTGAGGTCCAGGGTCGGCGAGGTGAAATTCTTGCCCTCGTTGGCCATCAGGTCGGTGATCGATTCGGTCTTGCCGTAGCGAAAGTGCGTACCGATCAGGTCCGAGTCGTTGACCCAGCCGTCATAGATGTTCTTGTCGGACTGCATCTGGGTTTGCAGTTTCTCCACCACGTCGCCTTCCTGCAGCAAATCGTGGGTGATCTGGATCCCGGTGATTTCGGCGAAAGCCTTGGCCAGCACCTTGGATTCATATTGGTGGGTGGTCAGGGTTTCCGACACCACGTTGATCTTCATGCCGCGAAACGGCTCGGCAGCCTTGATGAACCATTTGAGCTCTTCGAGCTGCTGCTCTGGAGTCAGGGTCGATGGCGTGAATTCACTGCCCACCCATTTTTTTGCGGCGTCTTCATAGGCGTCGGCCCAGGCCGCAGCACTCAGCCCGCTGAGTGCCAGCATGGCTGCCAATGAAACGCTATGTCGCAGCTTATTGTTTTTATCGAACATAGAGACCTCCTGTTTGGGTTTAAGAGCTGAGCGTCGATCGTCTGTCGCGACTAGCCCCACCGCATCACTGCCAACAGCCACACCCAAGACAACGCGAACGCTGTCCAGATGCTCCAGTCGGTCGCGCCGATCACCAGCAGATGCAGGTAGGCGCTACCGAGAAGACCGATAAACAACCGATCGCCACGGGTGGTGGCAATCGGCAGGAAACCGCGCCGAGGGACGCTCGGCGAACGCAGTTCCCACGTGGTCATGCCCGCCAACAGCAAGGCGATGACACCAAAGAAGGCCGCCGTGGGGACGGTCCAGTTCATCCATTCCATCATCGACTCCTCAGACCCGGCCCAGGGCAAAGCCCTTGGCCACGTGGTTGCGAACGAACCAGATCACCAGCATGCCCGGCAGGATGGTCAACACCCCCGCCGCCGCCAGCACGCCCCAGTCGATACCGGACGCCGACACCGTGCGGGTCATGACCGCCGCGATCGGCTTGGCATTCACCGAGGTGAGCGTGCGCGCCAGCAACAGTTCGACCCAGGAAAACATGAAGCAGAAAAAGGCCGTGACGCCGATGCCGGAGCCGATCAACGGGATGAAGATCTTGGCGAAGAACTTGGGGAAACTGTAGCCGTCAATGTAGGCGGTCTCGTCGATTTCTTTCGGCACCCCGGACATGAAGCCTTCGAGGATCCACACCGCCAGCGGCACGTTGAACAAACAGTGAGCCAGGGCCACGGCGATGTGGGTGTCGAACAAGCCGATGGACGAATACAGCTGGAAGAACGGCAACAGGAACACCGCCGGTGGCGCCATGCGGTTGGTCAGCAGCCAGAAAAACAGGTGCTTGTCCCCCAGGAACCGATAGCGTGAGAACGCATAGGCCGCCGGCAGCGCGACGCTCAGGGAAATCACCGTGTTCAGGCTCACGTAGTACAGCGAGTTGAGGTAGCCGGTGTACCAGCTCGGGTCAGTGAAGATCACCTTGTAGTTGTGGAAGGTGAAGTCCTGGGGCCACAGGGTCAGGCTGCCGAGGATCTCGGTGTTGCTCTTGAACGACATGTTCAGCAGCCAGTAGATGGGCACCAGCAGGAACAGGATGTAGATCAGCAACGGGATCAGCTTTCTCTTGTTCATGGGGCGGGCCTCAACGGTTGGCGTCGGAATGCGTCATGGCGGTGTAGAACAGCCACGACACCAACAGGATGATCAGGAAATACACCAGGGAAAACGCCGCCGCCGGGCCCAGGTCGAATTGACCGATGGCCATCTGCGTCAGGGTCTGGCTGAGGAACGTAGTGGCGTTGCCCGGCCCGCCGCCGGTCAGCACGAACGGCTCGGTGTAGATCATGAAGCTGTCCATGAAGCGCAGCATCACCGCGATCAGCAGCACGCTCTTCATCTTCGGCAACTGGATGTGCCGGAACACCGCCCAGTTGGACGCCCGGTCGATCCGCGCAGCCTGGTAGTACACGTCGGGAATCGCCCGCAGCCCGGAATAGCACAGCAGCGCCACCAACGAAGTCCAGTGCCAGACATCCATCACCAGCACCGTGACCCAGGCGTCCATGGTGTTGGCCGCATAGTTGTAGTTGATGCCCAGGGCGTTGAGGAACGACCCCAACAGGCCGATGTCGGCGCGGCCGAAGATCTGCCAGATGGTGCCCACCACGTTCCATGGGATCAGCAACGGGATCGCCAGGATGATCAGCACCAGGGACGACCATTTGCCCTTGGTCGGCATGGTCAGGGCGATGGCGATGCCCAGGGGAATTTCAATCAGCAGCACGCACGCCGAGTAGATGAACTGGCGCAGCAACGAGTCGTGCAGCCGTGGGTCGAGCAGCACCTGCTTGTACCAGTCGGCACCGACAAAGTAGCGGCTGGACTGGTCGAAAATGTCCTGCACCGAATAGTTGACCACAGTCATCATCGGGATCACGGCGCTGAACGCCACCAGCAGGAACACCGGCAGCACCAGCCACCAGGCCTTGTTGTTCTGCACCTTGTTCATGGCTGCACCTCGCTCAAGGGTTCCAGCAAGTACTCATCGGCATAGACCATCAGCCACTGCGCCGGAAAACTGATGTACGCGGTGCCTTCGGGCACCGGTTTGTCTTCGGCCAGGCGCACCTTCAGCGGCGCACCATCGAGGTTGAGGGTCAGGATCTTGTAGGTGCCCAGGTCTTCGACGTGGACCACATCGGCACGCATCGCCTCGTCATACGGCCCGTCCCAGACGTGGACGAACTCCGGACGAATGCCGACCTTCAGGCGCTTGCCCCCGGCCTCGGCCACGCGCCGTTGCAAGGTCTCGGACAACGGCAAGACAGTCGATCCGAAACCGACGCCACCGGGTTGCACCGTGACCTCGATCAGGTTCATCCCCGGGCTGCCGATGAAGTAGCCGACAAAGGTATGGCTCGGGCGCTCGAACAGCTCCCGAGGTGTGCCGAATTGGACGATCTGGCCGCCGTACATCACCGCGATCTTGTCGGCGAAGGTAGAGGCCTCCAACTGGTCGTGGGTGACGTAGACCATGGTGATGTTGAACTGCTCGTGGATCTGCTTGAGCTTGCGCCGCAGTTTCCATTTCAGGTGCGGGTCGATCACCGTCAGCGGCTCGTCGAACAGGATCGCCGACACGTCGTCGCGCACCAGCCCGCGGCCCATGGAGACCTTCTGTTTTTCGTCGGCGGTGAGGTTGCGGGCCTTTTTGTCCAGCAGGTTTTGCAGGTCCAGGACCTCGGCGATTTCCTGCACCTTGGTGTGGATGCGCGCCTCGGCCATGCCCTGGTTGCGCAGTGGGAAGGCCAAGTTGTCGAACACCGTCATGGTGTCGTAGACCACCGGGAACTGGAACACCTGAGCGATGTTGCGCCGCTCCGGAGACAGCTCGTTGACGATCTTGCTGTCGAACATCACCTGGCCCTCGGAGGGGCTGAGCAGGCCGGAAATGATGTTGAGCAAGGTGGACTTGCCGCAGCCCGAAGGCCCGAGCAAGGCATAGGCGCCGCCCTGCTCCCAGATGTGGTTCATCTCGCGGATCGCGTAGTCCTCGGGGCCCGCCGGGGTGCTGGTGTAGCTGTGGGCGAGGTTCTGCAAACGAATTTCAGCCATCAGGCAACCCTCGCAATACGCTGGCCCGGGGCCTGGACCAACTTGCCCGAGGCATCGAAGACAAACAGTTTGTGGGTCGGGATGTAGATGCGGATCGGCGCATCGACGTCGTACTCGTGCACGCCGGGCAAGTGCAGCACCAGCAGGAAATGCTCGTTGCGCACGTGCAGGAAGGTCTCCGACCCGCTGATCTCGGCGACCTCGACGGTCACCGCCAACTCCAGGTCGTCGTCGTTGCTCGGCACCAGGGAGATGTGGCTGGGACGCACACCGAAACGGAACTCACCCTCGCCCACCGGCCGCAGGTCGACGTTCAACGGGAAGTGCACGAAATTGGCGAAGCTCACTTCATTGCCGGCGATGCGCCCGGGCATGAGGTTGATCGGCGGTTCGGAAAACAGCTCGGCGGCCAGCACGGTTTGCGGCTGGTGATACACCGAAGACGATTTGCCGCTCTGGATCACCCGCCCCTCATGCAGAATCGTCGTCGTGCCGCCCAGGGCCAACGCTTCGTTGGGCTCGGTGGTGGCGTACACGGCGATGGTGTGGCGGGCCTGGAACAGTTCGCGCATTTCCTGGCGCAGTTCTTCGCGCAGCTTGTAGTCCAGGTTCACCAGCGGCTCGTCGAACAGGATCAGTTCGGCGTCCTTGACCAGCGCCCGGGCCATGGCCGTGCGCTGTTGCTGGCCGCCGGACAGCTCCAGGGGATAGCGCTTCAGGAATTTTTCGATCCGCAGCATGCGGGCGGTTTGCAGGACCTTGTCCTGGATGATCTCGTTCGACACACCGGCCTGGCGCAGGGGCGAGGCAATGTTCTCGAAGACGGTCATGGTCGGGTAGTTGATGAACTGCTGATAGACCATCGACACGTTGCGCAGCCGCACCGGGCGCTTGGTCACGTCGACGCCGTTCATCAGGATGCGCCCGCTGTCGGGTTTGTCCAGGCCGGCCATCAGCCGCATGAGACTGGTCTTGCCGGACAGGGTGCGGCCCAGCAGGACATTGAAGGATCCGGGTTCGAAACTCAGGTTCGCATCGTCGATCCAGGGCTGGCCCTCGACGGTGCGACAGATGTGCTCAAGCGTTAATGACATGGCTCGGCCTTTTTATTTTTGGAGTCAAGCGACCGGAGCTTAAAAGCGAAAGACGTGCCAGATTTTCCAAACCATTGATCTTCCTGGGTTTCAGCAGAATCTGTCAGAAAAATACATTCGTTGATGAACACAAGTGAACAGGCAGGCGTGAACAACTGAACAATTCGATGGTTGACAATGAACAATTTTGAACAACACTGAATGGACGTTTTCAGCTAGCCCGCTCCCATAAGGGTTGGTGTATGAAGTGACATTCAGGCTTGCCTCTGCACAAGGAGTCTGTGCGAGACTTGCCCACAACAATAAAAAACAGCACCTGCGAGAGTGCCCTATGGCCGCACCTGCACAAGCCTTGTCTCATGACGCCATCATCCAGGCGTCCTGGTCCCGTTGCCGCGCCTTCGGCCTGAATCACCAAAGCGCGCCGGCCTTCGACCCACTGCCCGCCGAGGGCATCGCCCAGTTGCTGGAGAGCCAGCACTCACTGGTGCAGACCACCCATCAGGAAGTCCTGCCGTATTACGAGAACATCCTGAGCAACTCCAATTGCCTGATCATGCTGGCCGATAACCAGGGCCAGGTGTTGACCTCCTGGGGCACCCAGCGCTTCATCGAACCGAAACTGGCCCACGGTTTCAGCGCCGGGGCGAGCTGGATGGAGCGCTGCACCGGCACCAACGCCATCGGCACCGCGCTGGCCTGCGAGCAGGCGGTGCACATCGAACACGATGAACACTTCCTCAAGGCCAACCGTTTCATGACCGGCTCCGCCGCGCCGATCTTCGACGCCGAACGCAAGGTCATCGCCGTGCTGGACGTGTCCAGCGACAGCTACCTGCCGCCGTCCCACACCCTGGGCATGGTCAAGATGATGAGCCAGACCGTGGAAAACCGGCTGATCCTCAACCTGTTCCGCGGTGAACACTTCCAGCTGACCTTCAACACTGGCTTGAACAACCTCGACAGCCAGTGGGCCGGGCTGTTGATTTTCGACGAGAGCGGTCAGGTGCTTTCCGCCAATCGCCGGGCCGACAACCTGTTGGGCCTGAGCCTGTCGCGGGTCAGCATCGAAAGCCTGTTCCAGGTCTCGCTGATGGAGCTGCTCAATCAGCCCGACAGCCTGCCGTTCTCCCTGCAAGCGGCCGGGCGCAACCGTTTTCAATGCCTGCTCAAGCGTCCGAAACAGGTGTCGATCAAGCCGCGCATCTTCGCCGAAGCGCCTCCCGCCCCCGCGCCGGCACCCGCCAGCACGGCCATCAGCCTCAACGCCTTGCACTTCGGCGATAGCCGCGTGGAAAAAGCCGTGCGCCAGGCCGAGCGGTTGCTGGAGAAGGACATTCCGCTGCTGATCCACGGCGAAACCGGTGTGGGCAAGGAAGTGTTCGTCAAGGCGCTGCACCAGGCCAGCTCGCGCTGCAAGCAACCGTTCATTGCCGTCAACTGCGCGGCCATTCCCGCCGAGTTGGTGGAGTCGGAATTGTTCGGTTATGAAAAAGGCGCCTTCACCGGCGCCAATCAAAAAGGCAGCATCGGCCTGATCCGCAAGGCTGATCGCGGCACGCTGTTCCTCGACGAGATCGGCGACATGCCCCTGCCGACCCAGGCCCGGCTGCTGCGGGTATTGCAGGAGCGTTGCGTACAACCGGTGGGCAGTGCCGAGCTGTTCCCGGTGGACATCCGCATCATCTCGGCCACCAACCGCTCGCTGCGTGAACAGGTGCAACTGGGGCGGTTTCGTGAAGACTTGTACTACCGCATCGGCGGCCTGACCCTGGAACTGCCGCCGCTGCGCGAACGCAGCGACAAACAGGCACTGTTCAAACGCCTTTGGGAACACCACCGCGAACCGAGCCAATGGGCCGGCCTGAGCCGCGAAGTGATGGAATTGTTCGAGCGCCATCCGTGGCCGGGTAACCTGCGCCAGGTCAGCAGCGTATTGCAAGTGGCCCTGGCGATGGCCGAAGAACAACCGATCCGCCCCGAGCACCTGCCGGACGACTTCTTCGTCGACCTGGAGATGGAACCGGTGGAAACCCCGGAACCGCTGACGGTGGACTTGAACGACGCCGAGGATTTGAACCGTCAGTTGCAGGCCGTGGGCGGCAACATTTCGCACCTGGCACGGCGGCTGGGGGTCAGCCGCAACACCTTGTACAAACGCCTGCGGCAACTTGAAAGCTGATACAAAACCTGTGGAAACGGGCTTGCTCGCTCCCACAGGCGTTTCGATTAACTGACGGGCATCACTGCGAAGAGGCTGCCCTTGCGTTGAACCACCGGGTTAATCAAATGCACCGTTGAGCACTTCATAGATGATGCCGGTGGCAATCGCCACCAGGATCAGGTCGGTGCCAACCTGCTGCCACTCATACCCGTCGTAATGCGGCAACCGCCCCAACAACCGGCCATCGAGTTTCTTGGCGATGCCGGGCGGCAGCGGCTTGCCCCGGGCGAGATTTTTCTGAATGCCCGGCGGCAGTGCCGGGCCGGGGCTCCAGTAATCGCGGTAGCCGCCAATTACGCCCAGGATCCCGCCACGGTCGATGCTCGGGCCATTGTGCCAATCGCCCCCGCCGCCACCGGAGGAGTAACCCTTGCCACCCTGGTTACCGGCATTACCCTGCCCGCCTTTGTTACCGTGCCCACCTTTGCCTTGGCCGTGACCCGGGCCTTGATCGAATTGAGCATTTCCCTTGCCGTTACCCGGATCGGCGACCACCGTCGCGGGGCCCGCTACAAGGGCGAAACAGGTAACGGCAACAATCAATGAGCGCGATTTGAGCATGGTGGTCCTCGCAAAAATGGCTATTGCCCTATCAATGTAGACGCTAACGTTGATACGGATTGCCCTTCTCCCCATTCTCTTTCCCCAGAACCGCGTGTTGTTCAGTCGTGATCAGGGTCGCTTTAGGCTCTGTACGAAAAGTCTTGAGACGAAGGTCAGGCAAGGCGAAAACAGCCGAGGAACGGCCGGGGTCGCGCTCGACTTTACGGGTTGTAAATGAGCATTCCGAGGCTGTTTTCAACGCAGCATGAACGAGTATCAAGGCTTTTCGTACAGAGCCTAGAATCGCTTTGTATTATCAGTGACTTATTGTTGAGGCATGGTTGCAACGTTGCCCGTGTCATTGCACGTTTCTCGGGGCGCTGATGGCTGTCGTCATGCCATTCGTCAGCTGCGCCAGGTTGCAGCCAACAGGCCGTTTTGCCTGGCTCAGGCCTTGCTTGGGCTTGTCTCGGCAGCCAAGAACGACGTCATTCTGACGCGGCGGCACACTAATCAATGCTTGGTCAGCAAACGGAGACGTACCGTGTCAACGCTTAACGAAATCGCAGCGAACCACGCGAGAATGGCAAAGGCAAAGGAACAAGAGTCGATACGGTTGAGCGGGCTGCATGCTCAGGTGGTGGGAAGTTTTGAAATGCCACCCGTCGAAGCGAAACAGGAAATGCCGCTGCACATCATGGTGGCCGTTCAGGATCATGCTTTCGCAGAGGGGGTTGCCCTGGTTTTTTAATCCGGGATGTGGGCGGGAACCCGTCGCCCACTGATGCAGCGGGCGACCGGGATGACGGCCGTTGCGTTATAGGTTACGCGTGGCAAAACCGCCGAAACTGGAGAACGTCAGGTCCTTGCACAAGCCTTCCAAGTCACCATAAATGAGTTTTGAACCAAAGTTCATCAACAACAACTCGGAAAACAGCGTCGCCACGCTCTGCTTCCTTATGATGATCTGGTGCGCCTCAGCCGCTGGAAAACTGTCCTCTACTCCATAGCCAATACTGAACACCCCACTTTGAGACTTCAGCCGGTCATTCATATAGTTCGGCGTGTAGAAACAAAAACCATCACCGCGTGCATCGGGGACACTGGAAAAAACATCCGCCGGCAACGCCTTGGTTTCCACCCAGATATGATCACTTGCGTGCCTGCGGGGTGTCACCACATACACAGCGGCGTCATTTTCCACAATTCCAACCCGCTCATCCGCATCGACCGGAATCGTGTCGTTATCGTTGTAGCCAGCCATCAAGGCAACGCTCTCGACCAGCGGAATCCTCTTATAGCGCACCCCGTCCAGCGCAAAAAAGAGTGCAACCAAGGGCGACAACGACCAATCCAGCAACCGAGTGGGCATGCCATAGTGCTGAGCCAGTGCAAGCACATCCCAATCGTTGTGCGAGGAAAGCTGATGGTAGGCGTGTCGTTCGGCATTGAATTTCCTGAATGCCTTGGTGGCCCTGTCGATCAAATCCCCCGACCGGGTTTTGGGGCTGCGGGCCAGGGAAGTCACCAAGCCCCAACTCGCGTTACCCTGACCTCGATAAACCGACCCGTGGACGGTATCGGATTCCTTGTTGAGTTTCTTAACAGCGTCGATGTACTCCGTCAGGCTCGACACTGTAGTGGTTGATTGGTACACAGCACTTCACTCCCTGAATAGATAGTCAACAACTCACCCGTCAGAGCGAATCGTACGTCATTCAACCTTAAATGCCATCGAATCGCCACCACCCAAAAAATAAAACTCAAACGAATAGAGTGAAACCCACCACAGACCCGACACCGGGGAATAAGTGTGCGGGCTTTTCGTTTCTGGATTGCGGTTTCAGGGCTCGTTCATTCCAGCCCCGCTTGGATCAACCCCAATCAATCTCGAACGGGCTCCGAAGCAAACGCGGTATACGGCAGGAACAATGTATCGGCCACCAGACTGAACGGCAGGTCAATCACCGCCACCGGCACCAGGGCGCGCAAGATTCCAGCGCTGTCGTCCGTGGCGGCCTTGATCAGCTCAACATCGGTGGAAGTTCCACAATAAGGATGTGGGCCACACATTGGACGATCACCAAAGGTTTCGGAAAGCGTCGAGCATCCTGTCAACAACATTACGGCCAACGTGCCCAAGAAGGATTTCATAAAGTTGCTCAGTATCGGAGAAGGAGTGTTCCTTTGCAGCTCGCACTACAGCGGGCAAGTGTTGGTAATTTCATAGTCAGCGCTGGGCGAGGAGATTACCACCACCCAGCCCTTTGAAAAGGACAGGCCGTGCTGCTCGACGATGGCGCTGATTTGCGGGCAGAACTTCTTGGCGTCCTCTTCCGTTCCGTCGATGGCGATGTTGACCGTACGCTGCTCAGCCGAGAACTCGGACGCCTGGGTCAAGGCATCGTTGCCATCGAGAATCTTGGACAACAATGCGGCATTCTCGGCGGACGGGTCCGAACCGCTGCTGTATGCGCATTGGGAAATCACGCCTGCCAATAAACAAAACGCACGGGCTAGAAGCTTGTTTCTCACTTGGGAAGTCCTTGGGTTTGGGAGGCAAAAAATGTTGCTACTCGGGCTGCGCCGAAAGCGGAACGTCGAATATTCGATCAAAGACCCATTGAAAAACCAGCGAATAAAAAAAGAAAAACACAAACAGCCCCAGATTGGTCAGCAGTGCCAGCCACAGGCTGATACCTAGCCACACCGCAATCACCGGAGTAAGAATCAGGGTCAGGCCGCCTTCGAATCCCAGGGAATGAAGCAGCCGTCGCTGCCAGTTGCGATGGCGACTGGGTTGACGACGCTCCCACCGCTCGAACAGGCCATTGAAGAGCATGTTCCAGGCCAGCGCGACGGCAGAAATGACCAGTGACAGGAGGGTTGAATAGCCCATACCTTGCGCGTAGGTCAGCGCGAGAGCCGGCGCCACGAACAGCACGCCGCCGGCCTCGTAGAGTATGGCCTGGAGGATCTTGCGGGGGGTGCCTTGCATCGTCGGGCTCCTTTGGGTCCAGGGTTGGAAGCCCACAGCCTGGCAAGTTGAGCGCCCGCGCACAATTGAGCTAAATTGAGCCAGGCTCAACCTGAGTAACCCATCTGCCCATGTTCGCCCAACTGCCCCTCACCGCCCTGCGCGGCTTCGAATCCGCCGCACGGCTGGGCAGCTTCAAGGCGGCGGCCCAGGAACTGAATATCAGCCCCGCAGCGATATCTCATCAGGTCAAAAGCCTTGAAACCGTCCTTGGCGTACGCCTGTTCGAACGCTCCAGCCAAAGCGTGCGCCTGAGCGCCGACGGCGAGCGTCTTCAGCCACATGTCCATCGCGCCCTGCTCGATCTCCAGCACGGCCTGCAAACACTGTCCCCCCCTTGCGCCGCGCAATCCCTGACGGTGAGCACGACGCCAGCGTTCGCCAGCCTGTGGCTGATACCCCGACTGGGCGACTTTCATCGGCTGCACCCGGAGATCGACATCCGGCTGCACAGCAGCAACGAGGTGGTAGACCTGCACCGCGACGCCAGCATCGACCTGGCAATCCGCGCCCTCTTCACCCCGGCCCCACAACTGTTCGAACAACCTTTGCTGGACGAATACTTTGGCGTTTATTGCCGCCCCGACTGGCAACCACCGGCAGCAGGTTCGCCCATCGACCTGATCGACGTGCCCTGGCTGAGCAACGCAAAGGTGGCAGTCGACTGGCCCGCCTGGTGCGCCAAGGCCGACACCCTGGCTTGGCTGGATAACGCACGTTTACGCCGTTATGACGAAGAACAGCACGCCCTACAGGCAGCAATCGCCGGGCATGGGCTGGTGCTCGCGAGCAATGTGCTGGTGGCTGAGGCGATTGCACGGGGGCAATTGATCGGCTATCGGTCGGAGGTGCGTCTGACGGGTGCGCGGTATACGGTGGTGTGCGTACCGGGGCGGGAACGGCAGGCGGCGGTGCGGGGGTTTAGTGAGTGGTTGTTGGGACTGCGTATTGGTTGAGTTCTGACCAGCTAGGCCTGTTCGGCACCGCCTACCCTCCTCAGGCATCAATAACCTTATCCACATACATATTCATAAACCAATCAGGTATTTCTTCTTCGTGGAACTGAAGGTCAGTGCCATTGGTTATCTCTGCCAACAACCGTGAGCGATAGCAGATACGGAGACAGATGCGAGCACTACCGCCAGTACCAGAGTCATGATTTTCATGGTCCACTTCCTATGATGATTGATGTTTTAGTTACGGCTGTAGAAAAAAATACGGATACGGCGGCTCGACAACAAAACCTTTCCTTTTGCTGGCCCTCAAATTACTCCCGATCATGTCTTGCATGTCCACCAGCACACGCGCCGAACTACCATACTTTGAATGCCCAAGAAGATCGTCAATACCCCCCGCACGAGTGATATCGACGGAGTCGATGCCAGGGGAGTAAAAACCTTCAGGGCCACTAAAGCCCAGCATTTCCCGATCAGCCAGATAGGTGCTGGAGGAAAGGAGTAGCGCCTTGTCCTCCGACGACATATAAACGGTTGCGCGACCAAATTTACTGAATACCGCCTTATATTTTGAAATGAACGTCTCCCTGGGAAAATCAGGCGCAGCCAGTATGATATTACCCAGTTTCTTATCCAATAGCTTTGTATGGGTAGAATAGAGTCTAGCCAATGCGGGAATCACTACTTTTGACCCCATGCTATGCGCCAGGATATGAATTTTTCTTCCTTGCGTAGCGGTCGCCAGCTTTAACATGAATTTTTCGAAGTCATCCACGGAATCCAACGCCCTGCCGAAATCGCGGTTGTACTTTAACGGATCGCCAATAGAAGGCCAACTGAACACCACCGGTTGCAAACCAGGATCAATGTCATAGGAAACCTGAGCGGCGCGCTTAACCGCATCGTCGAATTTCACGTTAAAGCCATGTACAAAAAGCAATACATCATTGCCTTTAATACCATTCTTTGCCTTGAACTGCTTAAGGAAGTCAGCCTCAGACAATGCCAGTGACTTGTCATTCAGCAAGGTGATAATCGGATCATCCTGTTCATCCACCACGCCGAACTTCATCAACACTTTGAATGCCGGGCTATGTGAGTCTTTAAAACTCCCCACATCCCTCTTCAAAGGAATCAGGACCGTCTCCTGACCATAAGAAAGAGGATCACCGGATACATTCAACTCAGGCAATAGGCTGCCATCCGGTGTCTTTTTTCTATTCGTTGCATAGCTGACCTTCACCGCCGCAAAAGCTTCGGTTTTCTGTATGGATTCCGGCACTGGATAAGCCGCCTCCTCGGAAACGGGAGCCGGAAACGAAACCGAAGATGCACACCCAGCAAAGAACAAGCTGAACGACATAAGCCAGATAACACCGAATACGGAAAGCCGCATTGCTCTTCATCCTTGAATTCATTTAGTACAAGCAGCAAAGCTGCAAGGCAAGCGTAAGGTATTGTCACACGCCCAGTAGGCTGCAATGCCTCAAGCATCACAACAAAACAAATAGCATCATTTCGCCATTAGTCAAGGAGTACCGAAGCTTTATGCCACAGGCACGGGCGAAAACTGAAGACAGATCACGATTTTCATCATCAGCGCACCTCAAATCATGCCCCCCGGCTTCATCCTTGAGTGAACACCCGATGATGTGAAACCAGACTCTACTTGTAATTTGACGATTACATTTTCTCGACTATATTACAATGCAAAATAAATTTCGGGATGGAATCCGATGAACTATCTCAACAGCTACGATCCGAGCGAGATCTTAAACAGCAAAATACTATCGTTTGCGCCAAACAATATTGTTGTACAAGAGCGGAACACCGTGTTTTTTGACGGTCCCAAGGCGACCAATCCCTCGCCAGCGATTCATAGTGGCGGCTATCCGTTTACCTCACTTGGTCAATTAGGTGGATTTTACCTGAATTCTTCGCGCCAGGAGAGCGTTGCAATAAATCAGCTAGAGAATCGGCATTGCATTCCATACAACCCTCATGGTCAATACAACTCTTGGCGCGCCGATCAATTAGTACTTCTGGATACAGATGATGTTCAACAAATAAAAAACGCCTTGAACGCCGATGCTTATTTCACTTCAGGCAGTTCCATCCAGCCAAATTTCAACTTTTCCAACCCCCTATCAAAGAATGCCGGCGATTACTTTTCCCAACACTTCAATCAACTCGGCCTAAACAACCAAAACATACAACTATGCTTATCTGACCTGGCTCAAGATCCGATCGCATACTCAGAGGTTT
The DNA here is from genome assembly GCF_057809015.1 of Pseudomonas sp. FG6. NCBI lineage: Bacteria > Pseudomonadati > Pseudomonadota > Gammaproteobacteria > Pseudomonadales > Pseudomonadaceae > Pseudomonas > Pseudomonas sp. FG6. The sequence goes on from NZ_JBMDJD010000035.1 coordinate 49,553, forward strand.
GCGGCTGGCTGAAATTTCGCAGAAATGACATAAAATCGGGCGATAGACTGAACAACCATTACGCCAACTTGCGAGATTCAAAGGCGCAGCATTATGCTTCGGAAAACAGAGGAGAATATGCCGCCGCAAAACTTATGATAACGGTCATGGGTAATAATTATCAGTTGAAAATTGGCAAGGCCTCCTCAGGGCGAACCAATGGGATAGACCAGATATGGGTCAAGCGAAACATGCAGACTGGCGCGGTAGAGGAATATCTCATTGTTGAATGCAAAGGAAGTGTGGACGCCCACCTCGGTGATGCCAGCTATGGTCGGCAGATGTCTACCCGCTGGATTTTTCATTGTTTGCTCGGGTTGCTTGGAACCAGTGGAAATTTAGCAAGCACATCGACGTCGGACGTATATGCAAAGAAAACAATGGTTAATAAAATCCTGCTTGCGCTCATCAATCCAGGATCGGTTCCGGTGAGAGGCATGATTATTCAACCCATGAGAAAATCCAAGACCGACTCAGACTCTGTAGATATTTATGAGCTCGGAACCTACAGCTTAGTCAATGAATACAATATGGCCTGGCAAGCGTGTTATGGGACTGGCACACCTCCCAAACAGACGGTCACAGGGTTCAGGCTTTAATTTATATTGCCATGAAAAACTGAGGGCACTGAGGGAATACCGTCAATGCAAGACCCTGCGGCTCTCCCCTATCCTGATCCGATCGAGCGCCCGGTTTAAAGCATCCAAGGCATCGAGCAGGGCTTTCGCCTCAGCTTCCCGACCGTCGCCCCAAAGGCGCTCAGCCACTTTGTTCAGTGCCAGGATGGAACGCTCAATGTCGGCAGCCGTTGCCGCTTTGCTTTCCTGAACTTTCTTGGGCATTGCTTACCTTCCCTCAGGGCGAACTTCCTCAACTTCAACACCAACACGTCGTCCCAGCGAGGCACATGCTACAAGTTGGTAGTCGTTCCTGCATCTCAGCGAAGGGGAGAGAACGGGAAACAAGTCACAATCACGAGCTCACCGGCAATCGGTCATCTCATCATCGCGGGCTGCCCCCCGCTTTCCCGGTTACTTGGCTTTCGCGCTCTTGATGTCACTGATGATTTGCTGCGAAATCGCCTGGACCTGCTTTTGGGTCATGGCCGACATGGCGCCTTCCCAAGCGGACGAAGACGTATCATACGTCCGAGTACCAATCAGCTGACCTGATTTCAGGTCCGAGTAATCTGCACTGGAATTGACCCACGCATTGCCTACCATCACCCCAGCCCCGTAGCGTGCGCCCGGGGTCAGGTAGCGGAAGTTGGTCACGTTGATCTTGATACCGACGCCGTCCTTTCCCTGGAGGCTCGATGCTTGGGTCTCCGTGAGGCTGTAGCCCGCGCGAGTCGCTTCGGCTTGCAGGGCCTCATTCCACTCCTGCTTCAAGCGAGGCCAATCCTCGTTTTGTTGAACCTTGCTATTTCCTTCAAAGTTTACGATCAGGTTCTGCTTGGCAGCTTCCTGAATGACGAGCGTTTCAGTTCCGCCGCTTTTTACCGAGGCGGCACATCCGCTCAACATCAAAACGGCAACAGCACAGGACAGCGCAATCGAAAGCTTGGGGGTGTTCATTGAATTTCCGTATCCACAAAATCGGTTGAGAGAGCATCTAGGTATCCCCAACGTGCTAGACGAGTGCACAGGCGGGAGAGGCAGAATCTAGCATTATTGCTTCGCGGCTACGAATCGTGTTCTGCCGCCGTTCTCCTTGTATCCGCAGCCCACAAGACCATTGTCGCGGGTGACGATGGAGACAACACGGGGAAAGACTTCGATTTGAGCTCATGATCGCTTTCCACCCCACAGTAACACCACCCTGGCGATGCTCGCTCCCGACGGGCTCGGCTCGTAAAGAAGGCCAGGAAACGGCGGAAAGGATTTGAGTTGGACCAGGCCATCTCCAAGCGTTCCTGCCCCATCTCCTTTTCCGCCTGGACGATCTGCCTGGCTAAACTGAGCGCCATCGTTTTGAACGTTCTGTGAAGCGCCTGCTCCTCGGTCTCGTTTTCCAGTGGCTTAACCTTCATCTCGGAAAAGGTGAAAAGAACCCTGTCGCTGAGCACATAAGTTGTGCCGCGAATTTTTTGTATACCACCCTGAAAGATAAAATCGACCGAGCAGAACGCACGGTCGTCCATGTCTATGTAGTACAGCGGCTCACCCAAGTGGTTTCGAACTTTCCCGTCCTGGTGAATCCGGCCCAAGGGGGCTCCATCGCTGCCGTCGCCTTTGAAGACCAGATAGCGGCCATTCGTGTAGTCGTCCGACCTTAGCGCCCCTAGTTTGCCCATTCACTGCACCCATCCATGACCCTTTCCCACAAAGCTATCAGCGTCAGGGTGCCGATGCTCAATTTCTTCTGGCACCGACTCACTCAGCCACTGGCGCTTGCATTCACTCCGTTAGCATCAGCGCTGCCGCGGATTCTAAAGATAACTATCTCTGGCGCGATGCTTCGTGTTTAGCACTTGAAAAGTACATAGCACCGGGCACACCACCTTTCAGCTGCGCTCCGGTTCATTGGAAAACGGAGGAGCGGATAACTTGTATCGGCAACCGTCAAAACCAGTGAGAAACCTATGAATCTGCGCCGAATCTCGTCGGCTGGAACACTCATGCTTGCCCCATCGACTATTTGAATAACGCTGCCCGACGGCATGCTGTCAATCTGTCGCCACTCACACTGCCAGCCTGTTACCCACGTAAAGTCTAGAATTTGATAGTCGCCGGTGGCGCTTTGGCATTGAGCGAGTTTTTTGCTGGAAAGATCAAAGACAAAAAATATGGAGCTTGGATAGCCGAGCAGCTGAGTATCGTCAAGGCTCAGACCTTCCTTTAGGTTGATGGAGGCTACAAGTGCTTTGGCTCGTCTCTTGCGCCGTACCAAGTGCCATATGGCAAGGCAAAAAATAGAAACAGAGACCAGGAAGAGCTGACGTCCTTCGACTGTAAGCTCATTGGGCCAAAACCGTATGATGCCCCACAAGAATCCTATCGTCGCAAGCCCCGATAACCAAGCGGCGGAAATCACTATGCCGTTAGCGAGGCCGGCTCCGAGCGTCCTCTCTGCCTTGTTCTTTACCAATCCTTCCAACCTTATCCACGAATGCCATAGAACTCGTTCAGTGCTATTAACTCGAACACAGCGACTCAGCTCTTCTGATAGACGCAAACCCGCTCGATGCTGCACTTGTTAGTTTTTGCAGACCACCTGGGGAGGCGCAGCAGGCGTCAGCTTCTTGGGAATTACAATTGGAGTGCCAGGTAAGGTGACGAGCTCGAAAACCCCCAATACGCAAATAAGCGCTTGCCCGCCATCATTGTTTGGCCTGCTACCCACCCCTGCCAGAGCTTCGTAGTCTTTCCCAGGCTCGAGCTTGTAAACGAGCGCCTGGCCACCGCAGGATGAATACGTGCTGCCATAGCTCCCAATGGTCGCGCCCAGGGTCGCAATTTGGAATGGCAGATCAGTCCTAACGCGATATTCGGTTACGATTTCTTTATATACCCCCTCGCCCATCCGAATGGCAGGGATGTACTGAGTAAGAGTGGGCGAAACTCTTTTGGGCATGCCTAAGCTCGCCGAATTCAGGGGATGCTGTGGATAGTTGATGTTCGCCCTCCCGTCCCGTCCGAAACGTCCGGCTTCAGCCATCTTATGCCGGGTAGCAGGAGCACAACTGCCGACGATGCTATCTCCATACACATCGGAGTTCGTAATAACGCGCACACGAGCCATGCCCTCTGTTTGAGTGGGCTCTTCGTATGGAACTGAAGGTATTCCAGAGCAACCGGCAAGTGCTACAGCAAAAAAAGTTACGAAAGAGGTAAACCGCATGACCATATCCTTACGTATTCGAAGTCCGATCACAAAAAGGGACAAACCCTGCTGTAAAAGCTACAGACAACAAAAAAGGGCCCACCTTTCGGTGAGCCCTTCTAGACCGCCCAGCAGAGCGGATTTTGTTTGGTAGGCGCGATTGGACTCGAACCAACGACCCCCACCATGTCAAGGTGGTGCTCTAACCAACTGAGCTACGTGCCTGCTGTGAGGCGGCATTCTACGGAATTCCAAAGGGGTGTCAACACCTTTTTTTCACCTAACCCTATGAATATGCAAAATATTTAATTTCGGCCATGGGATGTGGATTTTGCGGTGGCTGGCGGCCGTTTTTTATCTCGGGTAGGATCGCTGCACTCGTAAAAAATATAAAACAGAGGTTGCAGAATGGCGAACACATCCTATCCAACGTCCTATTACGCCGCGTCGGCCAATCCGGCCCCGTCGCGCCCTGCCCTGCAGGCTGACGTCGAAACGGATGTGTGCGTGATCGGTGCGGGTTACACCGGCCTGTCTTCTGCGCTGTTTTTGCTGGAGAACGGTTTCAAGGTCACCGTGCTGGAGGCGGCGAAGGTGGGCTTTGGGGCTTCGGGTCGCAACGGCGGGCAGATCGTCAACAGTTACAGCCGCGACATTGACGTGATCGAACGCAGCGTCGGCCCTCGACAAGCGCAGTTGCTCGGCGATATGGCATTCGAGGGTGGACGGATCATTCGCGAGCGGGTGGCGAAGTATCAGATTCAATGCGATTTGAAGGACGGCGGTGTATTCGCTGCCCTCACCGCTAAACAAATGGGCCACCTGGAGTCGCAGAAGCGTTTATGGGAGCGTTTCGGCCATAACCAGCTGGAGCTGCTGGATCAGCGGCGTATTCGCGAGGTGGTGGCTTGCGAGGAGTATGTGGGCGGTATGCTGGACATGAGCGGCGGCCATATTCATCCGCTCAACCTGGCGCTAGGCGAAGCGGCGGCAGTGGAGTCGTTGGGTGGGGTGATTCATGAGCAGTCGCCAGCAGTGCGCATCGAGCGTGGTGCCAGCCCAGTGGTGCATACGCCACAAGGCAAGGTCAGGACCAAGTTCATCATCGTGGCCGGCAATGCCTACCTGGGCAACCTGGTGCCAGAGCTGGCGGCCAAATCCATGCCGTGCGGTACGCAGGTGATTACCACCGAGCCACTGGGAGACGAGCTGGCCCATCGCTTGTTGCCTCAGGATTATTGCGTCGAAGACTGCAACTACTTGCTGGACTATTACCGGTTGACGGGCGACAAGCGCCTGATCTTCGGTGGTGGCGTCGTCTACGGCGCGAGGGATCCAGCGAATATCGAGGCAATCATCCGGCCGAAGATGCTCAAGGCGTTCCCGCAACTCAAGGATGTGAAGATCGATTACGCCTGGACCGGAAATTTCCTGTTGACGCTGTCGCGTCTTCCGCAGGTCGGGCGGCTAGGGGACAACATTTATTATTCCCAAGGCTGTAGCGGCCATGGCGTGACGTATACGCACCTGGCGGGCAAGGTACTGGCCGAAGCGCTGCGAGGTCAGGCTGAGCGTTTTGATGCGTTTGCGGACCTGCCCCACTACCCTTTCCCAGGCGGGCAGCTGTTGCGCACGCCGTTTGCGGCGATGGGGGCTTGGTACTACGGGTTGCGGGACAAACTGGGGTTCTAAAGTTGCCAACAACAAGGGCTGCTTCGCAGCCCAGCGGGAGCAAGCTCCCTCGCCACGGACTCATTCCAATCCGAGACTTTCAACCCAGACCTGAACAGCCTGATGATCGATCACGCGGCCAGCATCAACATCCGCCAATGCTTCGCGGGGCAGGCGACTCCGCTTCTCTTGAATTCTGATGTCATCAGGGACTGTCTCGGCCAGCTCTTCGAGACTCACGAGGAAACTCCAAACCACAAAAACAAAAAACCCCGGTCTTTCGACCAGGGTCTTTGCTATCGATTGGAAGCAGCTTTGCAGCTTTCTTCTTAGCTTCAAGGCGTTCAGTGGGCCTCGAAGCAGATATGGCGCAGCGGACGGGACTCGAACCCGCGACCCCCGGCGTGACAGGCCGGTATTCTAACCGACTGAACTACCGCTGCGTATCGCTGTGGACTTGCGTCCATTTGACTCGTCTGATCAAGACTCTTCGGTCCGGATCTCGAACCAGGCAAACCTGATTCGGAAAATATGGCGCAGCGGACGGGACTCGAACCCGCGACCCCCGGCGTGACAGGCCGGTATTCTAACCGACTGAACTACCGCTGCG
>NZ_JBMDJD010000036.1:0-53820 GCF_057809015.1 Pseudomonas sp. FG6
TGCTGACGGAAGAAAAAACCACACAGGAACACTGCATCAAGCGCGTCAAGACCCAGTATTACGCCGAGGACGTGGCTTTCGAGCGCCAGGTCCCGCAGTTCCAGTTTCCCAAGGAGGTCACCACCAGTTGGGAATTGGACAACGACGCGACCCAATACCGCGCCGAAATCGCCCGCAGCGCTTACGATGAGCATGGCAACCAGACCGAACAGGTCGAGCCCAGCGGCATCAAGACCGTCTACACCTACTACGCCAAGAATGGCGAGGACGGCTGCCCGCCGGACCGTTTCCAACGCAACCTGAAAGACACCACGGTGATCCCTTCGCCCGGGGGCGAGCCCGGCGCGCCGACGCTGCGCACCCGCCTGCGCTACACGGCACACAAGCCGCTGACCGGCAGTGAAGTAGACGACTGGCTGGCGGTTGAATGCGAAACCCTGTTGCAGGTTGAAGGCAATGACGAAACAACCTTGCAACAGACGTTGCGCAGCTACCACGAATTACCAGGCAATGTGTTTTTGCATGGCCGCCTGGCCAGCCAGGAAACCACCCTCAACGGCACCACCAGCAGGATCGTATACGAATACGACAAGCTGCCGAGCGTACTGGCTGGGGAAACTGTTTTGGAGACCCGCGAACTCTTTACGGGTTTTGACGGCATAGAGAAAACGACGTCCCAGCAAAATTCGCTGATCACCGGTGAAACGGTGCTATCCAGTGACGTCGATGGTGTGCAACTGCTTCGCCAGTTCGATGCCCTGGGTCGGGTGATCAAAGAAACCGTCTCGCCATCCTCGCCCGACGTTAAAGCCGAACGCATCTTCAGCTATACATTGACCGGCGTCGACGGCCAAAAAGCGTCGCAAAGCATGACTGACGTCAGCGGCGTCACCACCCTCACGCGCTTCGATGGCCTGGGACGAACGATTTATCAAGAACGGATCGAGAATGCGAAAGCGCCGCGCCAGATCTACGCGGCCAGCTACGACAAGTTGGACAACCTGATCGAAGAGGTCCGCTACGACTGGCTGGAAGATAAGCCCATGCCTTTGCGCCAGGGCTTCGAATACGATGCCTGGGGTGTTGCCCACCGCGTGACCAAGGCCGATGGCGTTGTGAGTCGCTACCTGTGGTCGCCTTTCGGCCTCAGCGGCCCCATTGAGTACCAATGGCTGGAAACGCCGGAAGCCGAAACGACAACGATCATCAGCGGCCTGACCAGCAGCCAGTACAACGACTTCGGCAAGCTGGACCGCTTCGAGCGATTGGACGCGCAGCCCTTGATCGATCTGTGCCGCCAACAGCCCGAACGCCCGGTAGAGGAGCACTTGCGCCACCTGCTTGGGACGACGGGACTGCCTATCGTAGGCGCGGTCGAATACACCTACGACGGCAAGAGCAACTGCGTACAACAAATCGAATTGTATGACGAGCAGGAGCGCAAGACGCTCTTTACCTATGATGCGTGGGGTCGAATGGAAGCCACCACCATGCCTGACCACACTGTCATTGGCCGGACGTTCGCCGAGCACAGCTTCGGCGAACAGACCACCCGCTTGAGCGTGAAACCCAGCGCCAAGCCCCTGGTCACTGTCGGCCAACAGACATTCGACAGCCTCCAGCGCATGACCGAGCGGTGCGTCGGTTCGATGGCCAATCCGCGAATCGAGGCATTCAAGTACACCGGGGGCCAGATGCAGCCCAGCCAACGAATCAGCCCGGCCAATGAAGTCTTCGAGTATGAATACAAACCCGAACTGACCCTGCAACCTGTAGCGGTCACCAGTGCCAGGGATGAATCAGCGACTTATGCCTATGACCTCAAGACCGGAGCGATCACCCGCGCGCAAAACAACCAAGGCCAACGGGAATATCGCTATACCGATACCGGCGCGCTGGAGTACGAGAGCTGGACCGACATCGACGGCACACGGATGGAGACCACTTACCTGACCTCCCTCCAGGGGCGGGAGATTCGGCGAAGTCACACTGACGGCCTGGAAACCGTTTATACCTATGACGATTTCGGGCGTGCCGAGACCGTAGTTCAGGGCGCGCTAAATGCCGACTTCGATTACGACCCACTGGGCCAGTTGTGTCGCACGACGACTCACAACCCGACCTCGACACTAACCGCCGATATCAAGCATGACCTGCAAGGCCGGGAGGTCGAGCGGACTTTGACTGTCAATAATCAGCCCCCACGGGTCATTACCCAAACCTGGCAAGGCGACAATCAACTCAAGAACCGCCAAGTGCTCCTGGACGGCACCTGTTTGCTCGATGAAGCGTTCATATACGACTCACGCAACCGACTCGTCCATCACACGTGCACGGGCAGTCTCCTGCCCAAGGATGCTTATGGCAACCCCATCGTCAGCCAGTTATTCAGGTTCGATGAGCTGGATAACATCCTGCGAGTGACGACCCAATTCGAGGGTGGTCTTAGCGATATCGCAGTATTTACCTACGACCCCGATGATCCTTTCCAACTGAATCGGATCACCCATACCTATACCGCCGGTGGCTACCCCGAGCTCCTCGAGTTCGAGTACGACGCCAATGGGTGCATGCTCAACGACGAACACAATCGACGCTTGGTCTACGACGATCATGGTCGCCTGGTGGCTGTAAAGGATTCGCAGGGGCAAGCCATGGTGAGCTATCGCTATGATGGGCATGATCATTTGGTTGGGGTCCGCCAGGGCGATGAACATGAAACCCTGCGGTTCTATCAGGGTTACAACCTCAGCCATACATTGCACGATGGAACCGGCACCCAGTACCTGTTTCATGGCGAGCGGCCATTGGGTCAACAGCAAATCAATGATCATGACGAAGCCATCCTGCTGTTGACCGACGCCAGCCCCAATGTCATCGGCCAGTGTGTGCAATCGGATGTGCACACAGTCGCATACAGCGCCTACGGTATTCGCAGCAGCGATGACGTTTTGCACAGCCTGCTGGCATTCAACAGTGAGGTGTGTGAGAACGACGACAACTGGTATCTGCTGGGTCGCGGGTACCGTGTGTATAACCCCAACCTGATGCGTTTTCACAGTCCGGACTCGTTCAGTCCATTCGGCTCGGGCGGGATCAACCCCTATGCGTATTGCCTGGGAAATCCGATTACATTCCGAGACCCTAGCGGGCACCGGCCCGCCTACGGGGTCTATAGTGGTCGTCCGGAGGATCCGGGGTATATCGACCCCATCGAACAGCCCAAGCAATCTATATGGGGGAAAATAGCGACTTATGCTTTTGCAGCGATTGCGCTGGTTGGCGCTATTTTTTCAGCCGTCGTGACTGGAGGGGCGACGGCAGCACTGGTTGGTTTAGCAATAGTAACCATTGGTGTTGGATTAACCATATATGGGACTGAAACAGGCAACGAAGCAATTACTACCGTAGGCTTGGTGTTAACCGCCCTGGGGGGACTCGTGAGTGGTGGTGCTTATTTGGGTGGAAAATTTGGTGGCAAAAGCGCTCCTGCCGTCTCCAACTCACCAAGGTCTAGTATTTCGAGCAATAACGGTGGTTCCGGAAATAGACGCCCTAGCGTCAGCCCTAGAAACAGTTCTGCTGGCACTCCGGGAGCAGATCCATTGCCAGCCCAACAAAACAGCAGCAGAACAAATGATGCGCTCTATTTCTCCCAATCCGAGAACACGGTTGAACATTCAAATCATACTAGCGTTCGAATTCCACGCCCTGACTATGATGATCCTCCCCCTACGAGTAACTATGCCGCCACCAGCTCAGGGACAAATACTCCACCGCCGCCCAAATTTAAATCGGCACAAGAACTTTCTAATGAACAGATAGGAACCCTAAATGCACGACAGAAAGAACAGCTAGGAAGAGTCACAGTTTTAACCGGAGGTTTCTATAGAAAACCAGGCTGGATTGTTTAAAACAACCTCAACCTTAACAATCAGGTATGCAATCCAATTTCAGGTTGCATACCTGCTTCCCCTTAGTTAGTAAACAAACATAACAGCACTCCCGTGGCACCGCGGCCTCTACCCTGTTTTTCATAAAAAGTAACTAAAGGAAAAGCCAGGCGATCTTGATTGACCCTTCGCTAGATAAAATTCAGTTAACCAAAGTCAATTGCAGCAGTGGAACATTAGGCGCAGCCAACGGCGGCCACGTGTTCCCACCATCAAAACTCACATAGACTTTGCCCGTTAAGGGGGCATTGCGTCGCAGTGTATTCAAAAACGTCTTGAGTACCCTGACATCGGTGCCAAAACCAATGCCGGCATAGGTTTCCTGCTCAGTCACCGCACGCTTTCTCACTGCTTCGAATGACGAATCCTGCCCTGACGAATTGACTCCCGTCATCGTGATCAGGACCCAATGGTCCGTCGTCATGAGCGGCCATTTATTCAGCGTCAGCCGAGCGCCCTCTGCAGGCACTGCGGTGTAACTCAAGTTACCGCCGGAAAGCCCTTCACATTGGACGGTTTCCAGTCGCTGGCTCGGAAGGGTTTGCACCTGCAGCCTGCGTTGGACAGAAGGATGTTCCTGCCCCTTGGCGTCAATCACCCCATAAGATACCGGCAATACCCGGCCAATGTGAGCCGCCAGGTACCTCATCTCCACCTGATAACGACGCGAACCAGAACTGACCGGCTGCTCGATCCGCGTAGCGCCCAAGGTGCCAGGTTCCCCCCATTGCACCCATACCTTTTCATCCGGGTAGATAACGGCGGTTTCCGGCACTTGGACAAAAACAACGCCATTAATGGGCGTCAACGGATCCAACGTCTGTTGCTCTCCGGTCCCGAGCGCGCCCTCCACGGAGGGCCACGGCAAATCACGCGGGATCGGCGTCGCATCGACATTCAACTCAACCGGTTCAGACCGCAAACTCTGATTACCCGCACGGTCCTGCGCCTGATACCACACATACCGCCAGCCATCGCCCCTGCTGCGGATCAAATCACCCGGAATCGTGACGACCACCGGATCGGCATAGTTGCGGTCATCCAGTTCGATCACACCTCCCTGGTCCTGGGTGCCGGGCGTGGCGCCCCAGTACCAGGTGATGCGGTCCCAAGGTCGGGGGGCCACGTAGGCCGGGAGTGCAGCCCTGAGCTCATCGCTGTTCAGCTCAAGGTAGCGGGCAGTGAGTTTATTGGGCGGGAGGACTTCGGCAGGGAGCCCCAACGAACTGTCGGTGGCGAGTACGGGAGCGGTTTTATCGACGGTGACGGTGAACGGAAATGACCGCGCCGCTACGCCCACAAAGTTGGTCATGATGAAGCTCAGCGTATGCTCGCCAGAGGGCAACTTGTCGGCGCTGATCTCGATAAAGTAATCGTCCGGGTCCATGGGCAAGGGCCACTCGCGGAACCCGATGACATCACGCTCGTCATCATCCAGGAACACATCGACCCGTTCGGTCCAGTTCCCCACCGGCGGGCTTTCATGCCAGGGCTTGAACTCGACTCTCAAGGGGTTGGCCGGATCGCTCCAGGCCGTCCGGTGCAGCAGGTTGGGCTCGCCGCCGGGAACATCGGGCAGTGGTTCGGGCCGTGTCCAGGGGGCGGTCATGGTCGGGTCGAGCAGATTGGACTTGGTCGATGACATTGTTCATGTTCTCCATCGATGAATATCAACCCTCGGCCATGGCCGCTGGGCAAAATCCTGATGAACACTCGAATGCCGCAAAGGGCACATGCCGGAATCGAATCCGGCATGCCTGCCCGCCCAGCCGGCCCTACCAGAGGTAGCGCAGGCCCACGTTGGCACCCCACGGTTGTTCGATCTTGTTGCCATTGCTGTAGTCAAAATCGGCGTGGATCGAGACCTTGTCGCTCACGCTCATGGCCACACCGGCCCCCAACTCGGCGCGCGAGCCCGACAGGTCGTTGTTGAACCGATTGTCGTTGACCTGCACTTCGTTGTTGTTGGCAAACTCATGCACGTAGGCGGCACGAATGTAGGGCTGCACCACCTTGTCGTCCCAGTTGAAATTGCGCCCGGCAGTCGCCCCCGCCTTGGCCAGCAGCGAGTGCGTGCGGCTGCCTTCGGCGGAGAGGCCGTTGTCCAGGTCGTAGTCCTTGCCCTGGATAATCACCCCGGACAACTGGGTGAACGGCTCGACGAAGTAATCGTCCGCCAGCTTGATATGGCGACCGAACTCCAGGGACGTACCGATACCATGGCTGTCGTAGTTACCCTTGGTTTTGCGACCGTCGCTCAGTTGCACGTCGGACTCGTTCTGGAAGCGGTTGAACTTGAGCACGCCGTCGAAGTAATAGCCGCTCTGCTCATCCAGCCAAGTGGTGTAGGCGCCCAGGTAGTAGCTGTCGATCGTCGCGCTGGTGCCCCGGCTCATGTCCAGGTCGGATTTGCTGTAGCCACCCAGCACGCCCACCAACCACTGGCCATCGCCCGTTGGCAGCGGCGCATCCGCACCGAACGACAGGCCTTGCTGGACCTGCTTGTAATCGACGCCGGAGCTGGCACTGACATTGAATTTGTTACCGTAGGCGCGAATCCAGCCGCCGGCCTTGCCGGGGTCCATGCGCACTTCACCCATGCGACTGCGCAGGGTGCTGAGTTCACCCAGCCAGACCGTCGGCGCGGCATTGAACAGTGCTATGACCGAGCGCGTGCCGGGGCTGACGGTGCGCGTGGCGGTATTGAGGTACCAGTCGTTGCTGCCCTGTTTGATCAGGTCATACGAATACGCCCCCAGGTCCACTTCGCCACCGGCCAGGGTGAAGGTCGCGTCGCCGCTGCCGATATGGACCACCGGAATGGCCCCCGCCCCCACGGGCTCTGAACCACTGGCGTCCATGGCGATGGTGTGATTGCCGGTGGCTGTGCCGGTTACGGTCAGGGTGTCGACCTGGCCAGTCTTGAAGTCGGTGTGCATGTAGAACGTGCCGCCAGTACCGGACAACGTGCCGACGTTCAATTTGAAGAATTCGCCTGGGTTGCCGAATTGGATGGCGCCGCCATTCATGGTCAGGTTCTCGACCTCGCCGTCACCGACCATGACCCAGCGCGCGTTGCTGTTGACACCCAGGTCCCGGACATTCTCCAGGCGCCCTGTCAGGGTGGCGGCGTTTTCCAGAAGCACATTGGCGGTGCTGGTGCCGTCCGCGACGATATCGCCGACCAGGTGGCTGCCACTGACCTGCAGATTGCCTTCGGCACCACCGCGAATGTCCATCAGGATGCCGTTGCTGGCCGACAACGTGGAGCCGTTGACCACCGAAATGTTGGCGGTAGTCGGCCCCAAGCCCAGTGTATCGACCACGATCGCCGAGCCGTTGAGGCCCTCGACGTGGGTACCGTCCAAGGTCAGCGTGGCGGGGCCACCCACGGTATCACCGCCTATTTCCAGCCCGTTCCCGTTGCCGATGATCTGGCTGTCGACGGCCGTCACAGTGCCCCCGAACAGTCGCATGCCCGCCGCGTTGGCGCCGGTGCCCACGACAGTCGAGCGCAGCAATGTCAGTTCGCTCAAGCCGTTGACCGAAACACCGGTCGTTCCACCCATGATGGTGCTATCGCTCACCGTCGCGCTGGAACCTGTCGTCGCCGCTGCATCGCGGCTGACCACCAGGCCCACCCGGTCGCTGACAATGAGGCTGTTGCCAGCGATATCCGCCCGACCAGCATTCAAATGGACGCCGTTGGCGCCCGTTGCCTGCACCTGGGTGTCGTTGAGGTTCAAGGTGGAATTATTGACGATGATGTCACGGGTGGTGGCGCCGTCGGCGTTCAATGTCGACTCACCGTTCAACACGTAATTATCGGAGGCAGTGGTGCTGTCGATGGACACGATCTCACCGGGGACCAGGACCCTCGCATACCCCACCTCGGCAATCAGCAACAAAGGCGGGATGGACAGCAGCTTCAAAGCTCGGAATAACGGATGCAGCGTGAAAGATTTAACCGAAGACATACAGCCACCCTGTGACGATGAGATACAGAAGGTCGCGCAGGCTACAGAGCGCTGTCAGTGCGGTATGTAGGACTTTTCTGAATTCACCTGCATAACCGACCAAGCCAACCGCAGGAACAAAGAGGTTTTCCCTCCCTTTTCCGGGGCGGTATGGCTCGGATGAGTACGCGCTCAAGGGTTCGGTGGCGGTGGTACGTCACAGGAGCCCTCACCTTGCGACATCGACACTTGCGTGTTGGTCGGCGTTTCCAGGAAAGGTTTTCCCGTGATCTTGTAGCTCACTTCACCTTTGCCTATCTGGGAAGAACTCAGCCAGGTAGGCAGGACATGAGTGGCATAGGGCTCGATGAGCCAGACGATCCCGTTATCGGCCTGCGCCTGGGTGATGTTGGTGAACGTGTGTGTTTTACCCGCAGAGGGCACCAACACCGGGGCATCATGGTTCGTGTAGGCCTTCCACTCCACTTCGACATCGTCGCCTGCCTGCAGGTACGGACTCGGCGGGATCAAGTACTCGATGCCAAAGGTCGTCATCCCTGCATTCCAACGCAAGGAATTACAAGTCACGATGCCGGCAGGATTGGTGTTCAGGGCAATGGCCTCTGGCAGGTAGCGAACCAGGAAGTCGATCTTGACCGGCGTACGGATTTTCGGCTCCTGGGGGTTTACGTGGGTCGCGCTGGTCAACACGTACCACACCGGCATCGCCGAGTCCGGGCCCTCGTCGCGGATGACGTCCCAATCGAGCGGTATTTCGATGATTTTCCCCGCAGTATCGTTGGAGGTATCAATGACGTAGGGGGCCCCAATAGGGGTACCGTTCCACATGACTTGATAAGTGTCACCGTCAACCAGGGGGGCAACCAGTTTGATCTTGCCCAGGATCGGCTGGTCTTCGTCACTGGCGACCAGTTCGTTGTCGACATCCGACTCCCCTACGACCGTGATCACTTCCAGCAGGTCGTTACCGGGCTCTGGATCGGGGTTAATCGGCCCCGGGCCGGAGAAATTGCATTGGACGGTCGCTACCTCCGAGCCAAAAGGCTCTACACCACGCAGTACGGTATAGGACAGCGGTGTGGCCACCACCCCCGTCGTCGTACTGCCGTATTCTGCCCAAAGCGTGGCCCAAGGGACGGGAATGTTGATCCCACCCGCTGGGTTGCTACCCAACGGAGTGCCCGGTGTAATTTCTCTGGTGCCCCATTTGACGACCACCGTATCGGTCGACTTGCCCCTGGCGACATGGGGGACATTGACGAGCACGTTGCCGTCGACCAGGTCCGAGCGAATAAGCTCCCCGCCCGTAGCATCCGCGGCAGTAGGTGCGTCGAGCGGCGGAATGGGCAAGGGACCAAGCGCAACCGACATGAGTTCGTACTGAGACAGGTTGTCGTTGCCGGCCTTGTCCAGCAGCACGTAGCCACCGGAACATTTGCCATCGCCGGCGTCGATAAATTTTTGTTTGGGAATCCTGACCGTACCACCGCCAGAAGGTATGGGTTGCCAGATCAAGTCAATGTCCGAGGGGTCGGTGGGTAGCTCTCCCTTTATCCAGCCGAACCCGATCGTCACATCCCTTTGGTCGCCGGTCCAAGGGGGAATGGTCGCTTCCAGGTAATCGTTCGAGCCAAACGTTGCATCGGTGATCGGCGGCGTAATGGCGAAGATCATTGCCTCCGGGGCAATCGCACCATTGGGCGGGACCTTGTCGATGTGGATGAGAACGCGCCCGGAGCGGTCGAAGACCCCCAGGAAGTTCTCATGCTCATAGCGAAGGTCAAAAGGGCCTTCGTTCTCAGGGTCCAGCAAGAACGTGCTGGGAATATTGAATACCAGCGGCACCCAGGCAGAGCCACCCACGACAGCGTGCTCTTGGAACGTTGTCCATTCGTTGCTGTCGGCCCGCGCATATTGCAACCGGAAGTATTCCGTCCGGTTGGGCGGTATTGTGTTGCCCCAGGTCGTGATAGTCGTTTTCAAACCGTTATCAAGGTCCGACCTTTTAATAAGCCCTACCGGCGTTCCTTGCATTGCAGGAGGCTCCACCACCGGGTCCTGAACCACAAACGGCGCTGGCCCGCCGGATACGCTTTCATCGGACACACGCTGCGCTTTCTTATCTGAACCAGCCATGTTTTCGCTCTCCGTATTCACACCTTGCTGCCATGGGTCCCCATGACGCTTCAGTTCGAAAAGCAGACCGATTTCTACCGGGCACTGCCAGACGTCTCCCGTCGTTCTGCACGTGAGCGAAGTAAGCGCTTATTTCAAATTCGACGAAACTGTCAGAGTTGACAGGTGATGATTTGCACAGTGTTCGTGGCCCTGATCAGACCAACACCACCCCCACCAGCACCGCCATTTCCAGCAACTCCAGCAACGCCCCAGCGGTATCCCCCGTGCAGCCGCCCAGCCTGCGCAACATCACCTGGCGCAAGCCCACGAACACCGCCGCGGCAACCAGCAGCGCAAAAAGGCCAGTCCAGCCCGTCAGCAGCACGCCACCCAGCGCACACACCAGCAACACCTGCCAACCGGCACGCTGGGGCAGATGGTCGGCCAGTGCCTGGCCCAACCCGCCGGCCCGCACGTAAGGCGTGGTCAGGAACAGACCGAGCAACGCGGCACGCCCCAGCACCGGCACGAGAAGCAACATCAAGCCCTGCCCCTGCTCGATCAACGCCAGCAGCGCGGTGAACTTGAGCAGCAGCACCAGGACCAGGGTGATGACGGCGATGGGCCCACTGCGCGGATCCTTCATGATCAGCAGTGTGCGCTCGCGGTCGCCAAAACCGCCCAGCCAGGCGTCGGCGCTGTCGGCCAGGCCGTCAAGGTGCAGGCCGCCGCTGAGCAGCACCCAGGCGCTCAGCAGCAGTGCGGCGTGGAGCAACGCTGGGGTGCTTTGAAGCAAGGCATTGAGCAGCCACAGCAAGACGCCGAACAACAGCCCCACCGCCGGATAGAACAGCAGCGAACGGCCCAGTTGTTCCGGCTCGGGCATGCCGGGCAGGCGCACCGGCAGGCTGCTGAGAAATTGCAGGGCGATCCAGAACGGCAACATGTTCACTGCGCCTCTTTCAGCACGGGGCCGGAGGACACGCGCAGGGAAAACAGCGCGCCATGGCCGACTTTGACATTGAGCAATTGTTCACGGGGCAAACCCCGGGCCTGGGCCAGCAGCAGGCGCATCACGCCGCCGTGGCTGACCAACAAGACGCGTTGGCCGGCATAGGCCGCATGCAGGCGTTCGATCGCTGCCAGCACGCGGTTGGAGAACGCCAGCACCGGCTCGCCGTCGGGTGGCGTGAAGCTGTAGGGATCGGCCCAGAAGCGGCCCAAGGCTTCGGCGTCGGTGTCCATCAGCGCCGCCGCGCTGCGGCCTTCCCAGGCGCCGAAATGCAGTTCTTGCAGATCCTTGTCCAAATGCACCGGCACGTTGAGCCTGTCACCGAGTTGCTCGGCGAAACGGGCGCAACGCTGTAACGGCGAACTCACCAGGCAATCCCAAGGCCCGCCGGCCACGACCGCCGCGTGCATCTGCTCCCAGCCCCTGGCGGTCAAGGCGTCGTCGAGGCTGCCGCGCAAGCCGCCGCCCAGTTCGGTCTCGCCGTGGCGCAGCAGGTCCAGGCGCAGGGTCATGCCGGGCGATCCGCCACGGCCGCTTCGGCGAACGTCGCCATCTGCCCGTGCAGATCGCAGGCCAGGCGCAACAACGGCACCGCCAACGCCGCGCCACTGCCCTCGCCCAGGCGCAGGCCGAGGTCGAGCAACGGTTCGGCGCCGAGGGTTTCCAACACGTGGCGATGGCCCGGCTCGGCGCCGCGATGGCCGAACAGCAACCACGGCCGGCACGCCGGATTGAGGCGCACCGCCACCAGGGCCGCGACGCTGCAAATAAAGCCGTCCACCAGCACCGCGACGCCCTGCTGGGCACAGGCCAGGTAGGCGCCGACCAACGCGGCGATCTCGAAACCGCCGAGGTTGAACAGGGTCTGCAACGGGTCGCTGCCCTGGGCGCCGTGCAGCGCCAACGCACGTTCGATCACTTGGGCCTTGCGGTTGACGCCCGCCGCGTCCAAGCCGGTGCCCGGCCCGACCAGGTGCGCCACCGGACAATCGAGCAAGGCACAGGCCAGGGCGCTGGCGGCGGTGGTGTTGCCGATGCCCATCTCGCCGCCGATGAACAATTGCGCACCGCTCGCCAGGGCACGCGCCACGCTGTCGCGCCCGGCCTGCAAGGCTTGCTCGCCCTGGGCCTGGGACATCGCCGGGCCCTGGGTAAAGTTCGCGGTACCCGGCCCGAGGTTCAGGTGCCGCACGCCGGGCAGGTCCAGCGACGGCGTCACGGTGCCGAGGTCGACCACTTCCAGCGACGCGCCCAGTTGCCGCGCCAGGACGCTGATGGCCGCGCCGCCGCTGACGAAATTGAGCAGCATCTGCCCGGTCACTTCCTGGGGATAGGCCGAAACACCCTCGGCCACCACGCCGTGGTCACCGGCGAAAATCGCGATCCATAGCTTATCCAGGCTCGGCTTGAGCTGCCCTTGCAGGCCTGCCAGTTGCACCGCCACTTTTTCCAGCTGGCCAAGGGAACCGGCCGGTTTGGTCAGTTGTTGCTGACGGGCCGTGGCCTGCTCCAGGGCCTGGGTATCGAGGGGCTTGCACGGGTCCAGCCACCAGCAGTGATTCATAACGCAGTACCTTTGAGAGTCAGGGGCAGGCCGGCAACGGTCAGCACGACGCGCTGGCAACGTTCGGCCAAGGCTTGATGCAGCCAACCGGCTTCATCGACGTAACGGCGAGTCAATTCGCCCAGCGGCACGACACCCATTCCGGTCTCGTTGCTGACAAAAATGATCTCCCCGGGCAGCGCAGCGAGGCCGTCCAGCAGCGCTTCGCGTTCGCGGTCCAGGTGTTCGGGATCGTCGAGCATCAGCAGGTTGGTCAGCCACAGGGTCAGGCAATCGACCAACAGGCAGTGCCCGGGGGCGGCGTTTTCCCGCAGTACGCGGGCCAGGGCCACGGGCTCTTCCACCAGCGCCCATTCGGCCGGGCGGCGGGCGCGGTGTTGGGCGACCCGGGCGTTCATCTCGCCGTCCAGGGGTTGGCTGGTGGCGATGTAGGTCACGGGCAAGCGGGTGTCTGTGGCGAGTTTTTCCGCCAGACGACTCTTGCCGGAGCGGGCGCCGCCGAGGATCAGTTGAAGCATGGTGCTTTACCTTTTATTTGGCGGTGTAGCGACTGGCCTCTTCGTCGGATCGCCGCCCGGAGCAAGCCCGCTCCCACACAGTTTTTCTGGTGTTCACATATCTGCTGCCCACCCTGGCTACCTGTGGGAGCAAAGCTTGCTCGCGATGGCGGTGGGTCAGTCAACAAAGAGGCAGCTGGTCCGCCCTGATCGCGAGCAAGCTTTGCTCCCACAGGGGTCTTGTGATGTACATAATTTAATGGTCATCAGAGATCCAGTGTGGGAGCGGGCTTGCTCCGGGCGGCGATCCGACGAAGAGGCCGGTACAGCCACCTCAAATCCCACAGAGTTCACGCAACAACCCAGTGTCCAGATGCCGCTCCACCAGATCCGCCAACCGCTCGATGTCCCGCTCGCGCAAGCCGTGGTAATCCACCGCCTGCACATTCTCCAACCCGGCCCAACGCAGCAACGCGCTGCTGGCCGTCGGCGATTCGAACAGACCGTGCAAGTAGGTGCCGAGGATCTGCCCATCGGGGCTCTGGGCGCCGTCACAACGGCCGTCTTCCAACCGCACCGCCGGGTTTTCCAACGCCGGGCCTGCGCTCACGCCGGCATGAATCTCATACCCACTGACCTCGGCGTCTTCCAGGGTCAAACGCCCGCGAACATTGCGCAGTTGCTTCTCTTGTTCCAAGGTCGTTTCGAAATCCAACAAGCCCAGCCCCGCACTGGAACCCGCCGCGCCTTCCAGCCCCAGCGGGTCGTGGACCTGCTGGCCGAGCATCTGCAAACCGCCGCAGATACCCAGTAGCTTGCCACCGTAGCGCAGGTGACGATTGATCGCCGTTTCCCAGCCGTTGGCCCGCAGGTAGGCCAGGTCACTGCGCACGCTTTTCGAACCGGGCAGGATGATCAGGTCGGCCGGCGGGATCGCCTGGCCGGGGCCGATGAATTGCAGATCGACCTGCGGGTGCAGGCGCAGCGGGTCGAAATCGGTGTGGTTGCTGATGCGCGGCAATACCGGCACCACCACCTTGAGCACTTGCGCGGCCTTGTCGGCCTGGCGCTGGTCGAGGCCGTCCTCGGCTTCCAGGTGCAGGTCCATCACGTAGGGCAACACGCCGACCACCGGTTTGCCGGTGCGCGCCTCAAGCCAGTCCAGGCCCGGTTGCAGCAAGGCGATGTCACCGCGAAAACGGTTGATGATGAAGCCCTTGACCCGCGCCTGCTCGCTGGGCGAGAGCAATTCCAGGGTGCCGACCAGATGGGCGAACACCCCGCCACGGTTGATGTCGGCAATCAGCAGCACCGGGCAGTCCACCGCTTCGGCAAAGCCCATGTTGGCGATGTCACCGGCGCGCAGGTTGATCTCGGCCGGCGAGCCGGCGCCCTCCACCATCACCACCGGATATTCGGCACTCAGGCGGGCGTGGGAGGCCAGCACCGCTTGCATGGCGATGGCTTTGTAATCGTGATAGGCCACGGCGTTCATGGTGGTGACGGCACGGCCATGGATGATCACCTGGGCGCCGGTGTCGCTGTTGGGCTTGAGCAACACCGGGTTCATGTCGGTGTGCGGTTCGAGCCCGGCGGCCTGAGCCTGCACCGCCTGGGCGCGGCCGATTTCGCCGCCGTCGGCGGTTACCGCGCTGTTGAGCGCCATGTTCTGCGGCTTGAACGGCACCACGCCAACGCCCTGGCGGCGGAGCCAACGACAGAGCGCCGTGACCAGGGTACTTTTGCCCGCATCGGAGGTGGTGCCCTGCACCATCACAGTGGTCATTGAAGGTCCTTGGTGTAGGCCTCGAAAGCCTGTTCCAGACGCAGGAATTCGCTGTCATCGGCCGGAAGCCCGAAGCGCAGGCTGCTGTTGTGGGTGAACAGCCGCAGGAGGACGCCGCGCTGGGCCATGAAGTCATGAAGGGCCTGGGCCTGTTCGGTGATCAGCCACTGGAACAAAGCGCAGCCACCCTGGGGCTTGAAGCCGTGGCGCGTCAGCATCGACGCCAGGCGCTGGCTGGCCTCCTCGCAGCGCAGACGTTGGCGGGCATGAGCGGCCGTGTCCAGCAGACAGGCCTGACCCAGCACCCGGGTCGGCCCGCTGACAGCCCACGGCCCGACTTGCTCGGCGAGCAGCTTGAGCAAGCGCCGCTCGGCCAGGACAAACCCCAGGCGCACCCCGGCCAGGCCAAAGAACTTGCCGAACGAGCGCAGCACGATCAGCCCGACCAGATGGGTGCGCGCCGCCAGGCTCAGCTGTGGCGTGATGTCCATGAACGCTTCGTCCACCACCAGCCAGCCACCGCGCTGGGCCAGTCGGGCGTGCCACTCCAGCAGGCGCTCGGGGGTCAGGCTCAGGCCCGTCGGGTTGTTCGGATTGACCACCACCAGCACGTCGAGGCTGTCGAGGAAGAAGTCCACTTCCGACTCCAGCACCTCGCGCACGATATAGTCGCCGCGCCGCCAGGCTTCGGCGTGCTCGGCGTAACACGGCGACAGCACACCGACCTTGCCGGCCCGACGCAGGCGCGGCAGCAGTTGGATGGCCATCTGCGAACCGGCCACCGGCAACACATGGGGCGCGTCGTAGTACTCACAGGCGGCCTGCTCCAGGCCGTCATCGGTTTCCGGCAAGCGCGCCCAGGCGCGCAGGGGAATCACCGGGACGTCGAACGGCCAGGGTGCCAGTCCGCTGGAAAGGTCCAGCCAATCGGCTTCGGCAATGCCATATTGCCGGGCCGCCTGGCGCAGGCGCCCACCGTGCTCAAGCATAGAACTCAGCTCCCAGGCAGAGAATCAGCAACCACAACCATACCCCGCGCTGGACCAATTGCCAGCCGCGATCGATGGAGTCGGCACTCGCCGGCACGCCCTCACCCAGTGGCGGACGCTGATGCAATTCACCATGATAAACCGCCGCCCCACCCAGCTCGACGCCCAGCGCACCGGCTCCGGCGGCCATGACGGGACCGGCGTTGGGACTGTCCCAGGTCGGCCCCTGGCTGCGCCAGCACTTGAGCGCCAGGCGGGTTTTGCCGAGCAGCGCATAGGTCAACGCCACCAGGCGCGCCGGAATGTAGTTGAGCACGTCGTCGATTTTCGCCGCCGCCCAGCCGAAGCGCTCGAAGCGTTCGTTGCGATAACCCCACATGGCGTCGAGGGTGTTGCTCAAGCGGTACAACACCACCCCGGGGGCGCCCGCCACGGCAAACCAGAACAACGCGGCGAACACCGCGTCGCTGCCGTTTTCCAGCACCGATTCGGTGGCGGCGCGGGCCACGGCGGTCTCATCCAATTCACGGGTTTCGCGGCTGACCAGGTAGCCGACACGCTGGCGCGCGGTTTCCAGATCACCGCTGCGCAACGCCCGCGCCACCGGTTCGACATGCTCGCCAAGGCTGCGCAGGCCGAGGGCGCAATACAACGCGAGGATCTCCACCAGCCAGCCAATCATCGGCGCCCACGACAGGGCCGTTGCCAGCAGCGTCAATGGCACCACGGCGATGACCCACGCCGTCACCCCGTGGCTGCGCCAGCCACGCCCGCCGGCATTGAAACGTTGTTCGATACGATCGGCAAAACCACCGAACGCCACCAACGGATGCCCACGCCGGGGCTCGCCCAGCAGCGCATCCAACGCCACGGCGGCGGCACTGAGCAACGCGACACTCATGGGCTCACTCCCCAATGGTTTTCATACAGCAGTTCATTCAACGGACGCGGTTGTGCCCAGCCTTCCAGGGCCAGCATCGGCGCCGGGTAAAAACCCTCGACCGGCCCCAGGCAGAGAATCGCCAGCGGCTTGGCGCCTGCGGGCAGGCCCAGCAAGTCGGCCAGGGCCAGAGGTTCGAACAGCGACACCCAGCCCATCCCCAGCCCTTCGGCGCGGGAGGCCAGCCACAGGTTCTGGATGGCGCAGGACAGCGAGGCGAGGTCCATTTCCGGCAAGGTCCGGCGACCGAAGATGTGTCGCTCGCGGTCGTCCATCAACGCCGCCACCAGCACCTCGGCACAATCGTTGATGCCTTCGACCTTGAGTTGCATGAACTCATCGCTGCGCTCGCCCAGGGCCTCGGCGGTGCGGATGCGTTCCTGCTCCACCAGTTCGCGGATCTGCCCGCGCAAGGCGCGGTCGCTGATGCGAATGAACCGCCACGGCTGCATCAGGCCGACGCTGGGGGCCTGGTGCGCGGCTTCCAGCAGGCGCCGCAACAAGGCCGGCTCGACGGTACCGCCAATGAAGTGGCGCATGTCGCGGCGTTCGGCGATGGCGCGGTAGATCGCTTCGCGTTCGGCTTGGGGGAAGGCGTTGTCGGTCATGGCCGTTTCGCGAGCAAGCCCGCTCCCACACTGATAGCGGTCTCAGGACCAGGCGCAAACAACGCTGCAATCGCCCGCGGATTCGACGGGAAATAGAAGTGCACATAGGAAGCCGTCATCCGCCCCAGCCGAAAGACCGCCTCCGCCCCGCGCCCGCCGTTGGGGCTATGCCCACGGGCAATCGGTTCAAGCTCGGTGCTGGTCAGGGAATGATGGTAGGTGTGTCCACGCAGGGTGCCTTCCGGCAGATCCACCGCTTGCAGCGCCAGGGCAGCCAGGCGCTTTTGCATCTGCGCCTCACCGGTGAGCAACCCCAACAGTTCGGCGCGGGTGCCCTCGACGTCGGTCAATGAATCGAGCAGGTACAACATGCCGCCGCACTCGGCCAGCAACGGTTTGCCGGCAGCATGGTGAGCGCGGATCGCCGTGAGCATCGGCGTGTTCCGGGCCAAGGCGACATGGTGCAGTTCCGGATAACCCCCGGGCAGGTACAGGCTGTCCGCCTCGGGCAGTTCGGTGTCGTGGATCGGAGAAAAGAAGCTCAGTTGCGCGCCCATAGCCCGCAGCAGGTCGAGGCTTGCGCCGTAGGTGAAGGCAAACGCTTCGTCCCGAGCCACGGCGATGCGCACCCCGTCGAGCCAGGGCTGCACGGCGATCACCTCGGGGGCGGCGAATTCTACCGCCGGCGGCAAGGTCACCTCGCAACTGCCGGCCAGGGCTTCGGCGGCGACATCGAGGCGCAGGTCCAAATCGTTCAACTCACTGGCCTGGACCAGGCCGAGGTGGCGGCTGGGCAATTCGATGCCGGTTTCCCGGGACAACGCACCGTACCAGCGCAGACCTTCGGTCAGGCTGCCTTCAAGCAATTGCGCGTGGCGCAGGGTACCGACCCGGTTGGCCAACACCCCGGCGAACGGCAGGTCGGGTTGATAACGCGCCAGCCCCAAGGCCAGGGCGCCGAACGTCTGGGCCATGGCCGTGCCGTCGATCACCGCCAGCACCGGCACGCCGAAATGCCGCGCCAGGTCGGCGCTCGAAGGCGTGCCGTCGAACAGGCCCATCACCCCTTCGATCAGGATCAGGTCCGCGTCGGCGGCGGCTTCCCACAATAACCGGCGACTTTCCTGCTCGCCGACCATCCACATGTCCAATTGATAGACCGGCGCGCCGCTGGCTCGCTCCAGGATCATCGGGTCAAGGAAGTCCGGGCCGCATTTGAAGACGCGCACCTTGCGGCCCTGATTGCGATGCAACCGCGCCAGGGCGGCGGTGACGGTGGTCTTGCCCTGGCCCGAGGCCGGGGCGGCGATCAACACCGCCGGACAGTGACGGCTATTGCTCACAGTTCCACGCCTTTCTGCGCCTTGATGCCGGCCTGGAAGGCGTGTTTGATCATGCCCATTTCCGTCACGGTGTCGGCCAGCTCGATCATCTCGGGCTTGGCGGCACGCCCGGTCACCACCACATGCTGCATCGGCGGACGGGCCTGCAAATCACTCAACACCTGATCGAGGTCGAGGTAGCCGTGCTTGAGGGCGATGTTCAGCTCATCGAGCACCACCAGGCCGATGGCCGGGTCGCTGAGCAACTGGCGCGACACTGCCCAGGCGGCTTCGGCGGCGGCGATGTCGCGCTGGCGATCCTGGGTTTCCCAGGTGAAGCCTTCACCCATGACATGAAAGCGCACCTGCTCGGGGAAGCGGCGGAAAAACAGCTCCTCACCGGTGCTGTTGCGCCCCTTGATGAACTGCACCACGCCGCATTGCATGCCGTGCCCCATGGCTCGTGCGAGCATGCCAAAGGCCGAACTGCTCTTGCCCTTGCCGTTGCCGGTCAGCACCAGCAGCAGGCCACATTCATTCGGCGAGTTGGCGATGCGCTCGTCGATCACGGCCTTCTTGCGCAGCATGCGCGCCAGGTGACGTTCGTCGCGATCGGATGCATCGAGGGTGGGGGAGTCGGTCATGGGGAAGCCTCCGTTTGGGACTGGATAACGGCCGGCGGGGCACAAAAAAGAATGGCAACGAGCCTGGCATCGCCCACCGTGATGCCGTTGGATGAATCAGGCCGGTCTCCGGGCTCATGAGCGGCTTGCGGCCGGGCTGCGCGCCTTCCCATGTCCGATGGACACAGTGGCTTGTGGCAGCCTTGACTCATTTACCGTTGCGGGGGCAGCGCCGGGTTTGCATGGGCTCACCGGCTTCCCTGTTTCACTTTGTCGGCCATCGCCACAAAGCACCTGAAACAAGCCGCGAAGGTTAGAGGGTTGGGGGTGGAGCGTCAATTAAAGCCGCCTGCGGCAACCGGTCGGACATTGGCACGGATCAATAAAGTGCCGCCAATCTTGTGCCACGCTACGGCAGGTGATATCAAATAGGCATCACACCCCGATATCACAATAACAAGAGGGCAATCACATGCAAGGCATGATCATCAGCAATCCGAAGTTGGAATTCCTGCGCCCGCTGCTGGAGCACTGGTTCGATTGCATCGACCGCTACAACGCCGTGCGCGGCGATAACGACACCCCCTACTGGTTCGATGAAAAGGCCAATCTGGGGTTGCTGTCGGCGGCGGCCTGGATGGCCGAGATGGTCACGCTGCAGGACGCCCCGACCCGCAAGCAGAATGAAGAAGGCGAACGCAACGCCCGCGCCGACCTGTTCATCGCCAGTACCGAGGAACGCGCCTTCATCCAGGCCACCCAGCGCTGGCCAAGGGTCAAGAGCCTCAACTTGACCCAGCCGCTGCTCGAAGCCACCTGCGATGCCAAGCGCATCAGCTATGCCAGCGACTTGAGGCTGGGCTGCCTGTTCGTCGCCCCGCAAAAAGCCCAGCAAAGCACCACCCCCGAAGAGTTGCAGGACATGGTCGACGAACTGCAAAAGGAAACCACCTGCGCCGTGGCCTGGTACTTCCCTTACGCCTACCGCAAGTTGCACAACGAGGCCGGCCACTATCATCCGGGCATCGCGGTGTTGTTCAAGCAGGCTCATGGTTGATCCCGTGCAAGAAACTGTGGGAGCTAAGCTTGCTCGCGATGAACGATGACGCGGCTCTGGCAGTTGAACCGTGTCGCCTCCATCGCGAGCAAGCTTGGCTCCCACAGGACCCGGTTCCACAGGGATTTTGGTTGCCTGGCTGACAGGCCGATCCACGGTTGAACCATCACACGTCTACGCTTCTCTATGAATAAGCACATGCATTCATAGGGAAGCCAGCATGCTCAAGCCACCTCATCTTTTGATCGTCGCCCTGGCCGCCGGGCTTGTCGCTTGTGGCGAATCGTCCACGCTGCAGGTGTCCGATGGCAGCGGCCCCTCGCCGAAACTGCCCGAGCCGAACAAGACCCTCATTCCGACCGTCAACATCGCCGAAGCGGTCGGCTGGCCGGACGGTGCCAAGCCCACTGCGGCCGCGGGCCTGCAAGTGGGCGCGTTCGCCGACCACCTCGACCACCCGCGCTGGCTCTACGTGCTGCCCAATGGCGACGTGCTGGTGGCCGAAACCAACGCCCCGCCCAAGCCGGACGATACCAAGGGCATCCGTGGCTGGGTGATGAAAAAAGTCATGGGCCGCGCCGGCGCCGGAGTGCCCAGCCCCAATCGCATCACGCTGCTACGCGACGCCAATCACGACGGCATCGCCGAAACCCGCTCGGTGTTCCTGGAAAACCTCAACTCGCCGTTCGGCATGACCCTGGTGGGCAATGACCTGTACGTGGCCGACACCGACCGGCTGATTCGCTTCCCTTATAAAGAAGGCGACACCCAGATCAAGGCGCAGCCGACCAAGGTCGTCGACCTGCCCGGTGGCTCGATCAACCACCACTGGACCAAGAACGTGATTGCCAGCCGTGACGGCAGCAAGCTGTATGTCACCACCGGCTCCAACAGCAACGTGGCGGAGAACGGCATGGAGGCTGAGGAAGGTCGCGCGGCGATCTGGGAAGTGGACCGCGCCAGCGGCACTCACCGCATCTTCGCTTCAGGCTTGCGCAACCCCAACGGCCTGGCCTGGGAACCGCGCAGCGGAGCATTGTGGACCGCGGTGAACGAACGCGACGAAATCGGCAGCGACCTGGTCCCGGACTACATCACCTCGGTCAAGGATGGCGCCTTCTATGGCTGGCCCTACAGCTACTATGGGCAGCACATCGATGTCCGGGTCGAACCGCAGAATCCGGCCCTGGTGGCCAAAGCCATCGCCCCCGACTACGCGGTCGGCCCCCACACCGCCTCACTGGGCCTGAGCTTCGCCGAAGGCAGCGCCCTGCCCGCCCCCTTTACCGAAGGGGCGTTCATCGGACAGCACGGCTCCTGGAACCGTAAGCCCCACAGTGGCTATAAAGTGATTTTCGTACCGTTCAAGGATGGCAAACCGCAAGGACAACCGCTGGACGTGCTGACCGGTTTCCTGAACGCCGATGAAAAAGCCCAGGGCCGGCCGGTGGGCGTGGTGATCGATAAACAGGGCGGGTTGTTGGTGGCCGATGATGTGGGGAACAAGATCTGGCGGGTTTCAGGCAAATAATGCGAAGGGAATGTGTGGGAGCAAGGCTTGCCCGCGATGGGCACGACGCGGTCTTTCAGAGATCGAGTCGCCTGTTTCGCGAGCAAGCTTTGCTCCCACAGATGAGAGCTACCACTCAGGGAATACGCGCCAGGCTCTCCGGCTGCAACACCCGCTTGGCGCTCAGATAGGCTTTCTGCCAGTAGGCCTTGGACAGGCTGTCGAGCTTGACTGTACCGCCCGTAGCCGGCGCGTGGACGAAGCGCCCTTCGCCGACATAGATCGCGGCATGGCTCACCTGAGAGCCGCCATTGGTCGCAAAGAAAATCAAATCGCCGGTCTGCAATGCCTCCTTGTCGACATCCGGGGCGCGCATGCCGATCATCTCGCGCGTGGAGCGCGGCAGGGAGATGCCAGCGGCGTCGCGGTAGACGTAGCCGATCAGGCCACTGCAATCGAAACCGGAATCGGGGGTGTTGCCGCCCCAGCGATAGGGTGTGCCCACCAATCCCAGTGCCCGGAAGAGCACGTCTTCGGCGGCCGGGGAAGCGGGTTGCGACGGGGCGAAGACCACCGGAGCGCGCACAGGTGCGGGCGGTGGCGTACGGCTGGCGCAGCCGCTGAGCAGCGCAGCAAGCAATAGGAGAGCGAGGCGGGCCGACGTCGACATATGCAGAACAATCCTGATCGGGATGCGGCTTTTTCTGCCGTGGACATGAAAACAAATCCGCCTGCGTAAAAGCAGGCGGATTGCCATCAATCAATGATCAAGGATTCTAGCGGCTACGGGGCAAACTTCAAGTAAGACTTTAAGTTTGCCCTACAAACTGTGAGATTACTTGCGAGCAGTCATCACAGTCGGGGCCATGGCGAGGGCGCGCTTGGCTTCGATGAAGGTCTTGTTCCAGTATGTGTCGCCCAGGCTGTCGATTCGCACACCACCGCTGCGGCGGCTGCTGGAATGGATGAACTGGTTGTCACCCAGGTAGATACCGGCGTGACTGACGCGACCGCGACGACCATTGGTGCTGAAGAACAGCAGGTCACCGGGTTCCAACTGGTTGCGAGCGACCAAGGGGGCGTTCACGTTGATCATTTCGCGGGTGGAGCGCGGCAGGTTCATGCCGGCTTCTTCGCGGAACAGATAGCCGATGAAACCGCTGCAATCGAAGCCGGCTTCAGAGGTACCGCCAAAACGGTAGCGGGTACCGATCAACGACATGCCACGCTCCAGGATGCTGTCAGCCAGCACAGGGAGCTGATAAGGCTTGCTGCCGGCGAAGGCTGCCAGCTCTTTGTCGTTGGCCATTTCTTCCTGGAACGAAACCGAGGAAGACTGGGCGGTAACGGAATTCTTGAGCTGTGCTTGTGGCGCTTGCTGGGACACTGGAGAGTGAGCAGCGCAACCGAACAGCAGGGTAACGAGTGCGAGAGGCACGAGGGGTGCGAAGCGCTTTAGCATGGGCACGACCGTGGCTGAAGTAGTAAAGATGGCGAGACTATGCCTTCTATCAACCTCATTTGCAAATTCAATCGATAAAAATGTGACTTTCCGTTTTTGCGTTTACATCTAAGCGCTTAAGCCCGTCGTAAACGTCACACAGCCTGCAACCCAGTTGTGGCGAGGGAGCTTGCTCCCGCTGGGCCGCGCAGCAGCCCCCTTTTTTGAGCATTTTTGAGCGCTTCGCACTCAAGCGGGAGCAAGCTCCCTCGCCACAAAAATCTCGCCCAAAAAATCTTTACCAGCCTAAAGTTTCTTTCAAAAAAGGAATGGTCAGCTTGCGCTGAGCCTGGAGCGAGGCCTGGTCGAGGCGTTCGAGCAACTCGAACAGGGCGCTCATGCTGCGGGTGCCACGAGTGAGGATGAAATGCCCGACTTCATCGGTCAGGTGCAGGCCGCGCCGCGAGGCACGCAATTGCAAAGCGCGCAGCTTGTCTTCATCGGAGAGTGGGCGCATCTGGAAAATCAGCGCCAGGGTGAGACGGGACTTGAGGTCCGCCAGCTTTACCGGCAGCTCCCGTGGTGATGTGGAAGCGGCAATCAACAGCCGCCGACCGCTGTCACGCAACCGATTGAACAGATGAAACAACGCCTCTTCCCAATCGGCCTTGCCAGCCACTGCCTGAAGGTCATCCAGGCACACCAGCTCATACTGTTCAAGGTGGTCGAGGATTTCAACGCCGCGGTCCATCAGCTCGGCCAACGGCAGGTACACAGCCGGCTCCCCCATCTGTTCGAAGCGCAGGCAAGCGGCCTGCAACAGGTGCGTGCGCCCTACCCCATCCTTGCCCCACAGGTAGATCAGGCTCTCGGTCCAGCCGGCGTCGGCTTCGCAAAGCCGCTCGACATAGCCGAGTGCAGCGGCATTGGCGCCTGGGTAGTAATTGATAAAGGTGGCGTCATCACGCAGACGCACACCTAGGGGCAGTTGAATCGGTTTCATGCGGACTGAACAGTTCCCAAGGAACCGCTAGTGGCCTCTGTGTAAGGTGTGCAAAGTCTATACCCGTGAGGCGGACCGCACAATGCGCCGGACCACGAGCAAAATCAAAGGTTTGCAAGCGCAAGAGCGTGCGGCGTCGGTTTCCCTGACGCCGCCTTGGCCTCTGGCCCTACAAATCAGGGTCTTCGACGCCGCTGTAGATGTCCGATTCCTTGTACACCTCGTGTACATGGCGCAGCAACACCATGATCACCGCCGCCACCGGCAACGCCAGCAGGATCCCGGTGAAGCCGAACAACTCACCGCCCGCCAGGATCGCGAAGATCACCGCCACCGGGTGCAAGCCAATGCGATCGCCCACCAGCAGCGGCGTGAGCACCATCCCTTCCAAGGCCTGGCCGACCATGAACACCGCCACGATGCCCACCATCGGGTACAGGTCGCCGCCAAACTGGAACAACCCGGCAATCAACGCCGCACCAATGCCAATGACAAACCCCATGTACGGCACGATGGCGGCCAGTCCGGCGATCATGCCGATCAACAGTCCCAGCTCCAGCCCGACCAGCATCAAACCGGCGGCATAAATAAAGCCCAGCGCGACCATCACCAGCAACTGCCCACGCACGAACGCGCCCAGCACTTCATGGCATTCACCGGCGAGGGTCATGATCCGCTCCTCCCGGTGACGCGGCAGCAGGCTGCGGATCTTGGCCATCATCAAGTCCCAGTCCCGCAGCAGGTAGAAGCTCACCACCGGAATCAGCACCAGGTTCGCCAGCCAGCCGATCAACGCCAGGCTCGAAGCCGTGGCCTGGCTCAGGACCACGCCGACGATGTCGGTGGTCTGGCCCATGTGTTCACTGATGGCCGCCTTGACCTTGTCGAACTTCCAGAAGCCGTCCGCCAACCCCAGCTTCGACTGCACCCACGGCACGGCGGAGTGCTGCAACCAGTCGAGCATCTGCGGCGCCAACTCGTACAGGCGCACGAGCTGCTTGGCGAGCATGGGTATCAGCACCAGCAGCAGGGCGCTCACTATCAACGTGAACAGTGCAAACACCGCCACCACGCCCCAGGTGCGCGACAGGCCGATCTTCTCCAGGCGATCCACCACCGGGTCGAAGAGATACGCCAGCAACAAGGCAACCAGGAACGGCGTGAGGATCGGGTGCAGCAGATAGATAAACGCGCACAGCAGGGCCACCCCGCCCAACCAGAACCAACGCCGCGTATCGCCCATGAACCACTCCTAGCTATATAAAGAAAGAAACCTACCAGCGAAACCGCAGACTGGGCACAGGTGCTGGCGCGGGGGCCGCCACGGGCGCCGAGCCATCGACTGCGGGTTGAGCTGCGGGGGCGACCACCTCGCCAGCAGGAATTTCCTGCAATTTCGCCAGGGCCAGCTGCGCTTTCAGTTGCTCGGTACTGCCGTTGACCCGATAGACCACCCGGTCGCCCTCGACCTGTTGCAACTGCCCACCGAACGGTTCAAGCAAACGCCCAAGCGCCGCGTAACGTTCCAGGCTCATGCCCTGCACTTCCAGCACTTGCTCGGTGGCCACGCCCGGCTTGGCGACGAAACGTGGCGCCAGGCGCTGGCTCACCGCCAACATGACCGCATCGGCCAGGGCAGCAGGGTCGGCACCTTCGGCGTTGCCTTGTTCGCGCTGATCTCCCAACCACAGACGCCAGGTGCCCCGCCATTTGCCGCCCTCTTCCTTGGTATGCACCGCCAGCAGGGCATCGGCACCATAACGCTCCGAGGCCTCGCGCAGGGGGGCCGGGTCACTGCCCTCCAGGTTCGGCGCCGTGGCGACGATCTGCTCGCTCAGGTCCGCCAGCGGCAGGTGCAGGGGCAGGCCGCGGTGCTGGGCGGCGCGACGCAACGGTGTAGCGCTGGCCTGACCATCGCCCACGAGGCTGGAGCCTTCGGCCGAGTCACTGAGCCACCAGCCCAGGATCGAAGGCCGGTTCGCGCCCCACAGCGACAGCCCGGCCGAGCGCAATGCCCGGTCGGTGCTCACCGGGTCGAAGTCCACCTTCAGGCTCTCGGGAGGCCCGGCGTCATAACCGTATTGAAGAATGATCTGCTGCGGGTCCTGGCGAATCGCCGCCAGGCCGGGGCCCTGGGCGGCTTTCGCGTCACCGGTCAGACGCAGCACCAGCGTGTCCAAGGCGCGCAGCGTCGCCTGGTCACGCTCTTGCGGCGCCTGGCTGGCAACCGGTTCAAGCACTTGATAGAGGCCATTGAGGGCTTCGGCATGGCTCGCCAGACTGATCAGCGACAAGCAGCCCACGGACAAGATTTTGTACAAACGCATGGAAGATTCCCGGACATAGCGGCTGGAACAGGCCGAATGAAGAAAATTGAACATGGCTGAGACCACGGCACCCGGCAAAACATTCACACGCCCGGTGGAAGTTTCGCAACGGTCATCACCATAGCCGGTTACGGCTACACCTTATACAGACGCGCCCCCCAGTACCAATACAAGAAATATCGGTTTTTTTCGACGGATATGTCCCTGCCCGTCGGCACGAGGATGGCCGCTGCCCCACAAGCCTGATAAAATCGCGCGCCTTCGCAGACCGGCAACGGCAGGGTACCCGGAATAATTCGTACAACGGTTATTCACCGCCCCTGACAGTCGGTCGTTACCCAGAAATTCCCCCTAAAGGCCTGGATCATGAGCAAGCAACCCTCCCTGAGCTACAAGGACGCCGGTGTAGACATCGACGCCGGTGAAGCATTGGTCGAACGCATCAAGAGCGTCGCCAAGCGCACCGCGCGCCCTGAAGTCATGGGCGGCCTGGGCGGTTTCGGCGCCCTCTGCGAGATCCCGGCCGGCTACAAGCAACCGGTGCTGGTCTCGGGCACCGACGGCGTCGGCACCAAGCTGCGCCTGGCCCTGAACCTGAACAAGCACGACAGCATCGGCATCGACCTGGTGGCCATGTGCGTGAACGACCTGGTGGTCTGCGGCGCCGAGCCGCTGTTCTTCCTCGACTACTACGCCACCGGCAAGCTGAACGTCGACACCGCCGCCCAGGTCGTGACTGGCATCGGCGCCGGCTGCGAGCTGTCCGGCTGCTCCCTGGTCGGCGGCGAAACCGCTGAAATGCCAGGCATGTACGAAGGCGAAGACTACGACCTGGCCGGCTTCTGCGTCGGCGTCGTGGAAAAAGCCGAGATCATCGACGGTTCGAAAGTCGCCACCGGTGACGCCCTGCTCGCCCTGCCGTCCTCCGGCCCGCACTCCAACGGCTACTCGCTGATCCGCAAGATCATCGAAGTGTCCGGCGCCGACATCGAGAACACCCAGCTCGACGGCAAGCCGCTGACCGACCTGCTGATGGCACCGACCCGCATCTACGTCAAGCCGCTGCTCAAGCTGATCAAGGACACCGGCGCCGTCAAGGCCATGGCCCACATCACTGGCGGTGGCCTGCTGGACAACATCCCGCGCGTGCTGCCAAAAGGCGCCCAGGCGGTGGTCGACGTGGCGAGCTGGACCCGCCCGGCGGTGTTCGACTGGCTGCAGGAAAAAGGCAACGTCGACGAGACCGAAATGCACCGCGTGCTGAACTGCGGCGTGGGCATGGTGATCTGCGTGGCCCAGGAGCACGTCGAGACAGCCCTGAACGTACTGCGCGAAGCCGGCGAGCAACCTTGGGTCATCGGCCAGATCGCCGCTGCCGCCGAAGGCGCTGCCCAGGTCGAGTTGAAAAACCTTAAGGCTCACTGATGCAGATGTCTGCGACCTGTGATGTCGTGGTGCTGTTGTCCGGCACCGGAAGTAACCTGCAGGCCCTGATCGACAGCGCACGGACCGGCGACAGCCCGGTCCGTATCCGCGCGGTGATTTCCAACCGCGCCGATGCCTATGGCCTGCAACGTGCCAAGGACGCGGGTATCGACACCCGCATCCTGGATCACAAGGCGTTCGAGAGCCGTGAAGCCTTCGACGCCGCGCTGATCGAACAGATCGACGCCTTCAATCCGCAACTGGTCGTCCTGGCCGGTTTCATGCGCATCCTCAGCGCCGGTTTCGTACGCCACTATCAGGGGCGGCTGTTCAATATCCATCCCTCGCTGCTGCCCAAATACAAAGGGTTACACACTCATCAGCGGGCCTTGGAGGCCGGAGACACTGAGCACGGCTGCTCGGTGCACTTCGTCACCGAGGAACTCGATGGCGGACCTCTGGTCGTACAGGCAGTAATACCGGTAGAGTTGCACGACACGCCGCAAAGCCTGGCGCAACGGGTTCACGCCCGGGAGCACCAGATCTACCCGATGGCCGTGCGTTGGTTTGCCGAAGGACGGCTGACCCTGGATGATCGCGGTGCTTCACTGGACGGCCAGTTGCTCGCCGCCAGCGGCCATTTGATTCGAGACTAGGAGATTTTATGCGTCGCGCCCTGCTCTTCGCCTGTGCCCTGCTCGCCTTGCCCCTGGCACAGGCTGCGGACCTTCAACCGTTCTCCGCCAGCTACACCGCCGACTGGAAGCAGTTGCCCATGAGCGGCACCGCCGAGCGTAGCCTGACCAAGGAAGCCAACGGCACCTGGAAGCTGAGTTTCAAGGCTTCGATGATGATCGCCAGCCTGACCGAAGAAAGCACCCTGACGTTGGACAAGGACACCCTGCTGCCGCAGTCCTACCACTTCGAACGCGGTGGCCTGGGCAAAGCCAAGAAGGCGGACCTGGACTTCGACTGGAACGCCAAGATGGTCACCGGGGTCGATCGCGGCGATGCGGTCAAGTTGCCGCTCAACCGCGGCATGGTCGACAAGTCCACCTATCAATTGGCCCTGCAACACGACGTGGCAAACGGCAAGAAAAGCATGAGCTATCAGGTGGTCGATGATGGCGAAGTCGATACCTATGACTTCCGCGTGCTGGGCTCGGAAAAGGTCGACACCAAGGCCGGCCAGATCGACGCGATCAAGGTAGAACGCGTGCGCGACCCGACACAAAGCAAACGCATCACCGTGCTCTGGTTCGCCAAGGACTGGGACTACCTGCTGGTACGCCTGCAACAGGTCGAGACCGACGGCAAGGAGTACAACATCATGCTCCTGGACGGTACGGTCAATGGCAAGGCTGTGAAAGGCAGTTGATCCAAGCCGATAACAAGAAGCCCCGCACATGCGGGGCTTTTTAATGCGCGGATTTCAAGCCCACTCCCATGAACCTGTTGGCAATCAACCTGTGGGAGCGAGCCTGCTCGCGATGGCGGTGCATCAGTTAGCGGTGATGTTGCCTGAAACTCCGCTATCGCGAGCAGGCTCGCTCCCACAGGGTTTGGCTTTTATCGCGCAATTACTAGCGCACCATGAAACCTTCTTCATGAACCCCACCTGCGACCGAATGCCGCGCACCACCTGGCCTGCAGGACGGTGGCGATTTTCATGAAAACTTCTTAACCGGTCGAAGCGTTTACTTAGCCAGCTATCAAAATCTATAACAAAGCCCTGCACATGCCTTGCTGCAGATAATAGAGATGGGAGCTTGCCAGATGACTGTGAAAGTAACTGAACGCGACGACGCTCATATGCCCCATGAAGGGATTGCCGCCGGGATCCGGATCTGGGACGTGCACCAGCAGGATTTGCTAGTGGGGATGTTTCACTCCGAGACGGATGCACAAAGCTACAAGGCTGAGCTGGAATACCAGGAAAGGCAGCGCTCGCACGAAACAGCAGAATCCTGAACGAACAAAACTCTGTGGACCTGCCTGTGGGAGCAAAGCTTGCTCCCACAAAGATCTACAAATGTTCCCTCAGCCCCCACCAATTATTTAGCTTGCGGTCCGGCTTACCACATCAAATCATCCGGAATCTGATACGCCGCGTACGGATCATCCGCATCCACTTCTTCGGTCTGGGTGTTGAGCTGGACGATCCGCTTGGGGTCGCGCTCCTGGATTTTCAGTGCAGCTTCGCGCGGGATCACTTCGTAGCCACCGGCGTGGTGGACGATCGCCAGTGAACCGCTGCTCAGCTTGTTGCGCATCAGCGTGTTGACCGACAGGCGCTTGACCTTCTTGTCGTCGACGAAGTTGTAATAGTCTTCGGTGGTCAACTTCGGCAGGCGCGACACTTCGATCAATTGCTTGATCTGCGCAGCCCGAGCTTTCTGTTCGGCCTTTTCCTGCTGCTGACGATTGAGTTCCTGGTCGCGCTTGACCTTCTCGGCCATGGCCTCCTGGGCCGCACGCTGCTGGGAATCATCCAGTTCGATCTGGCCTTTGTGGGCCAGGCGCTGCTGTTTCTGTTTCTCTTTGCCGACCTGCTTGGCCTGCTTTTGGTTGACCAACCCGGCTTTGAGCAATTGGTCGCGAAGGGAAAGGCTCATGGTGCTTACTCACTTAGGCAACGGCCTCAGCCACAGCTGGGCAAATTCTTTTCCTGACGTTTGGCTTCGCCCCACAAGGCGTCCAATTCTTCGAGGGTGCAATCTTCCATGGGACGGTGGGTGTCGCGCAATGCCTGTTCGATAAATCGGAAACGTCGCTCGAACTTTCCGTTGGCGGCCCGCAGTGCGGTTTCCGGATCGACCTTCAGATGCCGGGCCAGGTTCACCACACTGAACAGCAGGTCGCCGATCTCGTCGCTGATGGCTGTCGGATCGTTGTCAGCCATGGCTTCGAGTACTTCGTCCAACTCCTCCCGCACCTTGTCCAGCACCGGCAACGGGCCCGGCCAGTCGAAACCGACCTGTCCGGCACGCTTTTGCAGCTTCGCCGAGCGGGACAACGCCGGCAGCGCCGCCGGTACATCGTCGAGCAACGACAATTGCTCCGGCGCCGCAGCCTTCTCGGCCCGCTCCTCGGCCTTGATTTCTTCCCAACGCTGCTTGACCTGCTCTTCGTTCAGGCGCGGCACGTCGACCGGCGCATACAGGTCGCCGGTAGGAAACACGTGGGGATGGCGACGGACCAACTTGCGGGTGATGCTGTCGACCACGCCGGCGAATTCGAAGCGATTTTCTTCCCGCGCCAACTGGCTGTAATACACCACCTGGAACAACAGGTCGCCCAACTCGCCCTGCAAGTGATCGAAATCGCCGCGCTCGATGGCATCGGCCACTTCGTAGGCTTCTTCCAGGGTATGGGGGACGATGGTGGCGTAGGTTTGCTTGATGTCCCACGGACAGCCGTACTGCGGGTCCCGCAGACGGTTCATCAGGTGGAGCAGGTCTTCGAGGCTATACATTGCAAATCCATCTCATCACACAACACGCTGTGGGAAATAACCCAATGGAGCAAACCTGTGGGAGCAAAGCTTGCTCGCGACTGAGGTGGCGCCCCCCCCCTATTGAGGCTGGGCTACCGTCATCGCGAGCAAGCTTTGCTCCCACAGGCTTGTTCCCATATCAAATCGGGCTTAACCCGGCGTGCGGTTACGCCGGGTCTCGATGATGTTCGGCAACTGGGAAATCCGTCCCAGCAACCGCCCCAGTGCATCCAGCCCCGGGATCTCGATGGTCAGGGACATCAGCGCGGTGTTGTCTTCCTTGTTCGACCGGGTGTTGACCGCCAGCACGTTGATCCGCTCGTTCAGCAGCACCTGGGACACGTCGCGCAGCAGGCCGGAACGGTCGTAGGCGCGGATGACGATGTCCACCGGATAGGTGAGCACCGGCACCGGACCCCAGCTGACCTGAATGATCCGCTCCGGCTCGCGACCGGCCAGTTGCAGCACCGAGGCGCAGTCCTGGCGGTGAATGCTCACGCCACGGCCCTGGGTGATATAGCCGACGATCGCATCCCCCGGCAACGGCTGGCAGCAGCCCGCCATCTGGGTCATCAGGTTGCCCACGCCCTGGATCTGGATGTCGCCGCGCTTGCCCGGCTTGTAGCCGGCGGCCTTGCGGGGAATCAGCTCCAGTTGCTCGTTGCCACGCTCCGGTTCCACCAGTTGCTGGGCCAGGTTGACCAATTGCGCCAGGCGCAAGTCGCCGGCCCCCAGGGCAGCGAACATGTCCTCGGCGGTCTTCATGTTGGCCTTCTCGGCCAGCTTCTCGAAGTCCACCTGTGGCAGGCCCAGGCGGGTGAGCTCGCGCTCGAGCAGGGTCTTGCCGGCGGCGACGTTCTGGTCGCGCGCCTGCAGTTTGAACCAGTGGACGATTTTCGCCCGCGCCCGCGACGTGGTGATGTAGCCCAGGTTCGGGTTCAGCCAGTCGCGGCTCGGCGTGCCGTGCTTGCTGGTGATGATCTCGACCTGCTCACCGGTCTGCAGGCTGTAGTTGAGCGGCACGATGCGCCCGTTGATCTTGGCGCCACGGCAGTTGTGGCCGATCTCGGTATGGACCCGGTACGCGAAGTCCAGTGGCGTCGCACCCTTGGGCAGGTCGATGGCGTGGCCGTCGGGGGTGAAGATGTAGACCCGGTCCGGTTCGATATCGACCCGCAGTTGCTCGGCCAGGCCACCGATGTCACCCAGTTCCTCATGCCACTCGAGGACCTGGCGCAGCCAGGAGATCTTTTCTTCGTAGTGGTTGGAGCCAGACTTGACGTCGGTGCCCTTGTATTTCCAGTGGGCGCAGACGCCCAGCTCGGCTTCCTCGTGCATGGCGTGGGTGCGGATCTGCACTTCCAGCACCTTGCCTTCCGGACCGATCACCGCCGTGTGCAGCGAGCGATAGCCGTTTTCCTTCGGGTTGGCGATGTAGTCGTCGAACTCCTTGGGAATGTGCCGCCACAAGGTGTGGACGATCCCCAGCGCGGTGTAGCAGTCGCGCATTTCCGGCACCAGGACCCGAACGGCGCGAACGTCGTAGATCTGGCTGAATTCCAGGCCCTTGCGCTGCATTTTGCGCCAGATGGAATAGATGTGCTTGGCCCGGCCGCTGATGTCGGCTTCCACGCCGGT
The DNA here is from genome assembly GCF_057809015.1 of Pseudomonas sp. FG6. Classification (NCBI taxonomy): domain Bacteria; kingdom Pseudomonadati; phylum Pseudomonadota; class Gammaproteobacteria; order Pseudomonadales; family Pseudomonadaceae; genus Pseudomonas; species Pseudomonas sp. FG6. The sequence continues at coordinate 33,287 of NZ_JBMDJD010000036.1, forward strand.
GGCCTGCAACTCTTCGCGCAACTGGGTCATCACGTCGGTGATGAAGCGCTCGCGGTCCAGCCGCCGCTCATGCAACAGCTTGGCGATCTGCTTGTACTGGTCGGGTTCCAGGTAGCGGAAGGACAGGTCCTCCAGCTCCCACTTGATGTGACCGATCCCGAGGCGGTGGGCCAGGGGCGCGTAGATATCGAACACTTCGCGGGCGACGCGATGGCGTTTCTCGTCATCGGCGGATTTCACGGCGCGGATCGCGCAGGTACGCTCGGCCAGCTTGATCAACGCGACGCGCACGTCGTCGACCATCGCCACCAGCATCTTGCGCAGATTCTCCACCTGGCCCTGGGTGCCCAGGACCATGGAGTGCCGTGGGCTAAGGCTGGCGCTGATGGCGGCCATGCGCAGCACGCCGTCGATCAACTTGGCGACCACCGCGCCGAAGCGCTGGCTGACCACCGGCAACTGGATCTGGCCTTCGCGGACACCGCGATACAGGACTGCGGCCACCAGTGAATCCTGGTCGAGCTTGAGGTCGGCGAGGATCTCGGCGATTTCCAGGCCCGTATGAAAACTCGAGGTGCCTTCGGACCACAGGTTCTTCGCCGCGTTGTGCTGCTGTTCGGCCTCGCGAGCGAACTCGCAGGCTTCTTTCAAGGCTTCACGGTCCAGTGCCATGTCGATACTGACCGTGTGGTCGAGCCAAGCCTCGAGATTGATACTGCCGTCGGTGTTGATCGGCTGGTGTGCTCTCACCTGTACCATCTTTACTTACCTTCCCTACGACGCAGATTCAATGCGTCAGCATCGCTGACCTTCGTTGCCCGTGTTTGCGCCCAGGGCTGTGGCGGTGACACGAACGGGTCAATCGGACAAGCCATCCTGGCTCGCTTCAAATAACGCCATGGCCTCGACATGCGCCGTCTGAGGAAACATATCGAGAATCCCGGCACGTTTTAACCGGTAGCCCTGCTTGATCAATTCGACCGTATCCCGGGCCAAAGTTGCCGGGTTGCACGATACATAGACCAAACGCCTGGCGCCCAGGGACGCCAGCTTGCGTACCACCTCGTAAGCACCGTCACGGGGTGGGTCCAAGAGTACCGCACAAAAGCCTTCGCCGACCCATTGCGCCCCCGCCAGCGGCTGGGATAAATCGGCCTGAAAAAACGCAGTGTTATGCAAATTGTTGCTGATAGCGTTGGCCGCCGCACGGTCCACCATGGTCTGCACGCCTTCCACCGCCACCACCTCGCGCACGCGCTGGGCCAGCGGCAAGGCGAAGTTGCCCAGTCCACAGAACAGATCCAGCACCCGCTCCTCGGGTTGGGGCGCCAGCCATTGCAAGGCCTGGGCGATCATCGCCTCATTGACCCCGGCATTCACCTGGATGAAATCCCCCGGTCGGTAAGCCAGCTCCAGGTCCCAGGTGGGCAGGCGATAACCCAGGGTCTGCCCGGGATCGACCGGTTGCGGCTCACCTTCACCGTGCAACCACAACTGCGCCGCATGAGCGGCACAGAAATCCTTGAGGACCGTCAGGTCTGCGTCCGACAGCGGCGCCATGTGCCGCAACAACACGGCCAGGGACGAGCCAGCGAACAATTCCACATGCCCCAGCGCCTGGGGTTTGCTCAAGCGCCGGAGCATGTCCGGCAACTGGGTCATGATCGGCTGCAAGGGCTGTACCAGCACCGGGCAATCGCCGATGGCAACGATGTCCTGGCTGCCAGCGGCGCGAAAACCCACTTCAAGTCTTTTCGTTTTCTGGTCCCAGCGCACCGCCACGCGGGCGCGACGCCGGTAGCCGAACTCCGGCCCGCTCAACGGTGCGGCCCATTCATCCGGTTCCACAGCGGCCACGCGCGACAACTGCTCGGCGAGCATGCGCTGCTTCAGGGCAAGCTGTTCATCATGGGGCAAATGCTGGACGCTGCAGCCGCCACAACGACCGGCATGGACGCACGGCGCCGCACGACGCAACTCACTGGGCACGAACACACGCTCGGTACGCGCCTCGACCACTTTGCCGTGGGCACCCAGCACCCGCGCCTCGACCTCCTCGCCGGCCAGGGCACCGATGACAAACCAGGTACGCCCCTCGACAAACGCAATGCCGCGGCCGTCATTGGCCAGGCGCTCGATGGTCAAGCGCTGCTTCTTGCCGGTGGGCACTTGTGGCGCCCGGCTTCCGCCGCTGGGCTGGAAGCGCAGGCCTCGTTCATGCTTGGCCATCAGTTGGGCGCGTCGAAAATGCCGGTCGACAGGTAGCGGTCGCCGCGGTCGCAGATGATCGCAACGATCACTGCATTCTCAAGTTCCTTCGACAGGCGCAGCATCCCCGCCACGGCACCGCCCGAGGACACGCCGCAGAAGATGCCTTCTTCACGCGCCAGGCGACGGGTCACGTCCTCGGCTTCGCGCTGGGCCATGTCGATGATGCGGTCCACGCGCTCAGCCTGGTAGATCTTCGGCAGGTACTCTTCGGGCCAGCGACGAATGCCCGGGATGGCCGCGCCTTCCATCGGCTGCAGGCCGACGATCTGCACATTCGGGTTCTGTTCTTTCAAATAGCGCGAGGTGCCCATGATGGTGCCGGTGGTGCCCATCGAGCTGACGAAATGGGTGATGGTGCCGTGTGTCTGGCGCCAGATCTCGGGGCCGGTGGTGGTGTAGTGGGCCTCGGGATTGTCGCCATTGGCGAACTGGTCCAGCACCTTGCCACGTCCCTCGGCCTGCATCTTCTCGGCCAGGTCGCGGGCGCCCTCCATGCCTTCTTCCTGGGTCACCAGGATCAGCTCGGCGCCGTAGGCGGTCATGGCTGCCTTGCGCTCGGCGCTGGAGTTGTCGGGCATGATCAGGATCATCTTGTAGCCCTTGATCGCAGCCGCCATCGCCAGCGCGATACCGGTGTTGCCGGAGGTCGCTTCGATCAGCGTATCGCCAGGCTGGATCTGCCCGCGCAATTCGCCACGGGTGATCATCGACAGCGCCGGCCGGTCCTTGACCGAACCCGCCGGGTTGTTCCCTTCGAGCTTGAGCAAAAGCGTGTTGCTGGTATCGCCAGGCAGGCGTTGCAAACGGACCAGCGGGGTGTTGCCGACGCAATCGGCGATGGTGGGGTACTGCAGAGTCATGGCGTATTCGCAATCCGGGCTGCGGGGGTGCCTATCATACCGGCAAACCCTGCCAGGCCATATCACGCAAAGTATGGTGGTTATGGCTTATAGGAATAAGCAGCACCCCCTCGTGGCGAGGGAGCTTGCTCCCGCTGGGCTGCGCGGCAGCCCAAAAAGCCTGGGTTCGCGATGTGTCAGGCCGTTTTTGGGGGCCGCTTCGCGGCCCAGCGGGAGCAAGCTCCCTCGCCACAGGGGCCGCGCTCGGCTGAATTGTCGCAGCCTTATGCAAGACCGCAGGGCAGTTGAGATCCCCCACGACACGAATTTTACGAAGATCGCCCGCCCGCAAATCGCTACACTGCGCAGGTATTGCGTGCCGGGATGCGCGCAACGTCAATCAGACCGCTGGATGCAGGAGACAAGTGTGCTCAAGAAACTGGGAATCAAAGGCCGCGTGCTGTTGCTGACCCTGTTGCCGACCAGCCTGATGGCGCTGGTCCTGGGCGGCTATTTCACCTGGATGCAGCAGTCGGACTTGCATGCCCAGTTGCTGCAACGTGGCGAGATGATTGCCGAACAGCTTGCCCCGCTGGTCGCCCCGGCCCTGAGCCGCCAGGACACCGAACTGCTGGAGCGCATCGCCACCCAGTCCCTTGAACAGGCCGATGTGCGCGCCGTCACTTTCCTTGCCCCCGACCGCTCGTCACTGGCCCATGCTGGCCCGACCATGCTCAACCGGGTGCCGGAGGGCAACAGCGTGCAGTTGTTGCAACGCACCGGCAACGACGCCACGCGCTATCTGTTGCCGGTATTCGGCCGGCACCGCAACCTGGCCGGCGAGCTGATTCCTGAAGAAGCCGACCGCCTGCTGGGCTGGGTCGAGTTGGAGCTGTCCCACAGCAACATGTTGCTGCGTGGCTACCGCAGCCTGTTCGCCAGCCTGCTGCTGATTGCCGGTGGCCTGTGCTTGACCGCACTGCTGGCCCTGCGCATGGGCCGCACGATCAATCGCCCCCTGAGCCAGATCAAGCAAGCAGTGGCGCAACTCAAGGACGGTCACCTGGAAACCCGCCTGCCACCGCTGGGCAGCCAGGAACTCGATGAGCTGGCGTCGGGCATCAATCGCATGGCCGGCACCTTGCAGAATGCCCAGGAAGAGTTGCAGCACAGCATCGACCAGGCCACCGAAGACGTGCGCCAGAACCTGGAGACCATCGAGATCCAGAACATCGAACTGGACCTGGCGCGCAAAGAAGCCCTGGAAGCGAGCCGGATCAAGTCCGAGTTCCTGGCCAACATGAGCCACGAGATCCGCACGCCGCTCAATGGCATCCTCGGCTTTACCCATTTATTGCAGAAAAGCGAGCTGACCCCGCGCCAGCTCGACTACCTGGGCACCATTGAGAAATCGGCCGACAGCCTGTTGGGGATCATCAACGAGATCCTCGACTTTTCGAAGATCGAGGCCGGCAAGCTGGTACTCGACAACATTCCCTTCAACCTGCGCGACCTGTTGCAGGACACCCTGACCATCCTCGCCCCTGCCGCCCACGCCAAGCAGTTGGAACTGGTGAGCCTGGTCTACCGCGACACACCGCTGTCGCTGGTGGGCGATCCGCTGCGCCTCAAGCAGATCCTCACCAACCTGGTCAGCAACGCGATCAAGTTCACCCGTGAAGGCACCATCGTCGCCCGGGCCATGCTCGAAGATGAACACGAAGACAGCGTGCAGCTGCGCATCAGCATCCAGGACACCGGCATCGGCCTGTCCAGCCAGGACGTCCGGGCGCTGTTCCAGGCGTTCAGCCAGGCCGACAACTCGCTGTCCCGACAACCGGGTGGCACCGGCCTGGGCCTGGTGATTTCCAAGCGCCTGGTGGAACAGATGGGCGGTGAGATCGGCGTCGACAGCACGCCGGGCGAAGGTTCGGAGTTCTGGATCAGCCTGCGCCTGCCCAAGACCCGCGACGACGCCGAGGACCTGCCCGGCCCACCGCTGCTGGGACGCCGGGTGGCCGTGCTGGAAAGCCATGAACTGGCCCGCCAGGCCTTGCAGCACCAGCTCGAAGATTGCGGCCTGCAAGTGACACCGTTCAACACCCTGGAAAGCCTGACCAACGGCGTCACCATCGCCCACCAGACCGACCAGGCAATCGACCTCGCGGTGCTGGGCATCACCAGCAATGACATGCTGCCCGAGCGCCTCAACCAGCACATCTGGGACCTCGAACACCTGGGCTGCAAGGTCCTGGTGCTGTGCCCCACCACCGAGCAGACCCTGTACCACCTCTCCGTGCCCAACCCCCACAGCCAATTGCAGGCCAAGCCGGCCTGCACGCGCAAGTTGCGCCGCTCGCTGTCCGACCTGGTCAATCCGCGTCCAACCCGCAGCGAACCCAGCGAGCCGGTGATCAGCCGCGCGCCCAAGGTGCTGTGCGTGGACGACAACCCGGCCAACTTGCTGCTGGTGCAGACCCTGCTCGAAGACATGGGCGCCAAGGTGCTGGCGGTGGAAAGCGGCTATGCCGCGGTCAAGGCCGTGCAAAAGGAAACCTTCGACCTGGTCCTGATGGACGTGCAGATGCCCGGCATGGACGGTCGCCAGAGCACCGAAGCGATCCGGCAGTGGGAAAGCGAGCGGCATTGCACGCCGCTGCCGATCGTCGCCCTCACCGCCCATGCCATGGCCAACGAAAAGCGCGCCCTGTTGCAAAGCGGCATGGATGACTACCTGACCAAGCCCATCAGCGAGCGGCAACTGGCCCAGGTGGTGCTCAAATGGACCGGCCTGGCCCTGCGCAATCAGTCACCCGAGCGCAACGCCGAGGCCCAGGGCACCAGCGAGCTGTTGGTGCTCGATCATGAAGAAGGCCTGCGCCTGGCCGCCGGCAAGGCCGACCTGGCCGCAGACATGCTGGCCATGCTGCTGGCATCGCTTGAGGCCGACCGCGAAGCGATCCGCCAGGCCAGCGAGGCAGGCGACCAGAATGCCCTGATCGAGCGGGTCCACCGCCTCCACGGCGCCACACGCTACTGCGGCGTGCCACAGTTGCGCGCCGCCTGCCAGCGCAGCGAGACCCTGCTCAAGCAACAGGACCCCAAGGCTGCCTTGGCCCTGGAGGACCTGGAGCGCGCCATCGAGCGCCTGGCCAGTGAAGCGCGCATCAGTGCCTGATCCAGGGCAATAGGCACGGCCCCCGTAGCAGCTAAGCTGGGGCCATTCCCGCCTCAAGGAGGTCGCCATGCGCGTCATTCTATTCAGCAGCCAGACCTACGACCGCGACAGTTTCAGCCACGCCCCGGTGCCCGCCGGCCTGGAATTGCAGTTCCAACCCGCCCGCCTGAACCTGGACACCGTGGCCCTGGCCGAGCGCCATGAAGTGGTCTGCGCGTTCATCAACGACGACCTGAGCGCCCCGGTGCTGGAGCGGCTGGCCGAAGGCGGTACGCGGCTGATCGCCCTGCGCTCGGCCGGCTACAACCATGTCGACCTGCTCGCCGCCAAGCGCCTGGGGCTGAGCATCGTGCGCGTCCCGGCCTACTCGCCCCATGCGGTCGCCGAACACGCCGTGGCGCTGATCATGTCCCTCAACCGCTGCCTGCACCGCGCCTACAACCGCACCCGCGACGGCAATTTCAGCCTGCATGGCCTGACCGGTTTCGACCTGGTGGGCAAGACCGTCGGCGTGATCGGCACCGGGCAGATCGGCGCCACGTTTGCGCGGATCATGACCGGCTTCGGTTGCCAGTTGCTGGCCTACGACCCGTATCCCAACCCGCAGGTCGAAGCCCTGGGCGCCCGCTACCTGCCCTTGGCCGACCTGCTGGCCCAGGCGCAGATCATCAGCCTGCATTGCCCACTCACGGAGCAGACCCGGCACTTGATCAACGCCGACTCGCTGGCGGCCATGCAGCGTGGTGCCATGTTGATCAACACCGGACGCGGGGGGCTGGTGGACACACCCGCCCTGATCGAAGCCCTGAAAAGTGGTCAGTTGGGCTACCTGGGGCTGGACGTGTACGAAGAAGAGGCCCAGCTGTTTTTCAAGGACCGCTCCGACCAGCCCTTGCAGGACGACGTCCTGGCGCGGCTGCTGACCTTCCCCAACGTGATCGTCACTGCCCACCAGGCGTTCCTGACCCAGGAAGCGCTGGCGGCAATTGCCATGACTACCTTGGACAACATCGCGGCCTGGGCGGCTGGCGCGCCTCAGAACCTTGTAGAGAGCTGACCTGAGCCAGCACACCTTCTGTGGGAGCGAGCCTGCTCGCGATAGCGGTCTGTCAGTTGACATCAAGGCTGCCTGATCCATCGCCATCGCGAGCAGGCTCGCTCCCACAGTGGATTTCGTCGCCTGCCCACCATCGAGACGGTGCCAAGCCACGCCCCGTGCTAGCATGTCGCGCCTATTTGGAGGACCCATGGCCGAACACGATTTCCGCTACACCCTGATGAACCCACAACACACCTTGACCGAAGTCCGCGCCCTGGCGCCGGGCCGGTACCAGGTGACCGGCAACGGCGGTTCGATCCAGGCCAACGATGTACTGCTGGTCACCCTCAAGGGCAGCAAGGACCTGTCCATGCGCCTGACCGTGGACACCGTCCGCCACCTGCTCAAGCCCATGGGTCAATGGACTGCCATGACCACCGGCCCGGTATTCGGCGAGTTGGCGATCCATACCTGGGAAGTCAATTGCGACCGCTGCGCCAAGGCGTTGAGCTTCGAGTTCGCCGTGGATGCCAAGCTTGGCGTCAAGGCCCAGAAACCGGCCGCCAGTGCGCGCATCGCCGAGTTGGGCTGGACCACCGAAGGTGAAAAACACCTGTGCCCAGCCTGCCGGGCAGCCGTTTGATGAAGCGCCTGGCCCTGTGCATGCTGATCGGCGCCAGCCTGATGGGATGCGTCGCCGAGCCGGTGCAATTGCAGCGCGACCGCAGCTACATCCTGGAATGGATCGGTGAGCGTCCGTTGATGGACTACAGCCACTTGACCATCACCCTGGGCAATGACGGCCGTGCCTACGGCAATGCCGGTTGCAACCACTGGTTCGCGCCCTACACCCTTGAAGGCCACCAACTGAGCTTCGGCAAGGTCGGCAGCACCCGCAAACACTGCGGCCCGGCGGTGATGGAGCAAGAGACGCGCTTTTTGCAGGCCTTGGAAAAGGTCGAGCGCTGGGACGTCTCGCCCCTTGAGCAGATGCGCTTCTGGCCGGCCCAGGGCAAGCCGTTGCGTTGGTGGTTGGAGGAAGGCTGAGGCTGGCGCTCTCCCAGACACCTGTTTGGACCAGGGACATGGCTAACCCTGTGGCGAGGGAGCTTGCTCCCGCTGGGCTGCGAAGCGGCCCCGGATACATCTGTCACGTCGATGCAACAGACAGAACGCAAGGGCCTGCTACGCAGTCCAGCGGGAGCAAGCTCCCTCGCCACAAAAGCTTTCATGTTCACACAGGGGTTATTTGAGCGCCTGCAACGCCTCAAGCTTCGCCATCACCCCCGCCGCCGTCTGTTCCCCCATCAACTGTTCGCGCACCTTGCCGTGGTTGTCGATGATGTACGTCACCGGCAGCCCTTCGCTGCGCGGCAGGTCGAAGATCTCGGCCGGATCGCGGGCCAATACCGTGAAACCAATGCCCATCTTGTCGCTGGCGCTCTTGAGCTCTTCGCCCTGGACCTGATCGAAATTGACCCCGAACACGCCGACATTGCGCCCCTTGAGCTGTTCGGCCAAGGCATTGAATTCGGGGATTTCGGTGCGGCACGGCGCACACCATTCGGCCCAGTAGTTGAGCACCAGCCATTGCTTGTCCAGGCGTTGCGAGGCAATGGCCTGGCCGTTCTGGTCCACCCCGTAGTCGTTGCCGCAACCGCTGAGCAACACCATGCCCATGAGTGTCAGTGCCGCCATCAATCGCCTTGCCATGTGCCAATCCTTGTCTGAATGTGAACGCTGCCGCGACCCATTGTCTCTCTCAAGATGCCGGGCGCCTCGCGGCACAGTAGAATAGCCGCCACCTTACGCAAGATGCGACCTGCTCATGACCGATCTGACGCTTTATCACAACCCGCGCTGCTCCAAATCCCGCGGTGCGCTGGAACTGTTGGAGGCCCGTGGCCTGACCCCCACCGTGGTCCGCTACCTGGAAACCCCACTCGACGCTGCGCAGCTCGAACGCCTGCTGGGCAAACTCGGCATCCCCGCCCGACAGCTGCTGCGCACCGGCGAAGACGAATACAAGGAACTGAACCTGGCCGACGAAAGCCTGAGCCAGGCCCAGTTGATCGCCGCCATCGCCGCCCACCCCAAGCTCATGGAGCGGCCCATCCTTGAAACAGCGCAGAAAGCCGTGATCGGTCGCCCGACGGAGAAGATCCTGGAGATCTTGCCGTGAGCACACCGTACATCCTGGTGTTGTATTACAGCCGCAGTGGCTCGACCAACGAAATGGCCCGGCAGATTGCCCGGGGTATCGAGCAGGCCGGGCTGGAGGCCAGGCTGCGGACGGTGCCGGCGATTTCCGCCGAATGCGAGGCGGTGTCGCCGGACATCCCCGCCCAAGGCCCGCTGTACGCCACCCTCGATGACCTGAAGAACTGCGCTGGCCTGGCCCTGGGCAGCCCGACCCGGTTCGGCAACATGGCCGCGCCGCTCAAGTACTTTCTCGACGGCACCAGCAACCTGTGGCTGACCGGCGCCCTGGTGGGCAAACCGGCCGGGGTGTTCACCTCCACCGCCAGCCTGCACGGCGGCCAGGAAACCACCCTGCTGTCGATGATGCTGCCGCTGTTGCACCACGGCATGCTCATCACCGGCCTGCCCTACAGCGAGTCGGCGCTGATCGACACCCAGGGCGGCGGCACGCCCTACGGCCCGAGCCATCACGCCGGGGCCGACGGTAAAAGCGGCTTGAACGAACATGAAATCGCCCTGTGCCGCGCCTTGGGCTCGCGCCTGGCGAAAACCGCCCAATTGCTGGAGAACGGCCGTGGCTAAGAAGCCGAAAATCCTGCCGCCGATCCAGTGGCTGGAACCTCGGGTACGCATCGCCCGGGTCCTCAGCCTGCTGTGCTTTTTCGGCCTGGCGGGGTTGCTGAGTGCGTACTACCTGCTGATCGCCGACCTGCACGGCGCGCGCCCTTGGGTAATCCTGCTGATCGAGCTGATACCGCTGCTGATCCTCGCGCCGGGCATGATCAGCGGCAGCCCCCGCGGGCATTCGTGGATGTGCTTCGTGGTGAACCTGTATTTCATCAAGGGAGCACTGGCCGCCTATGACCCGAACCGGCAGTGGTTCGGCTTCCTGGAAATGGCGGCGAGCCTGGCAGTGTTCTGCTCGGCGTTGCTGTATGTGCGCTGGCGGTTTCAGTTGAACCGGCGCCTGGCGGGGGAAGGCGAACCTTCCGTCGCCTGATACACCGCTTTCGCGAGCAAGCCCGCTCCCACTGGGAGAATCCAACGTGGGAGCGGGCTTGCTCGCGAAGGAAGCGACGCGGTTTTAATGATTGACGGTATACGCCAGCATCATCGAGATCTGCGACATCGGCCGTCCGCCACTCTCTTCATGCCACTGGTTGAAAGCAGCCTGCATCGTCGCCAGGTCCCGCAGGCTGGTGGGCGCCTTGTCGATGATGCCCTGGGCATTGAGCGCGGCCACCACGTCATAGCTGGCCGTGAAGGTGTCCTTGCCCACCATCCGCAGGAAGCGCGGCGCCGAGTGCCCGCCGAGTTGATGGCCGTGTTTCTTCAGGTAGGTCCACAGGCCGACGATGTCGGTCACCGGCCAGTCGGCGACCAGTGCACCGAAGCTGCCTTTTTCATGGGCCACATCCAGTATCAATTGCGCGTTGCGCGGCACGCTCTTGAGCTTGCCCAGGTGGCGGATGATCCGCGTGTCCTGCATCAGCCGCTCCAGGTGCTCGGCGCTCATCAGCACGACCTTCTCCGGATCGAAATTGAAGAACACCTCTTCGAAGGCCGGCCATTTGGCGTCCACCAGGCTGTGCTTGAGGCCGGCGCGAAACACCCGCAGCGCCAGGGTCGAGAGGTAGCGATCATCGCTGATCTGACGCAGTTGCGCCGGGGTCTTGGGAACGGGCAGATGAGCCTCCAGCTCAGCCGCCGAACCGAAGCGGTTCAGACAGTACTCGTGCAACCACTTGTAATCGCGCATGCCCTCTCCTGGGATGGGAAACAAAAGCGGTGGGGAACGTTAAAGGTTCACCACGTTGACGAACCGAGGCGTGGCGCTTTCATCGATGCGAAGGTTGGTGAAGTCGAACAGGTTGCGGTCGGCCAGTTGCGACGGGACGACATTCTGCAAGCCACGGAAGATACTTTCGGTACGGCCCGGGGTCTTGCGTTCCCATTCCTGGAGCATCTCCTTGACCACCTGGCGTTGCAGGTTTTCCTGGGAGCCGCACAGGTTGCAGGGGATGATCGGGAATTGCTTGAAGTCCGAATAGGCCTGGATGTCTTTTTCGCTGCAATAGGCCAGCGGGCGGATCACCACGTTGCGCCCGTCATCGGCGCGCAACTTGGGCGGCATGGCCTTGAGCGAGCCGTTGTAGAACATGTTCAAGAAGAAGGTCTCGACGATGTCGTCGCGATGGTGACCCAGGGCCATCTTCGTCGCACCGATCTGGTCGGCGAAGGTGTACAGCGTGCCACGGCGCAGGCGCGAGCACAGCGAACAGGTGGTCTTGCCTTCGGGAATCAGCTCCTTGACCACCGAATAGGTGTCTTTCTCGACGATGTGATACTCCACACCCAGCGACTCGAGGTAGGCCGGCAGCACATCCTCGGGGAACCCGGGCTGCTTCTGGTCCATGTTCACCGCCACGATGTCGAACTTGATCGGCGCAACCTTCTGCAGATGCATCAGCACATCGAGTAAGGTGTAGCTGTCCTTGCCGCCGGACAGGCAGACCATGACCTTGTCGCCGTCCTCGATCATGTTGAAATCGGCGACAGCCTCACCGGCCTGGCGGCGCAGGCGCTTTTGCAGTTTGTTCTGGTTGACCGTAAGAGTGCCCATGACGCGAAATCCGTGAGGTGTGACGAAGGGGCGGCATTTTACGCAAAAAATCCCGGATGTGGCACCGCCCCGTGGCCAGAGGATTGTGGGAGCAAAGCTTGCTCGCGAACAGACACCTCGGTTCCTGAAAGACCGCATCGCTTCCATCGCGGGCAAGCCTTGCTCCCACAATGGTCCCGTTACAGGGTGAAATTCCTGACCTAGAAGTGCACACAGACCCATCGGCGATTAGCACCTCCCACTACAGCGCGATTTGCTCTAAGCCCCCCATCCCCCTCGGGGTAACTCCTTCCTATACTGCGACATAAGGTCGCACGCATATCCAGACCTTTACTTACTTGGCCGCTGGCCCGTAGGCGCTCCGTTTGGGGGGCGATGGCACTAACGAAGGAGTGACTGACTATGATCCATCATGTCGTGGGGCTCTTTACCCACCCTGATCAAGAATGGAAAGACATCCGTGGCGATCAGGAGGAAAGCATCAGCCACATGTATCTCACCCATACGTTGATCCTGGCGGCCATTCCGGCCGTGTCGGCGTTCATCGGCACCACGCAGGTGGGATGGGTCATCGGCAATCGACCACCGGTGATGCTCACCCTGGAAAGCGCGCTATGGATGACCATCATGTCGTACCTCGCCATGCTGGGCGGGGTGGCGGTGATGGGTGCCTTCATTCACTGGATGGCCCGCACCTACGATGCCAACCCGAGCCTGGCCCGTTGCGTGGCGTTCGCCACCTACACCGCGACACCGCTGTTCGTCGGCGGCCTGGCGGCGCTTTACCCACACATGTGGCTGGGCATGATCGTCGGTACGGCCGCGATCTGCTACACGGTCTACCTGCTGTATGTAGGCTTGCCGACCTTCATGAACATTCCCCAGGACGAAGGCTTCCTGTTCTCCAGCTCGGTACTCGCCGTCGGCCTGGTGGTGCTCGTCGCCATCATGGCGTTCACGGTGATCGTCTGGGGGCTGGGCGTGGGCCCGATCTATACCAACTGACGCGTTGAGGCACACCCGCTGGCCTGACCAGGGCAACGGGTTGCATCGCACAGGCCGCCGCAAGGCGGCCTTCTTGTCTGCGCGAAGACCGAGGCGACCACTGGGCACCTGGGCGATTCGCAACGGCCGGCGCTTGCGGCATACTCGCGTTTCTGGAGACCCGTAAAGCATGCTCGAACCACTCAATACCCGCGTCGAAGAGTGTTACCAACAAGCCGAATCCTTTTTCAAACGTCCTTTCAAACGCCCGGTGGTCAGCCTCAAGTTGCGCGGCCAGAAGGCTGGCGTCGCGCACCTGCATGAGAACCTGCTGCGCTTCAATCCCCAGTTGTACCGGGAAAACGCCGAAGACTTCCTCAAGCAGACCGTCGCCCACGAAGTCGCGCACCTGATCGCCCATCAACTGTTTGGCGAGCGCATCCAGCCCCATGGCGAAGAGTGGCAATTGATCATGCGCGGCGTGTACGAACTGCCACCCAACCGCTGCCACACCTACGAAATCAAACGCCGCAGCGTAACCCGCTACATCTATAAATGCCCGTGCGACGGCAGCGACTTCCCCTTCTCGGCCCAGCGTCACCGCCTGGTGCATCAGGGGCGGCGGTATTTGTGCCGCAGTTGCCGGCAGACCTTGGTGTTCAGCGGCGAGACGCGGGTGGAATAAGCGTTTGTGGTGCCTGGGCTGGCCTCATAGCGGGCAAGCCTTGCTCCCACACAAGCGCACTCCCCCACAGGAGCAGTGACGGCCTTTGCTGCGCCCCATGAAAAAACCCGCCGAAGCGGGTTTTTTCATTGCGACCTGAAATTACTTCACAGTGCCTGGAGCAGAAGACTCAGCCGCTGCAATCTGCGCCGCCGCGATCTGCTCGTCGTCTTCACGGACGTCGGAGATGCCGCGACCGCCGGAAGCCAGTTCGGCGTGCAGCACGTCCTCATCCAGCTCCTTGACCCACTTGGCAACCACGATGGTGGCAACCGCGTTGCCCACCAGATTGGTCAGGGCGCGGGCTTCGGACATGAAGCGGTCGATACCCAGGATCAGGGCAAGGCCCGCCACTGGCAAGGTGCCCACCGCCGACAGGGTCGCTGCCAGTACGATGAAGCCACTGCCGGTCACGCCAGCCGCGCCTTTGGACGACAGCAGCAGCACCAGCAACAGGGTGATCTGGTGAGTCAGGTCCATTTGGGTGTCGGTGGCCTGGGCGATGAACACCGCCGCCATGGTCAGGTAGATCGAAGTACCGTCGAGGTTGAACGAGTAGCCAGTCGGGATAACCAGGCCAACCACGGATTTCTTGGCACCCAGGCGCTCCATCTTGATCAGCATGCGTGGCAGGGCCGATTCCGACGAGGAAGTGCCCAGCACGATCAGCAGTTCTTCACGGATGTAGCGCACCAGCTTGATCACGCTGAAGCCGTGGGCGCGGCAGATGGCGCCCAGCACCACCAGCACGAACACCACGCAAGTGATGTAGAAGCAGATCATCAGCTGGCCCAGTTGCACCAGCGAACCGACACCGTAGGCGCCGATGGTGAAGGCCATGGCGCCGAACGCACCGAGCGGGGCCAGCTTCATGATCATGTTGATGATGATGAACATCACGTGGGCGAAGCGATCGATGAATTCCAGCACCGGCTTGCCATAGGCACCCAGGCGATGCAGGGCGAAACCGAAGAGCACCGAGAACATCAGCACTTGCAGGATGTCGCCGTTGGCGAAGGCACCGACGATGGTGTTCGGGATCACGTTGAGGATAAAGGCGATGATGCTCTGGTCTTTACCGGCCGAGATGAAACCGGCGATCTTGCTGGTGTCCAGGGTCGACACGTCGATGTGCATGCCGTTGCCCGGCTGGATGACGTTGACCACGACCAGGCCGATCAGCAGGGCAATGGTGGAGACGATTTCGAAGTACAGCAGTGCATAGCCGCCGGTCTTGCCGACCGATTTCATGTTCTGCATGCCGGCGATACCGCTGACCACCGTACAGAAGATGATCGGGGCAATGACCATTTTGATCAACTTGATGAAGCCGTCACCGAACGGTTTGAGGGCCACACCGGTCTGCGGGTAGAAGTGGCCGAGCAAAATGCCGATGGCAATGGCTACGATCACCTGGAAATACAAGGATTTGTACAGGGGCTGACGAGTCGTCATGGCAAACCTTCCTCAAGAGTCCCGCTCGACGACTTCCACCTGTCGTCCACGGCACCTCAACTTTGCGAACCCTCCTGACCGGAGGGATTTGTTTTTGTCGGCTGCACGCTGCAGACCTACGTAACGTATTGCAACGCGCATGCCATTTTTACGAAACGCCCTACATTCGGTATAGCAGACGGGTTGTTGAATTCCACAGAGCGTTAAACGCCTTTATACGGTGGCGGATTTCCGCCCACAGGCCGTTCTCTGTCCCTGGATTTGGCGGATATCCGCCTTGTTCAACCGCCCTGCCCTGCTACCATCGCCCGCTTAACGGACGGATTTTTTGTCATGCGCCAACGCACGATCGCCAGCCACTTCGCCCGCGCCGCCCTGGGTGGCGCGCGTCGGCAAGGCTTCGACTATTTGCCAGTGCTGCAACAGGTGGGCATCAGCCCAGAGCTTTTGGATGAGCCGCGCGCGCGGATTGCGCCAGAGCAGTTCGCCTGCCTGTTGCAGGCGCTGTGGCAGGCCCTGGGAGATGAATACCTGGGGTTCGGCCGGGCGCTGAGTAAACCCGGGACGTTTGCCATGATGTGCCACACGTTGATTCACTGTCGGACCCTGGGCAAGGCCCTTCAACGTGGCGTGCTGTTCTACGACCTGTTCCCCGACGCTCCGGGCCTGACGCTGGAGACCGAAGGCGAGACCGTGCGGCTGGTGCTGGACGAATCCACCCTGCGGGACCCGGACCATTTCTTGAGCGAGAGCCTGCTGGTGACCTGGCATCGCCTTGCCAGCTGGCTGATCGGACGGCGCATCAGCCTGGAACAAGCGACCTTCGGCTACCCCAGGCCCGCCCACGGGGCCGAGTACGACTTGCTGTTCCCTTGCCCGCTGGTGTTCGCGGCCCACCGCAGCAGCCTGTCGTTCCACAGCCGCTACCTGGACATGCCGCTGCTGCAGGATGAACGGACCCTCAAGCATTTCCTCGAACGCTCGCCCGCCGACCTGCTGTCGCGCCCCGATGATGGCCATAGCCTGAGCAGCCAGTTGCGCCACCTGCTCAGCCGCGAAACGGCACGCTGGCCCGACCTGGACACCGTCGCGGCCCATTGGCACATCAGCCCACAGACGCTGCGCCGGCACCTGCGCGAGGAAGGCACCCGCTTCCAAGACCTCAAGGATCAACTGCGGCGGGATATCGCCATCTACCATCTGGGCCGCGCAGACCTGTCGTTACAGCAGATCGCCGAGCACTTGGGATTCTCGGAACCTTCGGCGTTTCACCGGGCGTTCAAGAAGTGGACGGGGGTGACGCCGGGGGCTTATCGGACGCAGGAAAACTAAGGGGAGTCATTCAATCTATGTGGAGCGCCGCCGCCCCCCTGTGGCGAGGGAGCTTGCTCCCGCTGGGACGGTCCGACGCTTCGGGCGGAGCAGCCCCAGAACTTGCGAGCGCTGCGCACTCGAGCGGGAGCAAGCTCCCTCGCCACAGGGGCTCTCCGGAACACCAAGAATATTCAGTCAAACCACCGGAAAAAGTATCCGGAACGCCGCCCCGCCCAGTTCCGAATCCCCCAGGGTCAGCCGGGCGCCGTAGCTGTCGATGATGTCCTTGACCACGGCCAGGCCGATCCCCTGACCCGGATGCTGGCGATCCAGCCGCTCGCCACGCTGCAGAATCCGCGCGCGCTGGTCCGGCGGCACGCCTGGCCCATCGTCCTCGACGCACAACTCCATCCCGGCCAGGGTCTGGTGGACGCTGATGCGCACCTCTCCCAGGCACAACCGATAGGCGTTTTCCAACAGGTTGCCGAGCATTTCCAGCAAAGCACCTTGCTCGATCGGTACCTGGCAATGCTCCGGCAAATCGACATGCACGTTGACCCGTTTGTCGCGATAGACCTTATCGAGGGTGTCGCACAGGCTTTGCAGCACCGGGCGCAAGCGCACTTGATGACGCACCAGCCCGCTCTTGCGCAGGCTGGCGCGCTGCAACTGGTAACCGATCTGCTGGCTCATGCGCTCGATCTGGGTTTGCAACACCCACGCCTGCCCACGCTCCTCGGGCCGCCGGGCCAGGTCTTCGCTCACGCCCTGCAACACCGCCAGCGGGGTCTTCAGGCTGTGGGCCAGGTCATCGAGGGAATCGCGATAGCGGCTGCGCTGTTCCCGTTCGCTGTACAGCAAACGGTTGAGCGAGCCGGTCAGGCGCAACAGCTCCCGGGGGTGTTCGCCACTGAGGCTTTCCCGGGCGCCGCTTTCGATTTCGTCCAGCTCCTGGCTCAGGCGTCGCAAGGCGCGAAGCCCCCAGGTCAAGCCGATCCACAGCAACGCCAGCAACACCACCAATGCCGCGCCAAAGCCCAGGTAGAGTTTTTCCCGCAGCCCTTGAAGGGTCGACTCATAGTCACGCACCGGTTGCAACGTGACGATGCTGAACGCGGCGCTCTGGCCGCCCAGCAGCTTGACCTCGACGTCATAGACGAAGAACTCCTGGCCGTCGTTCTCACGGATGCGCGCGAACTGGTTGCCCTGGCCGTCATAGCGGGGCATGTAGTTGATGCTTTCTTCCTGGGTGGCCTTCGACCGCCAGACCAACCGCCCCTCGCGGTCATAGATGTAGCCCAGCAAACGCGCGTCGGCGAGATTGAAGCGCTCATCGGGCAACTGCGCCGGCATCTTCAAGCGATTGTTCTCCACCCGCGCGGCGGAAATCAGCGTGGTGACGTCCGAGGCCAGGCGTTGCTCGATGGATTCCTGCAACGCCAGGCTGAACGCACCTTGCATGGCCGGCAACAGCGCCACCATGAACAGCGCCGCCAGGGTCATGGCGGCCAGCATCAATCGCAGCCGTAGCGAACGAATCACTGGCAGCGCTCATTGAACAGGTAGCCCAGGCCCCGCACGGTGTCGATCGGTTTGAAGCCGGCCGGGGCTTCCAGCTTGCGGCGCAGGCGCCCGACCAGGACCTCGATGACATTCGGGTCGCGCTCGCCGTCATCGGGGTAAAGCTGTTCCATCAGGCGGTCCTTGGCCACCACCTGCTGGTGATGACGCATCAGGTATTCCAGGATCCGGTATTCGTAGGCGGTCAATGCCAACGGTTGCTCGTCGAGGGACGCCTGTTTGCGGTTGAGGTCCAGCAACAACGGGCCGGCCACGATCGTCGACTGGGTGAAGCCACTGGCGCGACGCAACAAGGCATTGAGCCGGGCCTCCAGCTCTTCGAACTGGAACGGCTTGACCACGTAGTCATCGGCCCCGGCAGCCAGGCCTTCGACCTTGTCCTGCCAATTCCCGCGAGCGGTGAGGATCAGGATCGGGAAGGTCTGGTCCTGGGAGCGCAACCGACGGATCAGCTCCAGCCCGCTGATACCCGGCAGGCCCAGGTCGATCACCGCCAGGTCATGGTTGAACTCGCGGACCTGGTACAAGGCCTCTTCGGCGTTGGCCACCGCCTGCACCACATGGCCGCTGTCGGTGAGACGGGTTTGCAGGTGATGCCGCAGCAGTGCTTCATCTTCGACGACCAGTAATTTCATGGAGCCTCTCCCCAGGCAAATCAGATAATCCGGCGCGGCGCATCCCAAGCAAAGGCGCCGGATCGGTGTGAACCGACCCGGCGGGACACGCGTTCACCCTTGGCCGCTTAGAACGTGTAGTTGGCGGACAAATACGTCTGCGCGCTGCTGGTCAGGTCCAGCGAGCCGACTTTGGCGCCGCCGTGCGGGCTCATCTCGGTGCTGGCGTTGCTGCGCAGGTAACGGTAACCCAGTTCCACCGAGGTGTTCTGCGAAATTTGTTGCAGTACGCCGCCCTGCAAGCCCACCGCGTAGCCGATGTCGCTGTCACGGCTGAAGCCGGGAGAATCCTGGGTCAGCTTGGTCAGGCCCGCCGTACCGCCGCCGAACAACTTGGTGCTGCCGGTGACCGGATAGAACAGATCGTAACTGCCCAGCAGGTTTTCCTGGCGCAGCTTGATACCGTTGTGGGTGCCCGAGACGTTGTCGTAGGTGGCGTAGTAGCGGCCCTGATCGTTCTGCCGGCCCAGCCGAATGCCGTAAGTGGTGTCCTTGCCGATGACGCCATCGGCGTTCGGGTTATTCAGGGCGGTGTCCAAGGCGTCGGATTTCTTCACCTTGTCGCTGGTCTGGCCAAGGGTCAGGCTGGCGAAATTGTCATCGGCGTGGGCCAGGGCGCTGGCGCCCAGCACGGTGAACGCCAGCAGCAGTTTTTTCATCTGAGTCATGGTCAAGCTCCTTTGGAACGTGGGAGGTTCGTGAAGTCGCAGCCACCTTAACCAGCGGTCCCTGAACACCCCTTGAACGTTCTCTGAACCGGCGCTGAATGAATCGGCTAATCTGTGCGGACCATTTTTATAAGGAGATTCGTCATGCGCAGGCTGCTTGCTGTTGTACTTCTGGCCTTGAGTGGTGTGAGCCACGCCGCCATCCAGACCCAGGAGATTCCCTATACCAGCGCCGACGGCACCCGGCTGATGGGCTATTACGCCTATGACGACGCGGTGAAAGGCCCGCGCCCGGGCGTGGTGGTGGTGCATGAATGGTGGGGGTTGAACGACTACGCCAAGCGCCGCGCCCGTGACCTTGCGGGCCTGGGCTACAGCGCCCTGGCCATCGACATGTACGGCGACGGCAAGAACACCGAACACCCTAACGACGCCATGGCCTTCATGCAGGCAGCGCTCAAGGACGGTGCGGCCGCCAGTGCCCGCTTCCAGGCCGGGCTGGACCTCTTGAAGCAACAACCCCAGACCGATCCGGACAAGCTCGCCGCCATCGGCTACTGCTTCGGCGGCAAGGTGGTGCTCGATGCCGCGCGCCAAGGTGTGCCCCTGGCCGGCGTGGTGAGCTTCCACGGCGCGCTGGTGACCAACACTCCAGCGACACCGGGCAGCGTCAAGGCCAAGCTGCTGGTCGAGCATGGCGCCCTGGACAGCATGGTCACCCAGGACAACGTCAGCGCCTTCAAGAGCGAGATGGACAAGGCCGGCGCCGACTATAAATTCGTCAGCCTCGAAGGCGCCAAGCACGGTTTCAGCAACCCCGACGCCGACCGTTTGAGCCACGGCGAACACGGTGGGCCGGACATTGGCTACAACAAGCAAGCCGATGAAAAGTCGTGGGCAGATATGAAAGTGTTCTTCAAGAAAATCTTTGGTTGACGCATAGCCTGTATGGAACGGGTTCCATTGTGGCGAGGGGGTTTTT
>NZ_JBMDJD010000037.1:0-53418 GCF_057809015.1 Pseudomonas sp. FG6
TGCGATTCAGGCCAAAGCGCTGGTACCACGGCGCACCGTGTACGAGGCGATCATCAAGGCGCGCCAGGTCACGGACCAACTCGTGCAGCGCCAGCAGTTGCTCACCGGGCGTCGACGCCTGCTGCAACGCCGTCACCAACGCTTGCGCCTGGACGATCTGCGCGCGGTTACTGACGAAGGACAGCGCCATGCCCGCGCCCCATACCACGGCCAGCCCCAGAAACAGCACGTAGGCGATGCGCGGCGCGCTCCACCCCAGGCGAGCGCCGCTGGCCTTGTCGTGCTGCACGCCGTGCCAGGCCGGATCCGGCCACCAGAAGTGCTCGCCCTCAGGTTTTTCGGCCACCTTCAGCGGCAGGCTGAACCACACCCCGCGCAGCAGCACGCCAGGGTTGAACCCACCCAACAACGGCGCCAACGCCTGCCGCCAACGGGCAATGCCTTCGGCCTGCAAATCCCGGGACAGGCGAAACAGGAAATCGTGATGCATCTGCCGCTTGACCTGCATCTGCGCAATACCCTGCCAACGCAGTGGTTCCACCAGCTCACCCAAGCGCTCCTCCAGCAGCGCCGGCGTCACCCGCGCCGGCAACAAACAGCCCACCGGCTGGGTCTCGCGCCCATCCTGCGGCCAAGCGCTTTCACACACCTGCCACAGGTGCAACGGCAACTGCCGCCGCAGTTGGCGCGCCAGGTCCTGTAAATGCCGCATGGCCTTGGCCAGCGTTGGTGCGTCGGTGCTTTGCGATGGGGTCAGGGCCCAGACTACGCCGTCCAAGGCCCGGCCACGGCGCAGGGTGAGCCACTGCTCCAGCAGCGGGGTTTGCAAACTGTCCGCGACACTGCCGCCCCATAGCAGCACGGTGCGCTGGCCTTCGAGCCATTTCTTTTCTGCCAACTGCGGGGCGATGGCGGTGATTTGGGCGGGTTCGCCGACGACGAGGAGGAGGCGGGTTTTGTGGCGCCAGAGGGGGCCGTATTGGAAGCGCAGGTGTTCGCGCAGGCTGCGCAGCTTTTCTTCGTCGTCTTTCGTATCGGGCAGTGGATTCAATCGGGAGGCTGGGGTGTCGCCATGGACCTCCCGCGTGATCCATTGTGCCCGGTGTAGCGCCAAGCGATCCCAGGCCAACAGAATCATCGGGCAAAACCAACAGAGCGCCAGCCATGCCCCCAGCCCCCACAACACCAGCTGCTGGAACGCGACGGGCGGCCAACCCAGGTTATGGCCAGCCAAGCGATACAACAGGCAGCCGAGCAGGACCATGAACGTCATGATCAGCAGGTAGCCTGACCCCAACCCTAGCAATGAGCCCTTGCGCTCGCCGTTATCCCTCGCCATAAGGTTTTGCCACTCCTATTGCCAATCGCTTGTCCGCATCCTGGCTCAGCCAGCCACAGGGCTGCCCGGCCTCCTTTGCTTGTAACAACGCCAACGACATGCCGATAAACGGCGCCAGGTTCCCCAGCGAGCCCCAGTGCCCGGCCAATTGATGCTCGGCCGCCGACCAGCCGCCGGACACGAAGGCCTCCTGGCTGGCCGAGTCCATGGCCAGGCAGGTCGGCGGCGCTTGTAGCCCGGCGTAGCGCTGCATCTGGGCGCAGAGCCCGGCGGGCGGCTCCTGGGTCTCGCTCGCCAGGTATTCGCCGCGATGCAACAGCTGGCGCCCTTGTCGGCTCACCCGCCAGAGAAAACCGCCTTCGCCGGGCGGTGCGGCTTCTTCGGCGCTCTGCACCGACGCCACCCCAGCGCACAGCAGCCAATCGTCGGCACTGCGGCATTCGCGGTGGAAGATGTCGATCAACTCATCCAGGTCGGCCAGGCCCTGCAACGGCAAACGCACCTTGGGCAGCACCGCGCCCCGGTCGACCAATACCTGCTCGAAGGCCGCCAGGCTGGCTTCATCACCGTTCCAGACAATGGCCCGCAATTGCGGCCAGCACTCCGATACCTCGGCAAGCTCGAAGGTCAATTGAGCCAGGCGCTGCGCCAAAAGCGGCCCGCGATCGACGGTTTGACCGAGCCTCACCGGACAGCGCAACGAGGGTGTCGCCGCATCGGATGCCGTAGTGGCTTTGGGCAAGACGGTGTTCTGCATCAAGCCCTGGTAATGCGTTTGCTCATCTCCGATCGGCCCCAGCAACAGCACCTGCTCCACCGGCAGCCCCAGGCTTCGCCAGTACCACCAGCGTTGGGTGGCGGCGTCCTGGGTCCGACGGAACACGTCGCGGGTGTACAAACCGATCTGCCAAGGCAGCAGGCGCAGCGACAAGGCCAACCCCCAAACCAGGGGCAGCACCGCACTCCACAACCACAGTTCCAAACGGGGCTGATCCTCGGGCCAGAGCGGCACCAGAACCGCCGACTGCGCCCCCCACAGCAACGGCAACGCCAGCCACCAGCGTCCCCAGTGTGGTTCGCGTGGCTCAGCGAACGGCGGATAACGCGGCGGTCGGTTCATGGGTTCACCCCCATCGCCGACACCGCCAGCGTACTCACCAACGTACAGCCGCACTCACAGCGGTAGCCGTCCAGGGCCAACAACTGCCCACAAAAATTGAAACCCGTCGCGCCCTGGGCGATGCGGTTTTCGCCGTGTTTATCGCAGCGGACCTTGTCCCCCGTGCAGGCCAATAGTTGACCGATGGCCAGGAAACGGCCTTCAAGCACTTCGCCGCCGAAGGGGTGCAGCGGATCGCCGACGCGGATCAAGGGCATCATGAGATCACCTCCTTGACTTGTTCAACCAAGCCGCCGGTAGCTTTCAGGCTCTCCAGCATGCTCTGCATCCGCAGCGCATCCTCGGCCTCGATGATCGCCTCGCGCTGTTGCGCCACCACTTCGCCGATGGCAAAGGTCGGTTGCAGGATCTTTTCCGCCCCCGGCAAGAATGGCTCTACCTCGCCGCTGACGGCATTGATCACCTTGTAGCCCACGGACGCCGCGCCGAACGTACCGGCCGCGCCCTTCCAGCCATCCCGACGGATGCTGTACGCACCGCCCAGCACCAGCGCGATGCCCACGACTCGCCCGGCGATAACCACTGGGGTCATGCGTTTGCTGGACTCGTCGCCGAAATACACCATGCGATAGCGGAAGTAGTCGCCGAATATTTCCCGCGAGTCCAAAACGTTGTGCATGAACCAGGCCCGCGAGTCGTGGACCTGATCGTCGAACAACGCCACCAACGCGGCGATCTGCGGCGCGCTGAGTCGCTGGCTCACGAAGCTGGAGCCTTTCACGCCAAACAGGTCCTTGACATAGACCTCGCCCGCCGCCTTGATCCGCGTGTATTCCTGCTGCTCGTCATCATCGTTGAGCAGGTACACCGTGTCCCTGAACACACCATCGACTGCCCAGCCACCCCAGCCGGTTTGATCACGCCGAAAATTCTGGTAGTCGTGCTCGAACTCCACGGCGGCCTCACGGATTTGCTGCTGGTCAATCACTGGCTCGTAAGGGGGCGGGCCCGCCGCATCCAACAGCAGTTGCGCTGCGTTGGCTTGGCCGCTGGCTTTTTCGCGCTTTTCTTTGGCCTCCTTCATTCTCTTATCGCGGGCCTCTTCTTGCGTTTTTTGATCCGTCGCGTTGGTTTGCGTCGCGTGGATGTAAAACGGCTGTCGCAAATAGGTGCCTCGGGCAAAACGTTCGATACGCCAGCCGGTGATCCAGGCCAACTGCTCGGCCAGGGTGTCTTCCAGGTTATGGGAAAGGCGTAAGGCTTCGTCGTTGGTTGAGGTTTCTGGGGACTTGGCTTCGGCCAGTCCGAGGGTGATGCGCCAGGTGTTGAAGCGGTTGATGAGTTCCCCTGAGATATCAAACTCTTCTTTTGTATTGAGAGACATCTGTCGGGCTGGCGGAATCTGCCGCAGCTCTTCCGGTACCACCGCCTCGGGCACCGTCAATGGTGCGCCCGCCGCAAACGCCACCGCGTACAGGTCATGTAAAACGATCTGCGACAGCAACTCGCTCGAGCTGTTACGGGCCTTGCCCTGATCGCCCTTCGGGTAACCGCCGCCGACATCCGAGTGCATGCCAGGGTAAACCACCTCTTGGGCATAACCAGGGTAGCGACCATCGGCGTAACGGATTGAATCCAGTGGAAAACACAAGCGCTGTTCATGGGCTGCAACAAAGTGTCGACACACCTTGATCCACTTGGGAAAGCGCCTCTCATCGGGCAGCGGCTGGGTGCCATCGGCCCAGTCCATATGCCCTTCGGCAAAGGGCGCGGCACGGGCGCTGCCCACCGAAGCCACGGTGTCCAGCAGGCCCAGGAACTCGATGCTCAGCGGAATTCCCAACAGTGCCTGTGTTGGATGTTTGGCCCCCGGCGGCGTGTCGAACAACTCGCTCAACCAGTTGACGAAGGTCCGCGCCTCCGCCGCCCCACGGGAAAAACCGTAGACGAACAGCTTGATCGCCAGCACCTTGGGTTGCACCGTGGCGACCTTGGCGCGCAACGGTTCCAGCAGCGAAGCCATGGCCTGGCGACGGCTGCTTTTGCCCAGGTTGGTCAGGGGCCAGATGGTGGCCATGGTTTTGAGTTTGGCTTGCATGGTCGTCAAGGACAGTTCATCCCGAGTCAACGCAAAAGACAGCGCATCGGCGATTTGCAGCAAACCCCAGTTGATCCGGTCCTCGCCCCGATTGGCGACAGCCATTCCGAAGGTCGTGAAGTCCAATTCGCCGATCTCCGGGAAAGGTGTGCCTACGCCGGGGATGTAATAACGGAAGTAACCGCTCTCTTGATGCTCCAGGCTGGTGTGATAGAGCCGGGCGATATTAGTGGGGTGGGGAGGCTTGGCATTGTGGGTGTCGTGAGGTTCGTTGTTATTAGTGCCATCGAAAAACAGGCTGATATGCAGGACGCGGGCGCAAGTGGATGCACCGCGTAAACCGCGTTTGGCATTCAACTCCTGGCGATGCAGATTAAATTCGGCCATTTGCTGCTCGTAGTTGTCTCTGACTGCTTGAGGGTCGCTAGGCAAACGCCCCTGTTTGGGAAACAAGGCCGGTGCATAAACCGGCTCAACACTTTTCACTTCGGACATACGGCAGGCTCCTGCATTTTCAACGGTTCTTTAATGGGATATCCAGGTTGACCGAAAGCCATACAGGCTGTCGTGACCTTGACTTGATGGCACGGTAAGAAATGAACTTTTAACGAGCACAGTTTTTCTGTCTCGTAAGGCGGAAGATCCACAATGGCTCGATGTTGTTGGTAGTTGGCTTTATGTTTAACCATGAAAGCTCGAAACTCATCAGTCCCTAATGGCGGTGAGGGCGCATAAGGATTCGGATCAGTTTCCCATTTCACTTCAAACTTCAAACCCGGTTGCCATTGGCTGGGCAGCATTGCGCAGCACATGCCGCCGCCAAAACCGAAGGGGGAAATATTGGGCCCACCATAACCGTTAACGGAAAAATAATTGATGGCCGCCGATGTGTGATTCACCCCATTCAAGTTGCCCGCCAAATACTTTTGCGTGCCGCCTGAACATCCTGCCAATAGCAGTAGAAAACATCCTCTCAGCCATGGCCGTACGGCTTTCCTTGTTAAACGACTCATTCAATATCCCTTTGCATGCGTTATTAAAGTTGCACACGAAACATGTCTATTCCCAAGCATGTTTCGTGTGCAACTTTGGGTAGGTCCAGTTCCTGCTGATTGTTCAGGGCAAAGGACAACGCATCGGCAATCTGAAGCAATCCCCAATTGATCCGGTCCTCGCCCCGATTGGCGAAAGCCATGCCGAAGGCAGTGAAGTCCAATTCGCCGATTTCCGGGAAAGGTGTGCCTACGCCGGGAATGTAATAACTGAAATACCCATCTTTCGGCTGGTCCAGGCTGGCGTGATAGAGCCGGGCGATATTGGTTGGGTTCTTGGCCTTGGTGTCGTGGGGTTCGTTGTTCTTGGTCCCGTCGAAAAACAGACTGATATGCAGTGCACGGGCACAGGTAGACGCGCCACGTAAACCGCGTTTGGCATTCAACTCCTGGCGATGCAGATTGAATTCGGCCATTTGCTGTTCGTAGTTGTCTCTGACCGCTTGAAGGTCGCTGGGCAAACGCCCCTGTTTTGGAAACAAGGCTGGTGCATGAACCGGTTCAACACTTTTCACGTCGGACATACGGCAGGCTCCTGCATTTTCAAAGGTTCTTTAATGGGGCTGTTAGGTGAGGGATAGGCCCAACAGGACGTGGAAACCTTGACCTGATGACAAGGCAGAAAATGCACTTCCAAGGCACACAATCGGTTCTCGTAAGGCGGAAGATCTACGATGGCTCGATGTTGTTGGTAGTTGGCTGCATGTTTGGCATAAGCCTCTTCATCGGCTCCGTATCCAGATGCCTTGCGTTTGAGTTTTGCATAAGGATTCGGATCAGTTTCCCACTCCACTTCAAACTTCAAACCCGGTTGCCATTGGCTGGGCAGCATCGCGCAGCACATGCCGCCACCAAAACCAAAGGGCGGTATATTTCTTCCACCATAACCATTAACGGAAAAATGATTAATGGCCGCCGACGTGTGATTCACCCCGTTCAAATCACCCGCCAAGTACCTGGGCGCACCTCCTGAACACCCGGTCAAAAGCATTAGCACACATACACCCATCCATGGGCGAACGGCTTTCCTCGTTAAAAAATCCATTCAACCTTCCTTTGCGTACGTTATTAAAGCTTCGTATGAAACATGTCTGCTTTCAGACATGTTTCGTTCGACTGAAATCCAATTCACCGATTTCCGGAAAAGGTGTACCTGCGCCGGGAATGTAATAACTGAAATACCCATCTTTCGGCTGGTCCAGGCTGGCGTGATAAAGCCGGGCGATATTGGTTGGGTTCTTGGCCTTGGTGTCGTGGGGTTCGTTGTTCTTGGTCCCGTCGAAAAACAGACTGATATGCAAGGCACGGGCGCAAGTGGAGGCACCGCGTATACCGCGTTTGGCATTCAACTCCTGGCGATGCAGATTGAATTCGGCCATTTGCTGCCCGTAATTATCTCTGACCGCTTGAGGGGTGCAGGGCAAACGCCCCTGTTTGGGAAACAAGGCCGGCGCATAAACCGGTTCAACACTTTTCACGTCGGACATACGGCAGGCTCCTGCATTTTCAACGGTTCTTTAATGGGGCTGTTAGGTGAGGGATAACGCCAACAGGAAGTGGAAACCTTGACTTGATGACAAGGAAGAAAATGCACTTCCAAGGCACACACTCGGTCCTCGTAAGGTGGAAGATCTACAATGGCTCGATGCTGTTGGTAGTTGGCTGCATGTTTGGCATAAGCCTCTTCATCGGCTCCGTATCCAGATGCCTTGCGTTTGAGTTTTGCATAAGGATTCGGATCAGTTTCCCACTCCACTTCAAACTTCAAACCCGGCTGGCATTGGCTGGGCAGCATCGCGCAGCACATGCCGCCGCCATAACCGAATGGACTGGCATTTCCCCCGCCATAACCGTTTACCGAAAACCAATTAATAGCTGCGGAGGTGTGATTCACGGCATTCAAGTTACCCGCCAAGTACTTGGGCGTGCCTCCTGAACACCCTGTCAAAAGCATCAGCACACATACACCCATCCATGGGCGAACGGCTTTCCTCATTAAAAAAACCATTCAATTTACCTTTTAAAAAAACAATTAATCAATGAGTGCGAGCAGATGACTGGAAGCTCGGCTCACTTGCAAGAACTGCCCCCTCACAACCAACAGAAGGAAAAATTGTAATCTTGCTATCACCCTTATTAGCATCTGATTCGAAATCATAGAAACTAAAGCCAGTTGCACTGAAGCCACTATCAGTTGGCACTGCGCCGAACGCGGATTCGGAGACTTTTTCCCGACATGATATATTCACTCCAACTTCCACCTTGTCTCCGTATTTCACGTTCAGTGAGCGTGGCGCGTACCCTTCAAGCATAGGGATATACATCATGACAGCGGAGTGTCTGACCGGCGCATCCGAAACCTTCAAAGAAATGGTCTTATTCCCCCGTCGATACCGAATAAAATAAGAAAGCGATGACGTGTTTTTTTCAAATTTAGCCGAAGAGGTAAAATCAAACTTGAATGCGCCATACGTAGACATTGACCTCACCTGCTCATGCGTATACATCCTGCTCTCCCACCGGTCCGCACGGCTATAGTCATGGGGAAGTAAAAGAGTATCTATCGCAAAATCAACCGGAACACTGGCCAGAACAGCAAAAGGACAAACAATTGTCATATAACAAGCAAAGCCCGCCCAGCTTGCTCCCGTCTGGAGCTCTAAAAGCTGTAGATCGGCATTGACCCCCTTGTAATATGTAGTCGGCGTCGTATGCCTTTCATTGCTCATACGGGCCGAATAGGTTCCGCACCCGGTGACGCAGGCAAAAGCAAATAATATCGCTGTCCTCTTAAGAAATTTACCAGCCACTATTAATTCTCCCGCGCCGACAATTTTGCTTTCCCTATATTCAATTTTGCGTATTCCTCCAAATCGCCAAAGTAATTATCCTCACTCGCTTGAAGCACCAAGCAATAACAAAGTGCAAACCATTGTTCTTCGGAATGTTCCGGAAACTGCGCCTTGGCTATGCCCCGCAAAGCGTGCGCATCACTGATACTGCCCAGCCGATCAAACTGGGCGTCTGTCAACGAAACTGGATGCAGGGGTTCTATAAGCTTCTGGCTCGAACGGTAGGTACCCGAGTGCCAGACAGGTTGTTGGTCCCGGTCGAGCCAGCTCCACAGCAGCGCCACGCTCAGGAACTGCTCTTTTTGTTCGGCGGTCAGCACACTTGCCAGTAACTCGGGCAGCACGCGGGGATCGTAGAAACGCAACAGTCCAGTCTGGCCGCCCCATTCAAGCTGCGACGATGCCTGGAGGGACTTGACCAAGGCGTCAAAGGGCATCGGTGAAATCAGCACAAGGAGACGCGGTAGTCCCCAAAGTTGTTCGACCAGTTCCTCCAACCAGTCTGTGTGTCGCCAATCACCGAGATCGATGCGCATCAAAATCGGCGCTTGGTCCAGCAACGTCTCTTCCGGCGTGCCGCTGAACAAAGAAAACCAGGGCATGCTCGGCATGCTCCGCAGCGCCGGCAGGACGGATAGTCCCCAAGCGGCTTGATCGACCACGACGTCGACATGCCCAACGTTGGCGGAAGCACACAGGCTTTTTATCTGCTCGATCCACTGCACATACAGTTCTTTCATATTCTGTTTCCTCATCCAGCAGTACGCATGGCGGCGCCCGCCGCTTGCCTTTGAGCCATCTTCACGCACTCCTCGCACACCGACTGCGGCAAATCCGGCAAGGCAAAACTCTGCCCGGCGGGTAACTCCCAAACGTGCCAGCCCTTGAGGTTCAACTTGCCGGGGGAATGGATGTCGATGTCGCCATTGGGGGTGATCCGAATGAGGCCACCCCCACACCCCAACGTGATGCCATTCTTGGCCGTCACCTGCACATGCCCTTGCACCGTCTGCACGCTGATGTCCTGCTGGGCTTTCAGGTCCAGCACATCGCCGTGGGATTCGATTTCCAGCGGCCCCTTGCCCGAGACCAGGCGCAGGCCTTCTTCTTGCGCGAGCAAGGAAATGGCCTGGTTGGCGTGCAGGGACAGACGCTTGGCGGCGGCCAGGTTGATTTCGTCCTGGCTTTGCAGGTACAGCGCGTCGCCGCTGTTGAGCAGCAGGCTGGCCGGGGTCACCGCGCCGATGCCTTTGGGGGCGCTGAGCAGGATGGCCGGGGCCTTGAGGTCTTTCGCGTCGGCCTGGAGTTGCTGCAAGCCGTTCAGGTCGGGTTGGCGACTGTGGTGGGCCTGGGCGATGTCTTGCCAGGCGGTCATCTGGTGTTTCGCGCCTTCGACCTGAGCGGTGGCCGGGGCCATGCTGAGGACATCGCCAGTGGCCTTGACCTGCTCATCCGCACTGATCAACACCCCTTTACCACCCCGAATCGCCCCCCAGCCGTCAGTGCGCAGTTCAAACCCTTCCCCGCGTTTTTTCTTCTCGGCATCCACCAGATGCCCCAGGTTCAACTGGCTCTTGCCGCTGTGCTCGGTGCTGAGCTTGATGTGTTCCTGCCCACGGGTGTCGTCCATTCGCAGTTTGTTGTTGCTCGGGGTGCGCAGCACGTTGCGGCGTTCGTTGCGTGCGGTGACCAGGTCGGGGTGGTCGCTGTCGTGCAGGGCGTGGGCGATGTAGGGACGGTCCGGGTCGCCCTGTTCGAAGGCGACGGCCACTTCGGTGCCGGCCAGCAGTGGGAAATGCAAGCCGTAGGTGTCGCCGCCGTAGGGTCGGGCCAGGCGCAGCCAGAGGCTGGCTTGGCCGGGTTTCCAGGTGTCGCGGTCGAACAGGAAGCGCACGCGGTAGCGGCCTTCGAAATCGAGGTCGGTGTAGGGGGCGTTGGCTTCCGGGTGGCTGATGCGGGCCGGGAGGGTGCCGCTGATGCAGGGTTTGGGCGGCAGCGGTGGGCGGAAGCACACCGTTTCCGAATAGGGAATGGCCTGGAAGGTCGCGACGAAACTGCGGTCGCGGGCCGCTTCGGTGCGCAGGCCGACAATCACCGCGTCGGGCTCGAAGGCCTGGGGCGCGCCGCCGGTGATTTCCAGCCTCTGGCCCGGCGCCAAGGTCGCGCTGCTGGTGGTGCCGTGCAGTTGGGTCTGCGCGTTGAGGTAGCGCTCGTGGCGCAGGCGCGCGTAGAAAAAGCCGCTTTCGCTTTGCAGGTCTTCGTCCTGGTCGTAGCGGTCGCCCAGCTCCCGGTAGGGTTCGGCGTAGTGATAGGCCTCGCCGTAGGTACTCTTGGCGCCGCGGGTCTGGTCGACCTCGCCGTCCAGGAAAGCGTGGGCATCGCGGTAGTGATAGGCCCGAAAATCAATGTGCTGCTCCACCACCTGATGGGCCGTTTGCAGGTTCCAGACCGCGTCCTGCCCCTGGCCGGCAAAACCCGACGGCGAGCGACACGGCAATGTAACGTTGCGTTGGTAATGGCGTTGGTCATCGTGGAAGTGCACCACGTCGAAGTTCACCCGCTCGTGGCTGACGAAGCGATACCAGATGCCGACCTCGGCCAGCAGGCGGTCGATGAAGGCCAGGTCACTTTCGTCGTACTGCATGACCTGCTCGCGCCGGGGGTATTCGCGTACCAGCTTGAAGTGGAAGTGGTAGCCCTCGAAGTCGTGGCGCGTGCGCAGGATGTGCTCGACGATCTGCGGCACCGACTGGTGCTGGTAAATCCGAAACTGCTTGCCCCGCCCCAGCAGCGCGAAACGCGGTTGCAGGGTGATTTCATAGCGCGCTTCATCCTTGGAGCCGGACAGGCGCTTGAACCCGGTGACCACGCCATGGAAGGTGCGCAGCGGTTTGATCTCCGGCGGCTTGAAGCCCTTGGGCGTCGGCGGTGGCGGCAGGGGGTAGAGGCAAAAATCCGCGTCCTGGTTGAGCAGGTCGGTGGCCGCCAGGTCGCGCTCGGTGCAGGTGAACTCCACACGGTAGAGGTAGGGCCGGCTCAGGTGCTCGTCGCCCTCGAAGGCCAGGACGTCGAGTTGGGCATCGAGTTTGTAGACCTCCAGGGTGTGGCGGCTGTGGTCGAAGAAGGTGCGCACGTTCATGTTCATTTAGCGCCCTCCGTGGCAACGCAGTGCGTCTCATCCGGGGCATCGGTGAAGCACACGGTGATGCCTTCCTCGGCGCTGTAGCCCAGGCTCACCCCTCGGGTTCGTTGCTGCGCCGCCCGGCGCTGCAACAGATGTTGGCTCAATACCGGCAGGATCTGTTCGTCGAGCAGGCTGTCGATGTTGCGCGCGCCGGTGTCGGGCAGCAGGCACGCGGCAACCAGGGCTTGGTTGAGTGCGCCGTCAATCCGGCAGTCCAGGCCGTAATGGCGTTGCAGGCGCTTGGCTACCTGGCCCAGCTTTATTGCGACGATGCGCTCGAGGGCATCGGCTTGCAGCGGGCGGTAGATGAGGGTCTGGCAGCGCGCCAGCAAGGCCGGTTGGAAGTGCTCGCGCAGGATCGGTCGCAACCGTTCGTGCAGTGCGCTGTCCGGTGTGTCGGGGTGTTCTTGCACACAGGCTTGCAGGAGGTCGCTGCCCAGGTTCGAGGTCATGAGGATGACGGTGTTGCGAAAGTCGATCTCGCGCCCTTCCCCATCACGCATGAAACCGCGATCGAAGACTTGGTAGAACAGGTTGAGCACGTCGCGGTGGGCTTTTTCCACCTCATCGAGCAGCACGACACTGTAGGGCCGTTGGCGCACGGCTTCGGTCAGCACACCGCCCTGGCCATAACCGACATAACCGGGCGGTGCACCCTTGAGCTGGCTGACGGTGTGGGCTTCCTGGTACTCGCAAAGGTTGAGGGTGATGAGGGATTTCTCGCCACCGAACAGGCTGTCGGCCAAGGCCAGGGCCGTTTCGGTCTTGCCAACGCCGCTGCTGCCCACCAGCAGGAAGACGCCCAAGGGGGCCTTGTCATCGGTGAGCCCGGTCTTGGCCGCGCGCAAGCGCTGGGCCAGGGCATCGAGTGCCGGGGCTTGGCCGATGACACGCTCGCCCAGTTGTCGCTCCAGCTCCAGCAGGTGGCTTTGTTCGTCCTTGAGCAGGTTGCCCAGGGGTACGCCAGTCCAATCGGCGATCACTTCGGCTACGCTGCGTGCGTCGACGTCCAGGGACACCAAGGGTTGATCGCCTTGAATGGCCTCCAGTTCTCGCTGCAGTTGCGCGCAGGCCTGCCGTTGCGATGGCGCCGCCTCGCGTGCATCGAGCAACTGTTGGGACAGTTCGAGCACCTGCCGGTATTGCCGCACCCGTTCGACTCGGTGGCGCTCCAGCTCGGCGTGTTGCGCCGCGATGCGCTTCAGGCGCTCAGTGTCGGCATTGCCACCTAGGGTCTGATCTTCTTCCAGCGCCTGGCGCTCCAGCTCCAGGGCAGCCAACTGCGCCTTGATGCGGACCAACGCCTGGGGTTCGCAGTCCACACTCATGCGCACCCGCGCACTGGCCGTGTCGAGCAGGTCGACGGCTTTGTCCGGTAATTGGCGGCCGGTGAGGTAGCGCCGCGACAGGCTAACGGCCGCCTGCACGGCCGCGTCCTGGATGTGCACGCCATGGTGGCTGGCGTAACGCGCCTTGAGGCCACGCAACATGAGGCAGGCGTTGGCATCGTCCGGCTCGTCGACCTTGACCCGTTGAAAGCGCCGCTCCAAGGCGGCATCACGCTCGAAGTATTGCTTGTACTCGCTCCAGGTGGTCGCGGCGATGGTACGCAATGCACCACGGGCCAGGGCCGGCTTGAGCAGGTTTGCCGCATCGGCGCCGCCCGCCTGGTTGCCAGCACCGATCAAGGTGTGGGCTTCGTCGATGAACAGCAGGATCGGGGTGTCGGACTGCTGTACCGCGTCGATGACATTTTTCAAGCGTTGTTCGAACTCACCCTTGACCCCGGCACCGGCTTGCAACAGTCCAAGGTCCAACGCGCGCACGCTGACCGACTTGAGGCTATCGGGCACGTCGCCCTGGGCGATGCGCAGCGCCAGGCCTTCGACCAGCGCCGTCTTACCCACACCGGGCTCGCCGACCAAAAGCGGATTGTTCTTGCGACGGCGACTGAGGATGTCGATGACTTGGCGTATTTCATCGTCACGCCCGAACACCGGATCGATCAGCCCTTCCCCGGCCTGGGCGGTGAGGTCCTGGGTGAATCTGTTGAGCAGCGCCTGTCGCGCATCAGGCATCGCCGTATGGCCAGTCATGAGGGGCTCGCTCAAGGAACCAGCAGCCTCGCTCATTGCGACGTGCGCCTGCACTTCGGGACGTTCTTCCGAGGTTTGATCGAGCAAGGCAGACAAACGCTGCAATTGAGTTTCGCTGAGACTGAGCAATGGCCACGCCGCATCGCAAGCCAACAGGTTCGGCGCGTCCATCAGCGCCCCCAATAAATGCACGGAACGCAGCCTGTCGTTGTGCTCGTCCAGCGAGGCGCGCAGCCAGGCATCGCTGATCAGTCGCTGCAAAGGTTCCGACAGCTGCGGCTTGCCCTGTACGCTGCGCGGCAGGCTGTCGAGATGATTGAGCAGGCCGCACCACAGCGCCTCCAGGTCCCATTCGTAACGACGCGCGATGACAGTCAGGTCACCCTCGCCCTGCCCCAGCAACTTGAGCAGCCAGTGTTCAACGGTGATGTGGGCATGGGCACGGCTTTGACACAGTGTCGCCGCGTCACTCAGTGCCTGGGCGCAATAAGGGTTCAGACGACGAAGCAAACGCGTGGGGCTCTGAGCCATGAGAGGGGCATCCTTGTGCGGGTTTCCGTGTGGTGTAAGGCAAGTGGCGGGTTGAAACTGATGTGCTGGCCCATGGGGCCGACAGACGCGAACGGTCTGCCGGCTCTTGCATGTCAGGCGCTCTGACGTTCGCTCCAGGAATCGGAATAGATGATGTTGCCGTCCTTGTAGGTCCAGGTGACCTTTTCGTAGCGCAACTCAATCTCTTCCAGATGATTGTGTTTCTCTTTCGTCGGGTCCTTGATGTCATGCATTTTCGGCGCGACCTTGACCACCTTGACGTTTTCCAAGCGGGTAACGAAGTACACGACTTCCTGCCCTTCATCGTTGATGCGGTACCACTTGAACTCGGCGCTCTGGAGGGTTTCCCCGGTGCTCACAGCCCTGTAGAGGTAGGGGCTCGAAGCATCGATTTCCTTGGAAAATTGAAACGGTGCATGCACCCGCGCGCCCGTCAACTTGCCGGTGTTGTCATCCGTGGGGATCGACAGGCTGTGCTCCTGGGCAATCACTTCGATGCTGCCCTCGCGCTCTTGCACATCCACCGAACCCTTGATGGCCTCTTTAGCGTCCTTCTGCAGCCAGAGATAAATGGGAATTGCCATGTGAAGCTCCTGTTTTGAAGGTTAGAAGTCGCGTGATGCGACAGGGGGTTGCACGCCCGGGCCGGCTGTGGGAGCTGCACAAGCCCCCACTTCAGGGACCAGGCGGATATCGACACGACGGTTGGCTGCGCGCCCCGCCTCAGTGTCATTACTGGCGATCGGATGGCCGGCGCCGACCCCTTGCACGGCAAAGCAGCTGTCGGGGATTGCGCCCATCTGCTGCATCCAGTCATGCACGGCAGCGGCGCGGGCGCGGGACAACCGAAGGTTGTACGAGGCGTCGCCAGTGGCATCGGTGTGCCCGGTGATCACGATCAGCCAGTCCGGTTGGGCCTTGATACCGACCAGCGCATTGATCAACACCTTGGTCGAATCCTGCTTGAGCTGGGCACTGCCCGGACCGAACAGCGATAGGCTGTCCAGGCGTACCGGTTCGGGTACCTGCACGGATACCGGCAGGGACGGCTCGCGGTGACGGGCAAGGACCGCCCGCAACGGCCCCCTCAGGTACTCGCCGCGATACAGCCCCAGACCGAATGCCAGAGGTTCGCCATGGCGGTAGTAAGTGTCCAGGCGGTTGGCGGTCTGATGAAGCACGGTCATGGCTTCATCGCGCAGCATCAGCGCGCGCTGGCTACGCGGCCCCGATTCAGGGATTGACGCATAACGACGCAGGTCGTCGCTGACCTGGCGCACCAGCAAGGTGTTCTGCCAGGCCGAGCTGGTGAGCGCGACCACGCCGGCCAGCGCAAACAACCACACTGCGATGACGCTGGCTTGTTGGACCGAGCGGCGCTGTGCACGCAGCGGAATCAGATTCAACAGAGGGTCCGGGAATGGCAGCGCCGCGTCCGCCACCGCTTGCTTGTTGTCGACCAGCGCAACCTTGCTGCGCAGCCATTGTCGCCACAGGTTTTGGTTCATGACCTGGGGCAACGCCGACACCTGTTTGATCGCGCAGATCATCGCCGGGCCGAGAGCCCCAACGGCGTCGCGGCTGGCGAGGTGTGGCAAGACCGTCTCGTGCAGCCAGTCCACCGCGCTGCACAGTTGCACGCAAGCGTGCATTCGCGCCGCTCGCAATGAAGCATCGGCGGGTTGCAACTGCCACTCGGCCAAGCTGACGCAAGCCCCGGCGTCACGAACGCGGGGGCCAGCCTCGCCATTCGTCCAGCAGAACCAGGGGTCTTCGCCGTGCTGGGTTTGGAAATAACTCACCAACATCGCCGGCAGCGCCGTACCGTGCCGACGCGCCAGAGCGACCTGGTGACGAAAGGCCCGCAGCCATCCTGCCAGGTGGCCACCGTCAGCGTGCGCGGTAGAGTTGACGATCAACATCACGCTGAGCTGAGGCCCCCAACCCGGACGTAACGCCAGGATGTTTTCGGTCATGCTCGACAGTTGCTCCAGCCCCGACACCCGTACATAGCACCCCTGATCGCTCAATCGCAGTTGCACGGGTTCGTCGGCGAAGGCGCCGAACAGGCTGTCCACATCGTCGCCACAGACCAGCATGACCGGCCGGCGAAACGAAGCCGGGGGCAACGGCACGTCAGCATTCAGATTCCACCATTCACGCCGATGCGCGGCACGACGCTGGCTCAGAACCCAGCCCAGAGAGACACCACCCACCACCAGCAATGCAGCGCCGATACGCACCGAAGTGATAAGCGGGATGATGGCGAGCAATGTGAGGATGAGTGTCCCCGCCCACAGCCAAAGGGCTCGTTGCAATTTAATCGTCATCTGCTGGTCACGCCCCACCTGGCAGAAGCGAGACAACCGTGCCATGTAGCAGATGGTCCATTGCCCACCAGACCGCGGCGAGCAAGAGCGCAACCGTCAAGGCATGTGCCCATGGTGATCGCCGCCATGACAGGCTGTCGCTCAGCTTGCTGACCTTTGTCTGCGTGGCCAGCCTGCGATTGACTTCCAGGGGCGCCACGTGGGCGTTAAGGGCGGCCAATATCTGTTCACGCTCAGGATCGGCAGCGTCCTTGTAGCGCCCACGAAAACCGAGCATCAGCACGCGTTGGAAGGCCGTCAGCACTCGCGTATCCGG
The DNA here is from genome assembly GCF_057809015.1 of Pseudomonas sp. FG6. Classification (NCBI taxonomy): domain Bacteria; kingdom Pseudomonadati; phylum Pseudomonadota; class Gammaproteobacteria; order Pseudomonadales; family Pseudomonadaceae; genus Pseudomonas; species Pseudomonas sp. FG6. Next base: position 16,940 of record NZ_JBMDJD010000037.1, read on the forward strand.
CGCGGGCTCGCGCAAGACTTCGCGCATGTCCTCGTAGAGAAACACGCCTGCCTGATGCCGGTTGAAGAATTGCGCCTGTAGCGGCTCGCGAGCCCATTCAGCACGGTCTGCGCCTTTGGTGCAGGTAAGCACCGACTCATCGAGCAAGGCGCATTGAGCATGGCTGATGTGGTCGATGCTGCGTTGATCGACGCCCGACGACTCCAGCTGCTGTCGAACGTGCTCGATCTGATCCACGCATAGCTGGCGCACGGCCTGAACATCCCGTGCCGAAGCACCTTTGCGCAATTCGACCACCAGCAGGTACGTCTCGTGTAGCAGCGCATCGATATCCACCGCCGTTGCGTTCGGTTTTCTTGGGGCAATCTGGGTCATGTGCGTAGCACCGCAAACAGTTCAAGTTTCACTTCAGCCACCGTGCTCGGGACGTAGAAGGCACAAACCCCTGCGGCCAGCACGGCTTGCCACTTGGGATGGCTCAGATCGAGGGCGAAGTATTGGTTGTCCAAGCGCAGCGCAACGGCCGCCGGAACATGAGCAAGGGCGCGCAGTGGAACGCCGTCGAGCGCTGCGTTGACCAGTGCATCGACTTCATCCGGCGTGCCGACCTTGCACAGGCGTGGAAACTGTTCCTGCAACTGCGTCGCTGGTAGCCGGCAGTGCACTGACAAGTAGAAGTCCGCGCCGTCAGGTTCTCGCAAGCGAGCATCGTTGAGCATCACCTGCCAGCGATTGGCCCCCTTCTCCTCCAGCGTCAGGGCAATGACCCGCGATGGCAGACTGGCTTCCAGTAACGTAGAGAGCGTACGCATCAACGGTGGAAACACAGTTTCCAGGTGCTCATGTCGATAGGCTGGAATTTTGTCGAGGTCATGATCCAGCGAGAACGTCAACAGGCTACCGGCCAGCTTGATCAGCTCCCGATAGACCTGTTCCGGGTGCCGTTGGGGGTATGCCTTGAGGTCAGCCAATATCGGCTCATAGGTATTGAGGGCATTGAGCAGCCAGAACAACGACACGTCGGCTACGGCAAAGTCGGCCATACGCTGGTTGCTTTCCCGACGCATGCTCATCAGGCGTTGTCGCTTGGCGGACAACTGTGTCAACAGATTATCCAGTTGACTCAGCAGCCCCGAATGCGCGGCGAAACTGAGCAGCGGCGGCACGTAGGCCGGATCGAGGCTCCAACTGCCCTGCCCTTCACGCACCAGGCGAGCGATGGGACAGGTCAGGTAATCGCTGTTGTCATCCTGATCCAGGCGCAGGCTCAGTGCATGTTCCAGCACGCCGATGGACTGCACGTCGTCTGCGTAGAGGTCCTGTACGGGACGCCAATCCTGGCGATAACGGGTCGGGCGATCAGCCCGACCTTCCTGCAACAGGCAGTTATTGCCGTTGGCCTGCTCCAGGGGTAAAGCCAGCAACAAAAGCATTTGCTGGACGTCATCGGACAATAGTTGCGCCAACTGCAGCCCCGGCGGCAGGCGGTCAACCCGCTCGCTGTCGAGCAAAGTGCCATCCGGCATACGCACGCAGAGCCGGGTGGCCTTGAGCTTGCCCAGCCGCAGTGCGTCCAGGTCAAACGCAACGGCCTTCACGCCCCAAGGGTGTGCCAGGGCCAGGTGAGCGATTTGGTCATTGGCCCAAGCTTCCCAGCGTGCCTGCTGCTGGAACTGTTGCGCAGACAACAGGGTGCCGGACGCCCACAAGGGACGATCGATTTTCATGGCATCGTTTCCTTGGGTGCGAGTCAGGCTTTCGCCTTGGGCATCTGCGAAACCAGCGACAGATTGACGTCCATGCCTTCGACCTGAAAGTGCGGAACCGCATACAACTTCACGCGAAAAAAGCCGGGATTGTCTTCGATGTCTTCTACGATCACCTTCCCGTCACGTAGCGGATGGGAAGCCTGCAAGTCGTCGCCCGGGTCAGTCATTTCGGTGACGAGTCCGCCGATCCACTTGTTCAGTTCCAGCTCCAGCAAGCGACGATCCTTGGTGGTCCCGATGTTTTCCCGCTGGATCAGCTTCAGATAATGAGCAATGCGCGAAAGCAGGAAAATGTAGGGCAGCCGCGCATTGATCCGGCTGTTGGCGGTGGCATCCGCCGCGTCGTACAAGGCTGGCTTTTGTGCGGAACTGGCCGAGAAGAAGCAGGCGTAGTCGCGGTTCTTGTAGTACGACAAGGGAATGAAACCGAGATTGGCGAATTCGAACTCGCGGGTTTCCGGAATCATTACCTCAGAAGGAATCTTCACCTGATTGCCAGTGCCCAGGTCATACAAGTGGATCGGCAAGTCCGTAACCGCTCCGCCAGACTGTGGCCCGCGAATCTGCACGCACCAACCGTTGGCGATAAAGCTCTTGACCATATTGGCGGCGAAAGCGAAGGATGCGTTGGTCCACAGATACTTGTCGTGATCGGGCCCCTTGACGCTTTCGATGTAGTTGAAGCTGCGCACCGGGATGGTGTCCGGTCCATAGGGCAATCGACCCAGGACCCGCGGCATGGTCAAGCCGATATAACGAGCATCGTCGCTGTCGCGGAACGCCTTCCATTTAATGTACTCGGCACGATCGAAATAATTGCCGATGTCCTTGATGGCGGCCACTTCCTCCATTGATCGTTTACCAAAAAATGCCGGCCCTACCGATCCGATAAAGGGCATGTGCGCCGCTGCTGCAACTTTCGAAATATTGCGCAGCAACGCAACGTCTCGTGGACTGCGATCGAATTCATAGTTGGAGATGGCCGCAGCAATCGGCTCCCCACCCGGCATATCGTATTCGCGCGTATAGGTGTGTAGATACAATCCGCTCTGCGCGATCTCGGGTGCGTCCTCGAAGTCCCGCACCAAATCGTCCTTGCTGATATCCAGCAGCTCGACGCGCACGTTCTGGCGAAAATCAGTCTGGTCGACCAGTGACTTGACGCCACGCCAGGTGGACTCGACTCTTTGAAAGTCAGGATGGTGCAGCACCGCATCGAGTTGACGACTGATCTGCATGTCCAACGAAGCGATATGCTCATCAAGCAGTACTTTGTCCAACCGCTCTACTTTCTGCGACGTTTTCTGGAGCAACTTCAAGAACACGCTGACAGCCGCAGTAACTCGCTCATCGACCGAAGCCTCGGACAACGCATCGGCATGCTGGAAAGCTTCAATATCCCCCAGCTGCGCAACAGGATTCAGATTGATCCTATTGAACAAAGCAGCATAGACACCCTTATCTTCAGACAACACTGTAGCGCCGCGCGAATGCACGTTAGAACTTTCAATGGACATATAAACCTACTCTTTTGACCTGCCGCCGGGTTGAGTTCGCGAGCCTACTTTGGAGCCAAGGCTGCCAGCTCAATGCGCAATTCGTTACTGAGCGCATCATCCTTGAGGATGCGTTCTAACTCGCGACGGAAGGTCATGTTATCCAATAGATTGGACTTGAGATCGCGTAATAGATTGCGCATGGCCAGGAGTGCGCGCAATTGGGGAACCTGCCGCGCAATTTGCTCAGGTTCAAAATCTTTCATGCTCTGAAATTTCAATTCGACCAGCACTTCAGACCCATCACCCGCCAAAGTATTGTCCGCTGCGATCTTCAGACTTGGCGAAAACTCCCCCAGAACACTATCAATGTTGTTCTTGTCGATATTGACTTTGCCCCTGTCCGATAACGGGCGCTGCTCTTGACCGTTACTGTAGTCACCCATCACCATCAGTTTCAGTGGCAGCTCGACTTTTTTCTGTGCGCCACCTGTGTGCAAATCCAGCTTGATGTTGATTCGTGTTTTGGGTACTTCATTCTGGAAACTGTATGAAGCCATATCTTCTTCCTTTAGACGTTATTACGGCACCGGATGCCGCATAGACATATCACTTGCCCGCTCTCCCTCCCCTGTCGCCAGCCATACCTCGCTGACACTCAGCAACCGCGCCAACTGCCTCATCCGTAGCCGAGGCACGCCCCGGGAGCTCCAGTTCGTCAGGCACTGCGGGCTGACGCCCATGACTTCGGCGAAAGCCACGGGGGCGATGCCGTACTCCTGAAGGATGCCCCTCAAGCGTTGCCCGCAAGCCTGCCGGACGCTTGAATGCGGCGTGTTTTGCGGTTCGCACCAAACGTTGACCATCGTTATTGCTCTGCACCTTGCCTGTACGTGAGGTGCATCAATGTATGCAACGCGGGGCGAGACTGAACAGGTTTAAAACGGGCTCAAAAATTCGAAGAAGAAGGGACCTACAGGCAAAAAGCGGAACGCCTACAGATGCTTCCTAGATAAGGGGGCGGTGACGAAGGAAGACGTATAGCTCCTCCCCCCAATCTGTAGGAGAGGAACTACAAATTCTGGATTGCGGAGGGAACTCACTGAGAGCCTTCCTACCGGGTCTCTGTTTGGGAACTGAACTCGAAAGGCAAAGTTCAAGTTTTTTGTCGCCGCCCGGAGCAAGCTCTCTCGCCACGGGGGGCTGAACGGCTCGGTCCAATCATGTTTCGCCGCTACAACGTACCGACTCCATCAACCAGGTTCTAAAGGCCTGCACTTTGGGCGAATCGGCCATCTCATGCGGGGTCACGAAATAGAAGCCGCAATCGGACTTCAATCTCAGATCGAAGGGCGCAACCAGGCGCCCAGTCTTCAGGTCGTCCTCGACATAGGTCGAACGCCCGATGCAAACACCGAGGCCGTCCACCGCCGCCTGTACCGCCATCATTGCCAGGTCGAAGGTCAACCGGCTGCCTTCGGCCAGTCGGGTCGGTTGGCCGGCGGCGTTCAGCCATGAACTCCAGTCGTCACCGGTCGCCCCACTGACTTGCAACAAGGTGTGGCGGGCCAGGTCACTCGGGCTCGCCAAGGCGCTGGGGCCTTGCAGCAACCTGGGGCTGCACACGGGGAAAATTTCGTCGGACATCAGCCAGTCGGCCCGCAAGCCCTTCCAGTCGCCGACACCGTAGCGAATGGCCCCGTCGACGCCGCCCTTGCGAAAATCCACCTGGTCAGTGGACGCGGTGACGCGCACGTCGATAGTGGGAAATGCCTGCTGGAACGACGCCAGGCGCGGCAACAACCATTTGGAGGCGAATGAAACCAGCGTGCTGATGGTCAGCACACTGTTATTGCGGCTTTCCAGCAAGGTGTCGGTGCAGTAGCGCAACTCCTGGAAGGCTGAACGAACGCCGGGGAAATAGACATGGCCTTCGGGGGTCAAGGCCAGGCCGTCCTTGAGCCGCAAGAACAAACGCACACCCAGTTCGCCTTCCAGCCGGCGGATTTGATGGCTCACAGCAGTTTGCGTGACGCTCAGTTCTTCAGCCGCCTTGGTAAAGCTCATGTGCCGCGCGGCGGCCTCGAACGCCTTTAGGCCGTTGAGAGAAGGGATTTTGCCAACCATTGGAGGTGTAAGACTCATGAGATTTTGTCATAGGCTAGCAGCCAAGATGTCCTTTGAAAATGCGTCGAGGCTCACGGATTCTTAAGCCCGGATTGTCCGGACAGCCGCTTACGCACTTTTAAGGAACCTCATGAAACTCTACTTCGCCCCACTGACCTGCTCATTGTCACCGCACATCGTGCTGCGGGAACTGGGTCTACCTTTTGAATTGATCCGCGTGGACAACAAGACCAAGCGCACCGCCAACGGCCAGGACTTCCTCAAGATCAATCCCAAGGGCTACGTCGCGGCGCTGGTGCTGGATAACGGCAGCGTCCTGACGGAGGGGCCCGCCATCGTGCAGTACCTGGCCGATCTCGTCCCGGGCAACTCGTTGGCGCCAGCCAATGGCACGTGGGAACGGGTCCGCCTGCAAGAGTGGTTGAACTTCATTGGCACCGAGCTCCACAGCGGTTGTGCGCCGCTGTTCAACCCCGACATCGCGCCGCCAACCCAGGCGATCTTCCGGAAAAAACTGTTCAAGCGCCTCGACTACCTGGCCCAGGCCCTGGCACAGCAGGACTACCTGATGGGCACCTTCGGCCTGGCCGACAGCTATTTGTTCAGCGTGCTCAAATGGCTGCCGGTGTTCAACATCGAGATCCAGGATTGGCCGCGACTGGCCGCGTACATGGCGCGGATCGAAGCGCGCCCCAGCGTCCAGGCCGCCATGGCCGCAGAAGCGCCGCAAGTCGCTTGACTCAAGGCCAGTGATGCAACGCCAGAGCCGCCGGCGTGCCCTGGCGAGGCATTAATAATCATTTTGCCATTAGACGGCCTTGCAAAAACAACCTGGCCGTCTAGATTCAAAATTGTCTTCAGCCGCGCAGTTCGTTGCGCACACCCCACCCCCTCAAGCGAGCGCTCCATTGATCTGAAAACGTAACTGGCGTTGCTTTATTTACTGACAAGGAATCTGTCATTAACAACAAGAGGGATGCTTGATGAAGCATGGCCGTGGGTTTCGTTCGCTCTCGCAAAAGGGACCAGCCGCACACTTCTGGCTGTCGTTGTTTTGCTTCTCGGGCCTGGTGATCGCCAGCTTCCTGCTGTTCGAGCAACAGATCGAGGGCTTGCTCGCCCATCTCAACCTGTACTTGCCTTCCACACCGTCGCAAACCTTCAACGTGGCGCTGCTGCTGATCGCCTTGCTGGCGCTGGACGTGGTGCTACCGGTGCCTTCGAGCATGGTCGCGCTCCTGGCCGTGGCCATGCTGGGCAGTGTCGGCGGTTACCTGGTGATTTTCATCGGTCTGTGCCTCGGTGCCGGCTTGGGCTACGCATTGGGCGCCGGCTATTTTCGCCTGCTGGCGGGTCGCCTGGGCCTGCACCAGCGCCAGCCGGGACAACTGGGCTACCGGTTGGGAACGTTGTCGCTGATTTGCCTGCGCGGCATTCCGGTGCTGGCGGAAACCTCGGTGGTGGCCGCTGGCATGCAACGCTATCCGCTGCCCGCGTTCCTGCTGGTCACCACGCTGGCCAATGCAGGCTTGGCATTGGCCTATAGCGCGATTGGCAGCTTTCTCGTCGAGCAGAACGCCCTCTTGGTCACCCTCCTCGCCAGCATGGTGCTGCCCGGGTTGTTTCTGGTCGGCTACAGCCTGGTCAAGAACCTGCGCAAGAGCGACACCGAACAGTCACTGCATGGGCGTTTCAAGGTGAACTACGACTACCCGGTGGTGTTCACCGATCACCTGTTCGATCCGCTCAACCCGTGCCTGTACCATCAGCTCACCAGCGGACACCGGGGAGCGGTGACCGTGCTGGTGTTTGCCGATGAGCAATTGTTCGACAGCGCACCTCAGTTGGCGGGGCAGATCGAGGCATACTTTGCTGCCCATGCAGCCGACCTGCATCTGAAAACCGCACCGATCGCCGTACCGGCCGGCGAGCTGAGCAAGGACGCCCAGGTGCTGCAACAGCTCTACGCCGACATGCTGCAACAGGGCCTGGACCGGCATTGCCATGTACTGGCTCTCGGCGGCGGCGCGGTACTGGACGCGGTGGGCTACGCCTGCGCCACGTTCCACCGCGGCGTGCGCCTGATTCGCGTACCGAGCACCGTGCTCGCGCAGAACGACGCCGGGATCGGCGTGAAGAACGGCATCAACGCCTTCGGCCAGAAAAACCTGCTGGGAGCGTTCTACCCCGCGACTGCCGTGATCAACGACTTCCAGTTGCTGACCAGCCTGAGCCGCCGCGACCAGATCGCCGGACTGGCCGAGGCGGTCAAGGTGGCGCTGATCAAGGACGCGGAGTTTTTCCAATGGATGGAGCGAAACGCCGACGCTCTCGCCCGCTTCGATCATTCGGCCAGTCGCTACGCCATCCACCGCTGCGCCGAACTGCACCTGGCCCACATCACCGGCGCTGGTGATCCGTTCGAGCGCGGCAATGGACGGCCCCTGGATTACGGCCACTGGGCCGCACACAAACTGGAAAACCTGAGTCGGCATCGGCTGCGCCACGGTGAAGCCGTCGCAGTGGGCATGGCCCTGGATGGACTCTATGCCAATGCCCTGGGGCTGTTGAGCGATGCCGAGGTCGAACGTGTCCTGGCCCTGCTGCTCAAGCTCAGTTTCTGCCTGAACCCACCGGAACTGTCCCTGAAGGACGCCCAAGGACGCTCGCAGGTTTTGCTCGGGCTGGAGGAATTTCGTCAGCATTTGGGTGGGCAGCTCTCCATCCCCATGCTCAATCGGATCGGTGAATCGCTGGACGTGCATGCCATCGACAGCGCGCAAATGGAACAAGCACTGCAACGGTTGTCGAGCCACGCGGCGCCGATGCTGACCCTGAACGAGAGCTACGGACAATGAGCCAGGCATCGTCGGACCTCAAGACCTGGCTGACCCTCGGCCGGGTCTCCAACCTGCCCACGGTATGGACCAATGCCCTGGCCGCGACCTTGCTCGCCAGCAGTGCCGGTGCCCTGGCACCGCCGTCCTCCCTGGTGTGGCTCTTGCTGCTGGCCGCGCTGTCGCTGCTGTACCTGGCCGGGATGTTGTTGAATGACCTGTTCGATGCCGATTGGGACCAGCAACACCACAACCCACGGCCGATCACCCTGGGCCTGGTCAGTCGAAACCAGGTACGCCTGGCCACGGCACTGCTGCTGACGCTGGCCGCCGCCTCGTTGCTGGGGTTGGGTCAATTGATCGAACAGCCGCACTGGCTGTTGGGCAGCGCCACCGTGCTGGTGGGCTGCATCCTGGGCTACAACCTGCTGCACAAGAAGTACGCCCACAGCGTCTGGTTGATGGGGGCCTGCCGTTCGACCCTCTACCTCACTGCCGCGGCCAGCCTGGCGATGCCGCCGCAACCGATCTGGCTTTGCGCCCTGCTGCTCGGTGTCTACATCAGCGGCCTGACCTACCTGGCCCGCCAGGAACACCGCAACCAGTTGCTCAGCCGCCTGCCCCTGGTGCTGATGCTGAGCCCACTGACCCTGGCGATCTACAGCGACAACCCGTGGTTCTGGCCGGTGCTGCTGCTATGGCTCGGGTGGCTGGGCTGGCACTACTGGCGTCACCTCGCCAACCCGCAACACCGAAAAGTCCGCGCCTTTATCGGCGCCGGGCTGGCGGCCCTGCCGTTGTTCGATGCGCTGGTGCTGGCCGTCGCCAATCAGCCCTGGGGCAGCCTGGCTTGTGTCCTGGTGTTCTTCCTGCTTCCCCACTTCCAACGCTGGATCAAACCGACATGAACATGGACGTCACGGCGCCGTCATCGACGGCCCTGCAGATGCGGCACGACTGCCTCAACGAACAACGCCAGCACTTGCTCCAGCAGTTGGACGACAACGAGCTTCGATGGTGGCTGGCGGCACAAGCGCGGCTGGCGCAGGAGCCGACGGCCGATACCGCCGCGCGGTTGAGCAGCCAGTGCAAACGCCAGCTCAAGGACCAACCGATGCCCGACTGTGTCGGTTGGAGCACCGTGCAGATGGCGCGGGCACTGCTGGTGGCCCGGGTGTTGGAACCACACGCCCTCGACGCGCAATTGCCCTTGCTGCGCCAGTTGTTCTTGTGGGGCGACGATCAGGAAAAGATCGCCCTGCTCAAAGCCCTCGACGGGCTCGACCGCCAAGGGCTGTGCGTGGAATTGGCCTTGCAGGCCGGACGCACCAGCAACAGCCAGGTGTTTGCCGCCCTCGCCCTGGATACCCCTTACCCCTCGCGGCACTACGACGAGCGCGCCTTCAACCAACTGGTGCTCAAGGCATTGGGCATGGGCCTGGACGTGGGTCGGCTGATTGGCCTGGAGCAACGCCAAGGCGTGTCGCTCAACCAGTTGGCACTGGACCTTTTGGACGAACAACTCGCCGCCGAACGGACGGTCTCCCCAGGGCTGCCCCTGGTCATTGCCTTCAACCTGCTCAGCGCCGCGCAACAGCAACGCCTGGTGGGCTTGAACCGACAGCAATGCTTGCCGCCGAACTGGCGCGAGCACTTGGCCGACGCTTGATCGAACGAACGTCGCGTCGCTTTTTTCCCTGATGAGGATTCACCATGCCCAAGTACTTCGACCCGCACATCCATATGGTCAGCCGCACCACCGACGACTACCAGAACATGGCCGCCGCCGGCATCACCGGGGTGATCGAACCGGCCTTCTGGCAGGGCCAGGCCAGGACCAGCGTCGGCAGTTTCGTCGATTACTTCGACACCCTGCTGGGCTGGGAACGCTTTCGCGCCAGCATGTTCGGCATCCACCATTTCTGCACCATCGGCCTCAACCCCAAAGAAGCCAATGACCTGTCCCTGGCCAACGAGGTGCTGGAGATCCTGCCGCGTTACCTGGTGAAGGATGGCGTGGTGGCGGTGGGTGAAATCGGTTACGACGACATCACGCCCGAAGAGGATCGCTTCGTCGCCGCACAGTTGGAACTGGCCAGGCAATTCAACCTGCCGGTGCTGGTCCATACCCCGCACCGAGACAAGATCGGTGGCACCAAGCGCACCCTCGCGGTCATTCGCGAAGTGGGCATCGCCGAGCACATGGTCATCATCGACCACCTCAACGAACTGACCCTGCCCCTGGTGCTGGACAGCGATTGCTGGCGTGGCCATTCCATCTACCCCAACACCAAGATGTCGGAACAGCGCATGGTCGCGCTGCTCAAGGAGTACGGCACGGAAAAAATGGTGGTCAACAGCGCCGCCGACTGGGGCATCAGCGACCCGCTCAAGGTGCCCAAGACGGGCGCGGCGATGTTCGCTGCGGGCTTTAGTGAAAGCCAGGTCGAACAGGTGCTGTTCCACAATCCGGTGGATTTTTTCGCCCAGAGCGGCCAGCTGGACAAGACCCTGGTCAGCACACCGCTGCCCATCGACCAGCGTCGCCAGTGGCAGGACAACTCCGCCCTGCGGGGCCAGGAGCCGGTGATCAAATGAGCGCCACCACGGGTTGGGCTGCCGCGCAGATCGGCTATTGCAGCAACGTGCACCCGACCCGTGACCTGGTCGGCCTCCAGTCATCCATCGAACGGCATTTCCAGGGGGTGCGCACACGGCGCGGGCTGGATCAACAGGACAGCGGCCTGTGGATCTGTGCCCGCGCCGCGACCGAACTGCAACAGCCGGCGGCGCGCACGGCGTTCCTCCAGCGCCTGCAACGCAGCGGGCTGCGCCTGACCTCGCTCAACGGATTTCCCTATGGTCAGTTTCACCTGGGTGCGGTGAAGGCCGACGTCTACCTGCCCAGTTGGGCCGAGCCCGAGCGCCTGGCCTACAGCCTGGATTTGGCGCGGATCCTGGCCGACGCCCTGCCGGCGGACTGCGATCAAGGCGTGATTTCCACGGTGCCTCTAGGCTACGCCGCCAGTTGGACCCCGAGGTTGCAGCGGCGCGCCGAATCCATGCTGCGCCAACTCACGGCGTCGCTGGCGCGGCTGTACCTGGAGACCGGCAAGAAGATCGTGTTCTGCCTGGAGATGGAGCCCGACTGCGTGCTGGAAAACACCGACCAGGCCATCGCCTTCTTTCGCCACTGGCAGGCCACAGACCGCCACCACGAACACCTGGCAGTGTGTTTCGACGTCTGCCACCAGGCCGTGATGTTCGAGGACTGCTATCAGTCGCTGGACCGGTTGCGGCAGGCCCACGTGCCCATCGGCAAGATCCAGCTGTCCAATGCGTTGATTTGTCACCTGCCCGAGGACGACAGGCGCCGCGCACAGGTGCTGGCGACGTTGGGCGGTTTTGCCGAAACCACCTATCTGCATCAAGTGAAAGCCCGCGATGAACAGCAGCGGCTGGCGGCCTGGGCGGACCTGCCGGCGGCCCTCGACGATTGCACCCGGAACCTGCGCCCTCCGGAGCTGCGGATCCACTTCCACATCCCGCTGTTCAGCGAACACTTGCTTTTGCCCGAGCTCAGCGGCAGCCAGGTCGCGCTGGGGCAGACCTTCGATTTCCTGTCTACGCACACTGATTTTCGCCCGGTACTGGAGGTAGAAACCTACAGCTGGGGCGTGCTGCCCGCCCAGTTACGGCCCATCACCGAGCACGACCAGCTCCAGGGCATCGTCGCGGAGTTGCAGTGGGTCGAGGACCAACTGCGCCAACGGCAATTGCTGCAACAGCCGACGCGAGAGGCGTACGCCGATGCCCTCTGAACACCCGCGCCAGCCGCTGCTGCTGATCAACGTGGTCGGCCTGACCCCGGCACTGCTGGGGGCCGCGACGCCGCACATCAACGCACTGCTGCAGACGGCCAAGATGGCCAGCCTGCAACCGGTGTTCCCGGCCGTTACCTCCACGGTCCAGGCCTCGATCCTGACCGGCCTGGCGCCATCGAAGCACGGCATCGTCGGCAATGGCTGGTACTTTCGCGACCAGGCCGAGGTGCGTTTCTGGCTGCAGCCCAACGCGCTGATGCAGGGTGAAAAGGCCTGGCAGGTGCTCCAGCGCGAGATCCCCGGGTTTCGCTGCAGCCAGTTGTTCTGGTGGTACAACATGTATGCGGACGTGGCGGCCGCCATTACGCCAAGGCCTCATTATCCGGCCGACGGGCGCAAGCTGTTCGGCCTGTATTCGACACCGTCGACGTTGCACGAGCAGATCGAGCAGCAGATTGGCGAATTCCCCTTTGCCAGCTTCTGGGGCCCGGCGGCCGGCATCGCGTCGAGTCGCTGGATCGTCGATTGCGCCATCACCGAATTCCAGCTCAATCGGCCGGACCTGCAACTGGTCTACCTGCCCCACCTGGACTACTGCCTGCAACGACTGGGGCCCGACGATCCGTCGATTGCCGACGAGGTACGGGCCATCGACAACGAAGTGGGCCGCCTGCTTGCCTTTGCCCAGGCGCAAGGCGCGGCGGTGATGCTGCTGTCCGAATACGGCATCGAGGCCGTCCAGCAATCCGTCTCCATCAACCGGGTGTTGCGCTCGGAAGGCTTGTTGCAGGTTCGCCAGTCGCTGACCTGGGAGATGCTCGACCCCGGTGCCAGCGCAGCCTTTGCGGTGGTCGATCATCAGGTTGCGCACGTCTACGTGCAAAGGGCCCAGGACGTAGCGCGGGTCAAGGCCCTGCTGCAACGCCAGCCCGGCATCGCGCGGGTGCTGGACAAAGCCGAGCAACGGGCCTGGCAGCTGGATCATCCGCGCAGTGGCGAGCTGGTGGTCGTGGCGGCGCAAGGGTATTGGTTCGATTACTACTACTGGTTCGACGATCGCAAGGCCCCCGACTTTGCCCGCACCGTAGACATCCATCGCAAGCCGGGCTACGACCCGCTGGAGCTGTTCGTCGACCCGGCCATTCGCTTCCCGAAACTCAAAGTAGCGCGCCGCCTGCTGCAAAAAAAGCTCGGCTTTCGCTACTACATGGACTTGATCCCGCTGGACACAGCACTGATACGCGGCAGCCACGGACGCCTGCCCGAGAGCGCCCGGACCGGTCCTCTGCTCATCACCAATTGTGATCTGCCGTTGCCACAGCACCTTGCGGCCACGGCGGTGAAGCAACTGCTCCTGGAACACTTCCTGGGGCGCTCCTCTACCGACCCGGCCAATGCCAAGGAGATTCCATGCGGCGAGCCATTTCCATAACTGTTCTCAGTGCCCTGGCCGGTTTGGCGCAGGCGCAGGACACCAACAATTTCGACTGCAACCAGTTCCTGCAGTTTGGCGCAGACATCGACAAGACCCGGGCCGAGTTTGCCCAGAGTCCCGAGACCATGGCGTGGAACTGGTTCGTCTGCCTGAACAAGCCCAGCGCCGCACAAAGCAGCAATCTTGAGTGGGAAACGTTGAAGCCTTCGGACCAGGTCTACCTGCCCAATGGCGCCCCACCCGGGGCCTATGACAGCTCCGCGCCGCTCCCGGCGGCAGTGGTGACGCAAGCCACGGCACTCGGCATGGACCTGTCCCGGGCCTTCCATAACATCAATGCGATCCAGCAGGTGGATGGGCTGATCCTGCAAATGGGTGGCGCCGTGCCTACCTCCCAACAAGGCAAGCCCGTGCGCTTTCAACTGCTGATGAGCCGGGATACGTTCGATTACATCGTGCAGCGCAAGGTCTACAACATGAATGGCCAGGCCGCCCTGCCCGACAACCTGGCCTTTGCGCCCACTGCCTGGGAATTGAAAGCCGCGTGGTTATGGATCGGCGCGGACACGACCTACCGACAAACCCTGGTGAACGATGGCTACTACGTTGCCCAGGCCTATTACCAGCAGGAGGACGGCACTTATCAGGTCGGCTATGCCGCGTTGAGCGGCCTGCATGTGATCAACAAGCTGCACGCCAACTGGGTCTGGACCACCTTCGAAAACGTCAACAACAGCAAGTACACGGTGACCAACGCCGTGCCGGCGACGCCGATGACCAACACCACGGGGCCGACCCCGGCCGCCAAACCGGTGAATGCCAGTTTCCAGGCCAGTAACCCGACGCTGTCGCAATACGAATTGATCGGGGTCGAGTACCAGCCCATCACCCAGGTGCTCGCCAACTCGCAACTGGAGTCGGCCTTCCAGAACACCTCGTCGTGCCTGGCCTGCCACGGGACCGCCGCCTATTCGCTGCAAAAAGGCTATTTCAATTTCGCCATGAAAGAGAACGGCGGCATCGTCTACCCGACGACCCCGCTGCCGAATTCAGCCTTCGACGGTTACAAAAAATTGGACTTTGTCTGGTCGCTGAAACGCGCCCAGTGGCAACGCTAAGGAGCATGACATGAGCGTATTGAATTTTCCCCGCATCTACCTCAACGGCCACATGTTCTGGAACCCGCCGACGGCCAACAACAACGACGTGTTTCCGCTGTATGAGGCGGTCAACATGGACATCAACTGGCCGTTCATGCAGTACTTCGACATCACGCCCGGGAACGCCCCCACCCAGTTGATGCCCTGGACCATCACCCCCCTGGCGATAGCGAACGTACCGAGCTATGTGTTGCAGGTACCGGGCAACGCCAAGCCATCAAGCTACCCTTTCATGCCCGCCGAATGGGACCTGTTTGGCGACAATGCCTGCGGTACGGTGAGCTACAAGAGTACGCGCTCGACGATCATTGGCGGCGAGCTGCAAGCCAACACCTACATCACCCAGGATGCGCTGGTTGGCAGGGACTACCAGCTACTCGGCAATCCCTTTGGTAGTAGCACACCGACTGCCGCGCGCTTCGTGGATATCAGCCCTTGGCAAAATACCTTCACCGCCTTGTATTTCGACAAGCTGGTATTGGGGGATGGCACCTGTGGCCTGACCCTCAACCGCCAGTACCGGATGATGGACCGTTTCCTGAATTTCAAATGGGCAGCCTTGGGCGGCCTGGCGACGGTCACCACCACCTGGCAGAGCTGCTTTCCCAAGGAAAATCTGGAATGGGTCATCGGCGACTCTTCGCTGCTGAGCAATCTCCAGCAGCAAATGACGCTGCAAGGGGCCAAAGGCCTGATGTTCAGGTTTTCCACCTACCTGACCTGTTACGACAGGAACGGGGTTTTCAACGACTTCCCGTACATCAACACCCGGTCCCATGACCCCGATGTCATGGCGCGTGTGCAAGCGCTGTATCAGCAGGGCCTGGATAACGTCGCCGATATCTTCTTCAATCCCGCCTACAGTCGCACCGCCGCGACCCTGGGCCTCTGGTTCGCCGACGAATACCCCACCGCCCCGGCCGGCCCCCGCCTCGTGCCCAAGGACGCCGTGTCCATCTTTCAAACAGACCAACCCGAGGATGCCCAAAGCGCGCAATTGGGGGTGATCTCGGCACAGATCAACGACCGTACCTTGTCGCTGGATCTGACCAACACGTTCCCGTTCTATCCGGTAAACGCCAACGCCCCCATCCTGACCGCGGAAAAATTCCGCGCAGGCGACTACCAACTGGGCGTACGCCAGAACGGGCAATTCACCCCGGCGGTCAGCTTCGGTTTCGAACAGTACCGACAAGCCGCCTTCGACAAGCGCTCGGGCCTGCTGGACTTGCCCCTCAGCGACGCCGCCAAGGCGACATTGCAGTCCGGTCCACTAGAGCTGCAACAGCAGGGCCCGGCCCCGGCAGCCCCGGTGACTGCTGCCACCCAGCAGACATGGACCGCCGAAGTGATAGAGAGCGGCAGCTTCATCGACGTGGGCGGTAGCAAGACCCTGAACATCATGGTGCAGAAAAATGGTCGGCCTGCCGCCAACACCACGCTGTGGGTGGCCGAATACAACAACCCCTACATGGTGACCACCAGCGATTACTACCTGGCGTTCAGTAACGCGGCCGATTTCACGCTGTTCTATGACAACCCGGCAGACCGCACCTTGAACCAGCCCAATCTGCCGCAATTCGCCGAGATGCCGCCGGTAGCCAGTTACCTGGCCAGTGGCAGCGGTCGCGGGCTGACCGCCTTGAGGGTGCAAGAACCGAGCGGCACACCGATAAGTTACCAGCAGTTCCTGCATGGCGAGGGCAAGCCGATCGCGATCGACTTGCGCCCTTGCCTGGCATTCAACGCCGCCGTCTATGTCACCGGAACACTGGGCAACGACCAGGCCACCCAGGTCGACTACTCCTATGTAACGACCACCACCAACGCCGACGGCATCGCCCAGGTCAGCTTCAGTGCCCTGGCTCCGGGCTTCCCGACCTTGCGCTTTTTCGTAAAGGAAGACGCCGGCGACCCGATCGTTCCCTTCAGTTTCCCACTCGTGCAGGCCTACACCGACTTCCTCGCCCCGATACGCGTCCTGCCGCTGGACATGCAACTGCAACAGGACTTCGTCAACTACTGGAACTCCATCTACCAGAACCAGGACGCCGCGAAGCAGCTGTGGGACAACTTCATCTACCCGCGCATCCTGCAAACCTTCTATTACCTGTACCCGATCATGAACAAGTTCATGCCACTCGATTCCCAGGTCCGCGTCGAAGGGGCCATTGACCAGTTGATCGTGCTGATCAGCAAGGAGTACCAGGAAGAAAGCACCCTCGCGATGCCCATCACCCGTGACATGTCGCAAAGCCGGCGCGCTGTACTGGAGCTGTGGGCCCAGGCCCTGGTCAAGCGCAACTACCCGCCCATTCCCCTCAAGATGAGTGATTACAACAATCTCTGACCCATACGGTGACCGTGGCGAGGGAGCTTGCTCCCGCTGGGTTGCGCAGCAACCCCTTTTCTGTGAGCGCTTCGCACTCAAGCGGGAGCAAGCTCCCTCGCCACAATTAACCAGGTGATGGAGCCGCCACCCGGCACTTTTAGAAGGAGTGACCTATGAAAACCAGCCTCTTGAACCGGCTACTGCTGCTGATCCTGCTGCTCAGTCCGCCGCTCTTCGCCCAACAGGACAGCGGTGCCGTGTACTTCACCATGGGGGTGCACAACACCGAGGGGTGCAACGAACAGAACGGCAACTGCATCGCCAAGCGCCTGCCGGGCGAACCTTCCGATCCGTTTTTCCCGGCGTTCTGGATCAGTGACTGGACCATGTACCGGGTGATGCACAACTACGAGAAGAACCCGCCGCCCTACAGCAATCCACCGACCACCCTTGCGCCGACGGACTACACCGTCTCCCGGGGCACCAGCTACTACGACACCACTTACATCCCGGCCGATGGCGATGGCTTCGGCGCGATGATGGAGCACTACGAGAAATACTGCCTGCCGATCTTCCCGATCAAGAACAACAACTACACCTGTTCCTTCGTGTCCCTGGGCAACAAGGCGTACTTCCTGACCTACCCGCAGGACCGCCCCAAAGACATGCCGGCCTGCTGCATGTTCTCGCCGATGAATCATCCTCCGCGGCAAGATTTCATCCAGCACCTGCCCTACAGTGCCGCGCGCAGCCAGAACCTCAACGGCAGCGTGCAAGCCTATGCCGTCGACGTCGACTCGCCAGACGGTCCGATCCTGTTCGGCTACGCCTTCTACAAGACCGCCTCGGGACAGCCGCCGTACCGGCATCCCCAATCGTTCTATTTCTCCGGTGACGCCAGCGTCGCCAACGCCCCGATCGTCAGCCAGAACTACACCAACTTCCGCATTGCCAAGCCCGACCCTGCCCAGACCTGGGCGCAGGTGGCGGCGATGTGTCCGTCCAACCCACCGCCCTGCCAGTTGTTCGAACCGCCTGCGTCACTGAGCAACGGCCAGAAGGCCCAGTGGAACAAACTCATGCAGCGCAAACCCTGACCCGAGCGAAGGATCGCCATGAACACTTCATTCCGTTTTAGTGCAATGCTGCTGGGCCTGGCCAGTCTCCCGGCCCTGGCCCTGCAAGCCCCGGAACAGGCCAGGCCGGCGGCCCAGGCCACGAGCCTGAATTGCCAGCCCCCCAGCACGGCGCCCGCCGCGTCGGCCAGCCAGGACCTGTTCGATCAGTACAGCTGGCAGCTGTTCATCGCCATGAACTGGCCCGCCCAGGCAGGGCAACGCGGCGACCCGGACTGTTCCAAGCAGCCGGGAGATGCCGGCTACACCGTCTGGCAGACCTACAAGACCGTGGAGGAAACCTTCCTGCCGGGCGCGGTCAATCCGGGGCCATGGAACAGCCCGCAACGGGCCAAGAGCCTGGGCATCATCAACATCGCCGCCTTGAAGAACAGTACCCAGGTCAATGCCGTCGACCAGGCCGTGGGTGGCTGGCTGATCGACCAGGCCGGCAACCCGACCTACTACGACATCTCCTCCAACGAGGCCTCGTACAACTACATCGTCGCCAACGATTTCTATAACGCCGAGGTGGTGTCCCGGGCCAACAACATCAACTTCCCCAACGGGGTCATCGAGATCAAGTCGAGCTGGCGCATCCTCACCCCCAACGACAACGCCAGTCACTACCTGACCATGCTCGCCCGGGTCGCGACCTTCGATGACCAGGGCCAGCGCACCGGGGTTACCGAGGCCTACCTGGGGCTGGTGGGCCTGCACATCATCACCAAGGTCAGCGGCTATCCGCAGTGGATCTGGTCGACCTTCGAGCAGGTCGACAACGTGCCGCCCAAGGTGATGGCGCACGGTGGGTGGGTCGATCAGCCCACGCCCGGCACGGCCTACTCCTACTTCAACGCCGCAACCCCGGCCGCCGCCCTCAACCAATCGCCCTGTGACTGGCAGTCCCAGGCCGGACACCTGATTTGCGTGCCCAAGCCCGGCACCACGTTCCAGACCCCGAACCCGTTGAACCGGGTCACGCCGATCGCCGAGATCACCGACGAGGTCAACACCCGTTACCGCAGCGACCCGGACCTGCAAAAAAGCGTGCTCAAGTACTACCAGCTCATCACCACCCAGCGCCCGCTGATGCCGGACAACCCCAGTAACCCGCTGGGCCAGCCGACCCCGGCTCTTTCGGCCAACGTGACCATGGAGAGCTACATCCAGCCCAACAGCAGCTGCATGAACTGCCATTCCATGGCGACGCCGGTCAGGAGCCCCTACAAGGCTGATTTCTCCTACATGTTCAAATTCGCCAACGCACCGGCCGGTAAAACCACCCAGGACAAGGAATAGACCATGAGCATCCTCAATGGACCACGATTGAACTTCTGGGGCGGCATTCGCACGGACGTCAGCCTGCCGAACAACTCGCCGACCATTCCCTATGATGGCAACGATAAGTGGCCGCTCTTCGACCTGACCACCTCGACCCTGGCACCGGGCGCCCAGTCCTACAGCGACGACGACTTGAACAACATGATCAATGCCCCCGATGGCGACTACTACACCGCCGGGGGCTGGAATCACTACGGGCAGCATGTGGTGGACATGCAAAACGCGCTGATCAGCTCCCAGGGCATCCCGGGCACCATCAGCACCACCGGCGACCTGGTGGGCCAGGCTGTCTACCTGCTCGGCTCGGTGGACCCGGTGACCGGCCAGGGTCCCGTGTCCGGCCCGATGATGGTCGACCTGGACCCTACCTCCTCGACGACCACCCAGATCTTCGTCGGCGGCCTGCAAATCGGCGGCAACGACAACGTCCAACTGCTGATCCGCGATAACACCGTGTGCAGCAGTTTCGACGTCGCCGGGCGTGTGCTGCTGCCGGCGAAAATGGACGCACCGGGGTCTTTCCACGCCAGCGGCACCTTCCAGCTGACCTTTCCCATGAGCAGCATCGTCAGCTGGAACCAGAACAGCACCGGCCTGCGCTCGATCATCCAGGCGCCGGGGGCGACGGGCATCGTCCTGCGTTTCGTCATGTTCGAAATGTGCCCGACCATGACCACCGAACAACTGGACGCCGACTACGCCGCCGGTAAGTACACGCCCAACCCGAGCATCGGCCGGGTCATCGGCACCTTGGCCCCGGCCTTCGCCGACGAGCCGCTCAATTGCCAGCCGGGCCGCCAAGTGGTCAACCAGGCCACGGGGAATGCCGGTTATGCCGACCTGGGCAACACCGGTTACCTGAGCATCGACATGGTCAACGTCATTCCGAAGGAAACCTTCCGGGCCGTCAGGGACGACATCACCAGCCCTATCGGGCCGAACGCGAACTATGGGACCGTGACCATCAGCGCCGGCACCACCACCCTGGGCACACTGGACCCGACCAGCCGCCCCTTGGTGGACTACTACGTGTACGGCGGCATCGTCGACCTGCCGATGACGTCCAGCCAGCAACAGGCGGTGCGCACGTCCGCCCTGTCGATCAGCGCACCCGGCAAAGTCGCCGGGACCACCCTGAACGCCACCGAATCGACCTATCGGGTCTACGCCGACTATCGCAACGTCTACCTGGATGACCATCCTGATGGCGTGTCACTGACCTTGCAGGTCCGCTACCTGGGCGGAGCGGTCCCCAGCACGACCGAAATCGACCTGGAGGCGATCCCAGCAGCTAATCCTCCCACCTACAAGGAACCGCAGTACTGGGACTTCCTCGACTTCCCGAAATCGTTGACGATAAACGCCGGCCAACTCGCGGTCAGCGTCCCGGTCACCGTCAAGTCGGGCACGGCCGCCCAGGCGGGGTTCGTCGCCCTGACCTGCACCGCCAATGGCCTGGACAGCAGCGGGTATTTCACCAGCTTCCGCAAATACGCCCAGACCGACTTTGGCATTCCCGCAGGCACGACCATCACCTGGCCGCTGATGTACCCCAACGTCCTGCGTTTTCACTACCTGGCCTTCCCCGCCATGTCGCGCTATATCCCGCTCAACCAGCCGGACGCGGTCATGGGCGCCAAGAACCCGATCCTCGCCCGCACCGCGGACGCCTACAAGGGCACCACGCTGTTCATGCCCGTGGTGCGTTCGATGTCGCCCTGCCAACGGGCGCTGCTCAGGGCCTATCTCACCGGTGAACCGTGGCAACCGCCGCAATGACCGCGCCCATTCACGTGCCTGGAGAGACATCGATGCCCATACCCATTCATATCCCTGCAACACCCGAGGAAGACTTGTGCCCTAGCAGTGTCATTGCCGAGGGCCTGCTCAACCCCAGGGGTGTCTGTCTACAGGCCGACGGCAGCCTGTTGCTGGCCGAAGCCGGCTCGGGCCTGCCGGACGAGACCTTCAGCGGTCGCATCAGTCGACTGTGCCCCGACCCTGAAATGCCGGGCGCCTACCTGCCCCGCGAAACCGTGACCGGCGGTTTTCGCGCCATGAACATGCAGGCCCGCATGCTGCGCGATGAGATCATGGGGCTGTCGGACATCGCTTGCGGCGATGGACGCTGCCTGGCCAGCCAGACCGATTACGTCGGGGGCTCCAGATTGCTGGACCTTCGATACACCCCACCAGAGCCGGTGTTTCACGGTCGCGGCAACTTGAATGCGCTGTGTTATCACCCGACCCGCCACAGTTGGCTGGCCGTCAAACCCGACACCAATCAGTTGGTGGAATTCGCCCAGGGCCAGGAGGAACGCGTGCTGGTCCAACTGCCCGACCTGGACCAGGGCCAGGAAGCCGTGCCGGTGACCCTCGTGTACGAACCGGCAACCGATGCAGTGCTGATCAGCCTGTTTTCCGGAGAACTGCACGGCGACCCGGCGCGCAAGGGCATCGACTTCGCCGACAAGGCCGGCCAGGTGATTCGGGTCGATCCCGCCAGCGGCAAGATCGACGTGCTGATTCGCGGGCTGCAACTGCCCACCGGCCTGGCCCTGCGGCCCCAGGGCAACCTGTTGGTGCTGGAACTCTGCGACCGCCTGCAACAACCCTTGCCGCCGGATTGGAACGGCGAGCCGCTGCATGGCGGCTTCACCCGGTTCACCGGGCGACTGCTCAATTGCAACCTGCAAACGCACCACGTCAGCGTGCTCGCCCGTGGCTTGGATACACCGTCCAACCTGTGCCTGGTGCGGGATGCCGTGCTGGTCAGCGAAGGCATGGGCCTGACCGGTCGGCCCCTGCCCACGCCCGGCCGCGACAGCGTTGCGCTCAGCGGCAGGCTCCGGCGGGTACAGCTCTGAACCACGTCGGCCCAATGCGTTGCCAGTGGTTCACTCAAAGTACATTTGATTCATGTGGCGAGGGAGCTTGCTCCCGCTGGGCTGCGTAGCAGCCCTTTTTTACAGGCTGAGCCCCCCACTCACCCAATCAACTTCGCATACAACGGCCGGTCGATATTGCCGCCGGACAGAATCACCCCCACGCGTTTGCCCTGCATGGCCTCACGTTCCTGCATGAGCGCCGCCAGGGCCGCAGCGCCTGCGCCTTCGGCGAGGTTATGGGTGTCGGTGTAGTACACCCGCATGGCCTCGGCTATTTCGCCGTCGTCGACCGACAGGATCCGCGCCGCACCGGCCACATAGATGGCGAAGGCCTCGGCAATCGGCCTGCGCACCGCCAGACCGTCGGCAAAAGTGTTCGCCGAAGCGGTTTCGCGGAGCGTACCCGCCTCGAACGACAGCTTCGCCGCGGCGGCCTCGCTGGACACCACGCCCACCACTTCGGTGTTGAGGCCCAGGGCGTCGCGGGCGGCGATGACGGCGCAGATACCCGATCCGCAGCCGATCGGCACGTAGACGGTGTCCAGGTCCGGCACCGCGTCGAACAGTTCGAGCGCATAGGTCGCCACGCCCTTGACCAACTCGGGATGGAACGGTGGCACCAGATAAAGGCCGTGCACATGAGCCAGGCGCGCCGCCTCTTCGCGGGCCTCATCGAAGTCGCGGCCGTACTCGACCACCTCGCCGCCAAAGCCACGCATGGCCGCATTCTTCTCCGTCGAATTACCCTGGGGCACGACGATCAAGGCTCTCAAGCCCAAGGCCGTCGCCGCCAGTGCGAGACTCTGGCCATGGTTGCCACGGGTCGCCGTGACGATGCCTTTCGCCTCTGGATGGGCGCGCCTGAGCCAGTGCATGAAGGTGATACCTCCGCGCACTTTGAACGCGCCCGTCGGTGTGTGGTTTTCGTGCTTGACCCACACCGTGCAACCCAGCCGCTCTGCCAGCAGCGGCCAGGCATACTGGGCAGTGGCGGGCATGACTTGGTATACGTGGCGGGCAGCTTGTTGGATGTCGTCGCGAGTCGGTTTGTGCATAGGGTGACCTCCAGGTTTTGTCCACTCTAGCCAGCGACACCTGAACACGGCTTTCAGAAAACCGACCTGACTTTCAGGTGCGCTCTTCACTACTATGGTGTTCATGAACCCTCGAAACCGCCCGACCTCGCCCCCGTCCGAACCAATCCGCCGGATCGAGGCCGGCCCATGGGCGATCGAACTGTTGCCCGGCTGCGCCTACGCGGCCCGCTACGTGGCGCCCCGGTCGGCGATTGGCTTTGCCTTCGACAGCCAGCGGGGGGTGCACGCCATCGGTAGCGACCGCGTCCAGCCCTTCAGTGCGATGCCCAACGGCCTGGCGTTCGTTCCGGCCGGGTGCGACGTGTACTCCGAGTCCGCCACGGGCGGTGAGTACCTGCGGGTGGTGCGCACCGATGCCATTGCGCTGGTGGGTGACCATGCCTTCAACAATCGCATCGACCCACAGGCCGTTGCCCTCGCACACCGTATGCGCGGTGCGTTGCTGCATGCGGCTGTAGAGGACGATTGGGAGCGCTGGGCGCTGGAACTGGCGGCACGGTTGGCGGGGAACGACACGCCACCGACAGCCGCCACAAACGCCCTCGACAGACGCCGGATGCGCCTGCTCGACGAGTTCATTGATGCAGGTCTGGGTGAGCCGTTGAGCGTACAGGCGATGGCGGGGCTTCTTGGGCTGTCCGAGGGCTATTTCATGCGGGCATTCAAAAGCGCGACCGGCCAAAGCCCCCATGGCTACCTCATCGACCGACGCCTGGCCAGGGCCCGCGCCTTGATGCGCGACTCGACCGCCCGGTTGTCAGACATCGCCCAAGCCTGCGGCTTCAATTCCCAGGCCCACATGACGACCGCCTTCAAGCAGCGGCTTGGCGTCAGCCCGGCACAGTTGCGCCGCCACTCGGGCGCGCAGACATCGTTCAGGCCTTGAACTGCACCCCCTTCATTTACAAGGGCTCGGCTGTCTGGATCAGCGAATTCAATACCAGTTTTATTTCCACAGCCGGATCTCTATGGCCTTGTAATATCAAGCCTTCCGACAATGCAGTAAAAGTCCGGGCAAGCGCGGCATAAGCCAAGGGCGGCTTCTTGCCAGCATGGTTGAAGATGATGGCGATCAACTTGCCCAACGCTTCGCAGTTCTCTTTGTGCAAGTCGTAGTAATGGGGGGCAAACTCTTCATCGCGCAAGGCGATCAGTTGCAGTTCCGCATCCAGCACGGCGCAGTTGCTACTGTCCTTGAGCGTGTCGATATAGGCATTCAAGCCTTGGCTCAACTGTTCCGATGAATAACCCGACGTGAGGGTCGCGCTCAGCCGTTCGAGTTCCACGCGCTTGAAGCGTTGGGCCAACTGCAGAAGCAAGTCTGACTTACAGGTAAAGTTCGAGAAAAACGCCCCCTTGGAAAAACCGGCCTCCTCGGAAATAGCGTTGACGCTGGCAGCATGAAAACCCTTTCTAATCATCAGGTCGACGGCCGTGTCGAACAACTTGTCCCTGGTTAGTTGTTGGCTCTCTTCTCGACCCAATCTTTTCTTAATCACGCCTGCGGCTCCTCTGGCCAAACCAAATATCTATTTGTAACTGGATGCAACAATCGGCCTTCTCACTGCGCATGATCCCGTTTCGGTGCGCATCATATCTTATATACGCCCGGCATATTCATTTGCATTTAAACTTTCAACAATGCCATGTATATGCCACATATCGTGGCGCAAGAACGGCGAATGCAAACGGCCCTCACCGCGCAGCTTTTCTTGCTACGGTCAGCGATCTGGCCTTGGGTCATGCGCTGCCAGATCATCGGACATCGGCTGTCGCGCACCGTTCTTGAGCTGATCGAAGCTATTTTTTCCACCCGGGAATCGCCTCAAGCCCCGTGAACACAGACGTAAAAGCCCGATACAGAGGGGCCCGCGAAGCATTCCGACGAAATACCGCTTGATTCTCAGATACCGAATGGTTTTTAATTGCGCCGTTGGTGAAGCCCAACGCCTGATCAAGGAGCATCGAGTCAGCCACAGCGCTCTCGATGCAGCGACAGGTCATCTCAAAGGAGCGGTACTTTTAATGGAATATGCCTTCGTTACAGGCGCTACTGGCCTGCTCGGAAACAATGTCGTGCGTGCGCTTTTGAAACGCAACATCAAGGTCAAGGCGCTCGTTCGTTCCGTAGAAAAAGCCCGGAAACAGTTTGGCGACCTGCCTGTCGAACTGGTGGAAGGCGACATGCTCGATGTCGACGCCTTCAGCCATGCACTGCGCGGCTGCGATGCCCTGTTCCACACCGCTGCATATTTCCGCGACAGTTACAAAGGCGGCAAACATTGGCAAATGCTCTATGACACCAATGTGACCGGCACCGAACGGCTATTGCAAGCGGCCTATGCCGCCGGCATCCGCCGGGCGGTCCATACTTCTTCCATTGCCGTGCTCAAAGGCAATCGGGATCAAGTGATCGACGAAACCATGTCTCGCAGTGAAGCCGAGGCTGACGATTACTACCTGAGCAAAATATTGTCCGAGCGCAAAGTCCAGGAATTCCTGCTGCGCCACCCGGACATGTTCATCACCATGGTCTTGCCGGGCTGGATGTTTGGCCCGGGCGATATCGGCCCGACTTCGTCAGGGCAGTTCCTGCTCGATTTTGTTGGCAAAAAACTGCCCGGCATTCTGCCGGCGAGCTTCTCCGTGGTCGATGCCCGGGACGTCGCCGAACATCAGATCGCAGCCATTACCCGTGGCCGGTCCGGTGAACGCTACCTGGCGGCCGGCAATCACATGGACATGAAGAACATTTTCCAGGCCCTTTCCAGTGTCAGCGGCGTAAAGGCGCCCGAGCGAAAAGTGCCATTGACCATGCTGCGAATTATCGCGCTGATCTATGAAACTTATTATCGCATTACCAAAAAGCCGGTGCTGATCAGCACTTCCACGGTGAAGCTCATGGAACAAGAGCAAGGCCGCACCCATTTCAGCCACCAGAAAAGTTCAAAAGAACTGGAATGCAAGTTCCGCCCGGTGGCGGAAACCTTTACCGATACCCTGGCATGGTATCGGATCAACAACTACACAGATGCTTAATTGAAACATTTCATATATAGCCTGCCTCTGTAGTACTTTTTTTGACTGGCCACACTTCCAAGGATTGAGAGAGGTTGGTAAATGAAAAAGCTTTCAAGTAATGAAGGTTTTCTGCACCGCTTCGTCGGTTTTTCGGAGTCTTTTCCCGAACAGATCGCTATTAAGCATCTGGACACGGAAGAAGACACCGTCACTTACCGCGAACTGCACATCATGGCGCAAGAGTGCAACGGTGCATTAACGGCACTGGATGTATTGCCGGGTGACAAAGTGGCGTTGATATTACCCAATGGCGTGGCATTCATCGCTTATTACCTGGCAATTATCGGACGCGGTGCTGTTCCGGTGATTCTCAACTACAAACTGACGTCGTTCGAAATGACCAACGTCGTCAGCCTTGCCAAGCCGACGCTGGTGGTGACGACCGACACGCTGCTGGAGCAACATCACGCGTTGTTCCAGCCGGCCCACGGCGTTCGACACGTCTTGGTGTTGCCCGGCGAAAACGCCTCGAAGGCCGCCCTGCCCGCCCACGCAACGGCCGTGTCCGCGCTGGCCAAGGTGTGCGAGCCCCTGGTGCTGCCCGAAGGCAACCCGATTGTCTCGATGCAGTTCACGTATCGAGGCATGGGCAAGCCCCTGGCCGTTTGTCACCGCTACCTCGACCTGACCCAATCGAGCGATGGGCTGCATGAGCACTTCCATCTCCAGGGCGTCGGATCGGTTCATCTGGTGACGTTGCCGCTGTACGCCATTTTCGGACTGTCGGTGATGATGGTGTTTCCCTTGAGCGTGGGCGCGACCCTGCTCATGACCAATACCCTGCTCAACCGCGACCTGGCTCAAGTGCTGTCCGAGCATCAGGTCACGTTTGCCTGCCTGGTACCCGACGTCATTCGCTACTTCAATACGCGACTGGCCAAACGCAAAGGCGCGCCGTTGCCCATGCACCCGCAGCTGATGATCTACTCCGGCGGCAGCCATCTGCCGGCCGACGACGGCGAGAAGCTGGGCAAGCTGCTCGGATGCAATGCGGTCCTGCAAGGCTATGGTTTGACCGAAAGCATGCCGGTGATCGTTCAGAGCTCCGTTGGCGAGGTCCATCGCGGCGCCATGGGACGGGCGATCAGCGGCGTGGAGTTGCGCGTGGTCGATGCCCAGGGACAGGATGTGGCCCCCGGGCGCATTGGTGAGTTGCTGATACGTGGCTCGATGGTGATTGACGGATACCGCGATGCCGAGGACGCCAATGCGCGGTTCTTCCGCGATGGTTGGTTCCACACCGGCGACCTGGTCTGGCGCGACGACGAAGGGCACGTGTTCTTCTATTGCCAACGCCTGCGAATTTCCAAGATCAAGGCCCAGATGGTCGACCTGACGGAGATCGAATCGATCGCCCTGACGCACCCCGACGTCAAGCGCGCCAAGGCCTATATCGTCCCGGACAACAAGGAAGTCAATGTCCTGCACCTGACTGTCGAGGGCAACGACGAACTGACCCAGAACACTGTCTCGACACTTCTGGCCGGCTACCTCTCGGGCTTCAAGCTGCCCAAGACCATCGAGATCATCCCTCTCAAGGAAGAGACCCATGCAAGCTGACAACGCACGGCCCGTTCTGGCCGTTTTCGACTTCGACGGCACACTGACCGACCGCCACACCTTCTGGCGCTACATGCGCTACATCGTAGGCACCCGCTCGTTCTGGCTCAGGATCATCCCCCTGCTGCCCAAGATGCTCAGCGTGATCGTCGGTATCACGCCCTTGATGCAAGCCCGCCTGGCATTCATCAAGTGCTATCTGGGCGGGCTGTCGGTGGAGCAGGAACGCGAGCACGCCAAATATTTCATCAGCGAACTGCTGCCGCTCTGGCTCCGCCCCGAGGCCATGCGCCGGCTGCATTGGCACCAGTCGATGGGCCACATCACCGCGCTCGTCAGCAACTCCCCGGAAAACTATCTGATTCCCTGGGGCCAGGCCGTGGGTTTCGACTACGTCTGCGGCACCCGCCTGGCAACGGCCAAGAACAAACTGACCGGTGGGATCTCCGGTACCAACTGCGTTGAGAGAGAGAAAGTCACTCGGCTCAAGGGCTGCTTGAGCAACCTCGATGACTTTTACATTTATGCCTACGGCGATTCATCAGGCGACGATGCCCTGCTCGGCATTGCCAACTCTCCCTTCTACAGAAACTGGTACTGATCGATGAACACTCTGAGCACGTTGGCCCCCGAGCACTTCAAGCGACCTGGCAGCACCCCGACCGTGATGATCGTCGGCGCCGGCCCTATTGGCCTGTCCCTGGCAATCATGCTGAAAAAATGGGGCGTTTCGTTCCGCATCATTGAAAAGAACGCCGGCCCCTCCACCGCGACCAAGGCGATGGCTATCCACTCCCGCACCCTGGAAATCTTCCGGGACCTGGGCGTGGCCGAGCAGGCCGTCAGCGACGGTTTCAGCATCAACCAGTTTTCCGTGCAGTCGAACGCCAAGCGGGTGCTGAACTACAACTTCTCCTACCTGGACGCCACCTATCCTCAACTGCTGAGCCTGCCACAGCCGCAGACGGAGAAGATCCTGCTGGAGCGACTGAACGAACTGGGGATCGAAGTCGAGTGGAATACCGAGCTGGTCGACATCGAGAACCAGCCGGGCTCTGTGCGCATGACGCTGCACCACGCCGAGGGTGACGACGAGTCGTTCACCAGCCGTTGGGTCGTGGCCTGCGACGGTGCCCGCAGCAACATTCGCAAACGCCTGGACATGTCTTTCGAAGGTTCGTCCTACGACCGTTTCTTCATGCTCGCCGACGCCGATATCCAATGGTCCGGAAGCAAGGACGAAGGCGCCTTCTTCCTCGGCGCGCAGGACGGCTACGTGGCTGTGGCACCGATCAGCGCCCAATCGCGTTACCGGCTGTTCATCGAGATGCCGTACAACCTGCCGCCGGAAGGCGAACGTCCGTCCCTGAGCCTGGAGAACTTTCAGCGCTTGTGCGAAGGCCGTGGGCAGAAGATGACGTTATCGAACATCTCGTCGACCACCATTGCCTCGTTCCAACACCGCCGCGTGCAATCGCTGCAGCAAGGCTCGGTATTCCTGGTGGGTGACTCGGCGCATATCGGCAGCCCGATCGGTGGCCAATGGATGAACCTGGGCGTTTCCG
Organism: Pseudomonas sp. FG6; assembly: GCF_057809015.1. NCBI lineage: Bacteria > Pseudomonadati > Pseudomonadota > Gammaproteobacteria > Pseudomonadales > Pseudomonadaceae > Pseudomonas > Pseudomonas sp. FG6. The sequence goes on from NZ_JBMDJD010000037.1 coordinate 46,570, forward strand.
AGGCCTACAACCTGGCGTGGAAAATGGCCTATGTCGACCAGGGGCTGGCGGATCCCTCGCTGCTGGAGAGCTACAACGACGAACGCTATCCCGTGGCGCTGGAGGTTGAAAACACCGCCCACCGACTGACCAGCCTGATTACCCTCCGGCACCCTGCCCTGGTCTGGCTGCGCGACAATGTCCTGCCGCTGTTGAGCAACCGCAAGAAAGCCCAGCGCAAGCTGCCGTCGATGATTTCCGGGCACCAGTATCACTACGCCAAGAGTGATTACATCCAGGAATCGCTGACTAAAAAGCAACGCAAGAACTGGGACAAGAAAGGCAAGAAACCCGAGTTCCAGTCCCCGGTACCGCGTGCCGGCCAACTGGCACCCGACGTTGAACTGTGGCAGCAGCAAGGCCTGCCGCCCAAGCGCTTGATCGACTTGTTCCACGGGACATTCACGCTGCTGATCTTCAGCGCGGCCGATCAATTCTCGCCGTTGCTGCCAGGCTATTACTCGCTGGCCGAATCGGTGGCAAAAGACTATCCGGGCATCAAGGCTTATTGCGTGGTCGATGCCCTGAGCAGCGCCGGGCTGCCTGGCCCGACGCTGTTGGACCCTGACTGGCGCCTGCACAAGCGCTATCACGCCAAGGAAGGCACCCTGATGCTGATTCGTCCGGACGGCTACATCGCGTTCCAGGGCGCCGACGCAATCACACTCGTTACTTATCTGAACGTAAGGTCCGGGCTGCTCAAGGGAGCCAGAAAAACAACATCTTGCGAGATCGACGCAGTGGAACTCCAACTTCAAGTCTGACCATGGCTACTGCCAGTTTGAATCAATGACTCATACAAGGCCCCTCATGGGGCCAGGACTTTGATCTTTCTTGATGCCAGGAAGGATCGACTTTGGTTAGGAGAACCACCATGCGCTTGCAACTGAACGATGTCGTCCAGGAATTCATCACGTCCAATGGAAAAATAGCCCACAGCTATTTCTCCCTTTCGGAAAAAATCATCGACTCCCTGTGCGAATCCAATGTCGCCAAGGAAGCGATCCTGCTGCGTTTGCTGGAGCAGGCCGAAACCGTCACAGCCCATTACTTCAATGCCCACCAGCAAGTCCTCGAGGGCGTCTACGCCCATGGGCTCGAGGCCGCCAACCAGAGCGTAGTCGCACTGGAACCGGTACCGTCGAAAGCGACAATAGTCGCACCGGCCACCGCTTCCGAGGCCGTCACTGCACCAGCACCGGCGCCAACGCTGAGCTACGGGCAATGGTTGCGTGCCGAAATCAGCACGGTCACCGGCTTCAAGCAGGAGCAGATCGACTTCGACCAGACGTTCGAAAGCATGGGCATCGACTCCCTCGGCCTGGTGGATATTTTCGAATCCCTGGCCCAACACTTCCCGGAAAAGAAAGCGCTCACCTCGCAGCTGTTCGACGCGCCGACCCCAACCGTCCTGCTTGCACGCCTTGAAGCCGATCCACAGGCACCGGCGGTGGATGTCCAGGCCTGGGTACTGGAGCAAATGGCGACCATCACCGGCTTTACCGTCGAGCACATCAACGTCGAGCAAAGCTACGAAAGCCTGGGCTTGGATTCGTTGGTGCAGCTGGACTTCCTGGAGGCGGTGGTGGCCCTGTGGCCGCAGCTCAAGGCGCAAAGCTCGGAGCTGGCCAACGCCAAGACCCCGCAGGCAACGATTGCCTTGATCAACGCCGCACTGGCCGCCCCTGTGCCATGTGCCGCCCCCGGTGAAACGCCTGCCCCGACGGCCACCGAGGTGCAGGTGCAGGAAAGCAACCCGCTGCTCGATGCACTCACCCCCCTGATCGCCGACGCGCCACAGTCGATCGACGTGCAAACGCCTTTCGCCCAACTGGGGCTCAACGGCTTTGCCCGCGAAGCCCTCTGCCAGTCCATGGCGCAACAGTGCGCGGCCAGCGAGTTTGCCGGCGAAGCGCTGATGTCCCGTCGCACGCCCCAGGACGCCTTGTCGCTGCTGGCACGGCTGAGCTAAGCCCGGCGGCAAGAAAAGGAATGGAATCCGGGCGATCGAACAGATCACCCAGCATTTTGCGATCAGGAGACAGGGTATGAGTGGTACAACATTGGCGGGCGATTTCTGCTTCAGCGCGATGGCGGGCGAGTTTCCAGGCGCGCCGTCGACGGATGCGCTGTGGCAGTTGCTCTCCCAGGGGCAGATCGCTCCGATCGAATCGATGCCGACCCGCTGGGAGTTGGAGAAGAGTTCGATTTATTCGGCCAAGGCCGGCGAAAAGGATCGCGTCTACCTGGACAGTGCTTTCTGCCTGAGCGATGACCCGTCGACCCCTTCGCGCCATGAAGGACGGCAGGTCGCCATTGGCAAGAAGGTGCTCAAGACACTCTTCACCCAATTGGCCGGCCTGGGCTCGCCACTGGCCACCCAGCGCACCGCCCTGGTGGTCGCGACGTCCTGGAGTGACGAAAGCTATTTCGTCACCGGCATGGCCGGACGAGAGCAGGCTCCCATCGGCTTTACCCCGGGTGAGCAAGTGGCGGAACTGGCCTCGGCGTTTGCCTTGGGCGGCCCGGCGCTGTCGGTGGACACCGCGTGCAGTTCGTTCCCTTATGCCCTGGACATGGCCCAAGCGCTGGTCAACAGCGGGCAGGCCGATAACGCCATCGTCATGGCGCTCAACACCGTGCTGCCACCGGCCTTGTTCCTGGGGTTCTCGCAGCTGACGGCGTTTTCCGCTCGTGCGCAGATGGAAGCGTTCGGCCAGGACGCCGACGGTATCGTGCCGGGCGAATGCGCGGTGGCCTTTTTGGTCGAGCCGCTCGCCCAGGCCCTGACCGCGCAGCGTCAACCGCTGGGCGTGCTGCGGGCCTTGGGGCTTTCCGCCGATGGCGCCGAGGGCTCGGTGTTCGCCCCTGGCAAACAGGCCCAGTACTCGGCCTATCAACGCGCCTATGCCGGCCTTGACCCCAAGCACGTGGACTACATCGAGACCCACGGCACCGGTACGCCGCTGGGCGACGCCACCGAACTGGCATCGCTGGACAGTTTCTTCGCCCCTCATCGGGCAGACGGCGAGAAGGTCATGATCGGTTCGATCAAATCCGTCATCGGCCACCCCCTCGCGGCCGCCGGCGGCGCATCGCTGGCCAAGGCCTTGATGATCCTGCAGCACAAGGGTGTCCCGCCCCAGCCTGGTTACCGTCCCAGCAGCAAAGTCGACGAGACCTGCCTGCGCCTGGCCACCGAACAGGTGCAGCCGCTGGCCGAGCGCGAGTCGGCGATCCGGATCGGCATCTCCAGCTTCGGTTTTGGTGGCGCCAACGCGCACCTGGTGGTGGATGAGTACATTGCCGACGACCAGCCCGTCCCTGCCGCTGCCAAGCCTTCAGCAACCCCTGGCGTGCTGCGACTGGACCTGGCCGTTGTCGAAGCAGAAGCGGCGATGGGCGGCCACCGTTCGCTGCAATCGTTCAAGCAGCAACTCGAACAACCGGCGGCGTCCGGCGTTGTCTTCCCCTATGGCCGCTTCGTCGATTACGCCGCCACGCCGGCACGACCGCTGGTGGGGAAATTCCTCGCGCAGGATCACGTCATCGACATCGACGGGTTCGGCATGGGGCCCAAGCCCTTGGCCCACGTCGATCCGTTCAAGCTGCTGATCACCGACCGTGTGAACCATTTGCTGCGACGCCTGCCCGGCGTGGCTGGTTCGTCCGGCACCGCGATGGTCATGTGCTGCAACATGGGCGGCGAGCGTTTCAGCAACGCCTACAGCAGCGCCCATCAGTTCTATTCCCGGGCCCAAGGCCTGGCACCGGGCGTCGAAGTGACGGACGTGGCCACCATGTTGCCGAACATGTTGTCCGGCTACCCGACGCAGATCTTTGACTTCAAGGGTTTCCACCAGACCCTGGTGGGCACCGCCGGCCTGTTCTGGCAAACCTTGCTCGCCTCGCCGCAATGGTTCAACGAAGGCATCGACACGCTGTTGCTCGGTGCCGGGCGTTTCCTCAGTGGTGAAATCGAAGTCGAGCGCGCCCAACGTTCCCCCACCGTGCAAGGCGAAGGCCTGGGCCTGGTTGCGCTGCGGCCGTACCGCCCCGCTGCCGCCGACAAGCCGTTGCTGGTGATCCGCGCAGCGGTCTTCGCCCATGCCGCCAACTCCCTGCAAGACGCTTGCCAGCTGCTGGACCAGCAGCCGGGCCTACACGACGTCATCGTCTGCGAGCTGCAACCCGAAGCCCAGCCTGCCAGCGGATCCTTGCGCGAGAAGACCGGTTTCCTGGCCGAAGCCAGTGGCATCGAAACCTTGCTGGCTGTGATGCTGCAAGGCGCGACCCACTCCGTGATCGAAGTGCGCGACGGCGGCAAGCCGGTGATGTGGCTGTCCACCGAAAAGCTGCGCCAATGGAGCGCGGCGGCAGATGAAAGCACCGCACCCATCAAGCATCCCTTTGTGTTGCGCTTTGCCCATTCGGCATCCCACGAACTGCAACCTGTCATCACGCCAGAGCGGCCTGTGAACGTCGTGCGCGAGCCGCAACACGACGGCGTCGATGTGATGCAACTCAGCGACATGCTGACCAGCACCCTGCTCTCCGGGCTACGGGTCAGGGTGCGCGCCATGGAGGGGCTGTTCGCCTTGCACCGTGGCGCCCAAGCCCAGCGCCCGGCGCCCTGGCAGCGGCGCGCGGAAAACACCGTGATCAGCAACCCCCAGCGCAACGGCCACGCCCTGCATGCCCGCCTGGTGGTCGACGAAGCGCACCCCTACTTCTTCGATCACCCGCTGGACCACGTCCCGGGCATCCTGTTGCTCGAAGGCGTCCTGCAATTGATCGAACTGGCCATGCCGACCCTGGGCGGACGGGTTGCCTACGCCAAGTCCCTGACCATCAAGTTCCAGCAGTACGTGCAAAAGGAAGGTGCGATCGACCTGCATGTCGAGCAAGGCCAGGACCCGCAGGTGTTCAATGCGAAGGTCATGCAAGGTGGGAAGCTGATGTGCACCTGCATCATCGGGATGGCCTACAGCTGCGCGTTCGAGACCTCGCCAGCCGGCGAATTCACCGCCACCCCGTGCCGCGACAAGGCCCTGCTGCACAAGGCCAGGGCGCAGAACGTCATCGTCAGCGACATGAGCAGCGTCGCCCAGGGCTTGAGCGTGGACACGGTGCAGGTGCCGCCGGACCACATCTTCCAGGAAGGTGACCCTGCGCACTATTCAATGGTGTATTTCCTTGAAGTGGCCCGCCAGTGCTACATGCAGATCGCCCATAGCCATCTGCGGATTCCACTCAAGACACCGATGAACCTGCTGTCCCTGAGCTTCACGCTGGATCGGCCGATTCCGCGGAACAGCCCGTTGTCCTTGGCACCGCAGGCCGGTTTTGATGCGCAGCTGCAAGCGTTCAAAACCAACCGCATCTACATCGACCTGTTCAACCGGGGCGAAAAAATGGGCCAGGCCAGCATTACCGCCCAGGTGCTGAGCCAATCCGCGCCCGCTGCCTGAGGCATCAAATGGACCTCCCTTTTCGCCATGACCGTGCCCCCAACTCTCAAGGTGTCGCCGTGAACGATGTCAAAGTGCAAGTAATCGTCAAATCAGCGCCTTCCGAAATATGGAAGATCTGGAGCAACTTCGCAGAAGCGCCGCTATGGGACACCGACGTTCGCCATTGTGAACTCAATGGCCCGTTCGAGCCGGGTACCCGAGGCAAGTGCACCCTGCGAAATGGCTTGAACATGCCTTTGAAGCTGGAAGCGGTGCACCTGCACGAAAGCTATCGAAACACGGCTCGGCTGCTCTGGATCGATCTCGAATTCGATCACCAGATGCGCCGGCTTTCCCCGCATGAAACCCAAGTGATCCATAGCGCCAAGATCTCCGGACCCTTGAGTTTCATCTACCGTGGGCTGCTGCGCAAAGCGCTGACCGCGGCAATGACAACAGCACTGGACAACCTGTGCACCCTGGCGGAACAACGAACGAATGCGCTCGCCAACTCAGGGCTGGAAAAACCCGAGGCGCATTTGCACCTTGTGTGAACCCTCCCGGGAGCGGGCCGTTCAATAGCCCCTCTCGGAAACACTGCTTACTCACTGATAAAGGGACACTTCGGAACGAGCATGAATCTACAACACAATACTCAGTACCTGGTTATGAGCCTCATTGGCATGGGCTTGTTCGCCCCTGCCTCCAGCTTCGCCGACACGCTCGGCCCTTACGTCAGCGTCCTGGGGGGGGTGAACTGGGTCGCTGATCAGGACCTCAGCCAGAACGACCTCGACTTTGTCGAGATGCAGTACAACCAACCCACGGACTCCGGCTACGCCACCGCGCTGGCCATGGGCTGGCAGTTCCAGTCGGGATTGCGGCCGGAGCTGGAGGTCAGCTATCGCAAGAACACCCTGACCCAGTTCAATCACCGGGTCTACGAAGGCGGCGGCAGCATCGACGGTGAAGGCAAGGAGGAAGCCAGTAGCGTCATGGCCAACCTTTGGTACAACGTCCTGGACCTGCCGGCCCCGTTGAACCACGTTACGCCTTACGTGGGCGGTGGCCTGGGCTACGCAGTCCTGACGATCAGCGGCCTGGAAGCGGGCGGTGTGCAGTTCGGCGGCACCCATCGCGACACCGTCGAGGCCTATCAACTGGGTGCTGGGGTTGGCTACGAACTCACCGAGCACTGGTCCATGTCCGTGGATTATCGCTACTTCAAGACGCGCGAAGCGCACTTTGGCGACATCCCCAACCTGCCCCAGGGCGACGTGAGCACGCAATACAATGCTCAGTCGTTGATGTTGGGCCTGCGTTACTGGCTGTAATGAACACGGCGGTTGCCTTGCCC
>NZ_JBMDJD010000038.1:0-47669 GCF_057809015.1 Pseudomonas sp. FG6
TCGACTGCGCCGGAAGTGGGGCGAATTATAGAGATCCAGAATCTGCCGTCAACCCTTAATTACACTTTTGTTGCAGAAAGGGCCTTTCGCCCCCATAAACGCGGGATCCGCCGCATAACCGGTGGAACCCGGAGGAGCAATAACACGCTGCCAATAACAGCGTAGATCGCCCACTCCTGCAGATCCGCCCGCACGATCCACAACATATGCAACAAACCGAGCCCAAGGATTAGATAAACCAAGCGATGCAACTTCTTCCAGCGTCCGCCCAACCGTCGCTGACTGTAACGATTAGAGGTAATAGCGAGCGCCAGCAAGCCCAGAAACCCTAGCGCACCGACAATAATGTAGGGCCGCTTGCTCAGCTCAACCCCCAACTGCGACCAGTCGAACCCCAATATGAATGCCGCATATCCACTCAGGTGCATCACCACATAAGCAAAGCACCACAAGCCCAGCTGGCGCCTGACCGCTATCCACCCTGCCCACCCCGTCATTTTCTGCAATGGCGTCATGCTCAAGGTGATCAACAAAAAGATCAGCGTCCCCAGCCCCAATCGATCCACCAGCACCTTGCCCGGGTCAGGTCCCAAGGTGTTTATGATCGCCTGGTAAAGCCAGATCAACGGCCAGACCGCCGCCGCGACGAAGACGCCGGCCCGCCATACTGCAAAGCGCATCAGTAGTCTTTCCTCAGATCCATCCCTGCGTATAAAGAAGCCACTTCATCCTGATAGCCGTTGAACATGAGCGTATCGCGAACATTGGGGCGCAACAGCCCGCTCGGCAGGCGCCGCTCATGGGCCTGGGTCCAACGCGGGTGATCGACTGTCGGATTGACGTTGGCATAGAAGCCGTACTCATTTGACGCAATGCTTTGCCAGGTGGTTTTGGGTTGCTCACTGACCAAGCTGATCCGCACGATGGATTTCACGCTTTTAAACCCATACTTCCAGGGCACCACCAAGCGCAACGGCGCACCGTTCTGGTTCGGCAGTTCCCGTCCGTACATCCCTACCGCCAGGATCGCCAGCGGGTTCATCGCCTCATCCAATCGCAAACCTTCCACATAAGGCCAGTCGATCAAGGCGAAGCTGGAGCGCTGGCCGGGCATGACCTTGGGATCTTGCAGCGTTTCGAAACGGATGAATTTTGCCTTGGAGGTCGGCTCGACCTGTTTAAGCAGCGCAGAAAGGGGAAAACCGATCCACGGGATGACCATCGACCACGCCTCGACACAGCGCAGCCGATAGATACGCTCCTCCAGCTGATAAGGCTTCATGAAGTCTTCCAGCCCATAGCGCCCCGGCTTGCCCACCTCCCCGTCCACCACCACGCTCCAGGGTTCGGTTTTCAAGGACCCGGCATTCGCCGCCGGATCGCCCTTGTCGGTTCCGAACTCATAGAAGTTGTTGTAATGAGTGGCGTCCTTGAACGGGGTGATGGCCTCGTCCTTGACCGTGACAGCACCCCATTGGGTAGACACGAGCTTCTCGGCAAACCAGGACGGCGCCTTGCCAGGGTCTACATCGGCATAACGGCCCCCTTCACCCGCATGAGCCCAGCGTGGCAAGCCACCCACGGCGATCCCCGCCACGGTGGCACCCAGTATTTGACGACGGGACAGATAGAAGGATTCCGGCGTGACGTCCGATTCACGGCAATCGGAAGACTTGGAGATCTTGATCAACATGGCAACTCCGCAGTATTGGAGGACAGATGCACCAATAGACTGCGGAGTATGGGGGAAATTACATTAAGGCAACGTTTAGCGTCGGCGAAGACGCAGCAGGTATTGCACCGGGCCGGAAGCGGCATAGGCGAGGAATACCAGCAGCAAGATACGCGGCGGATCACTGAACACCACGGCGAACACCAGCACCACCGCAAGAATCGCCACGAAAGGCACGCGCCCCTTCAAGTCCAGCTCCTTGAAGCTGTTGTACTTGATGTTGCTGACCATCAGCATTCCGGCCGCAGCTACCAGCAAGGCCACAAGGAACGACATCTTCGATCCCTGTATGCCGTAGTCGCTGAACGCCCAGACCACACCCGCCACCACACCCGCCGCAGCGGGACTGGCCAGACCGATAAAGTAACGCTTGTCAGCCTTGCCGACCTGGGTGTTGAAACGCGCCAGGCGCAATGCCGCACCCGCCACGTAGATAAAGGCAACCATCCAGCCGACCTTGCCCATGTCTCCCAGCGCCCAACCGAACGCCAGCAAGGCAGGTGCCACGCCAAAGGCGACCATGTCGGACAGCGAATCATATTCGGCACCGAACGCACTCTGGGTGTTGGTCATGCGCGCTACGCGCCCGTCCAGGCCGTCGAGCACCATGGCGACAAAGATCGCAATGGCGGCAAACGCGAAGTAGCGGCTTGCGCCCGCAGCATCGCCAGCGCTCAAGGCGGCCTGGGCACTCATGGAGTTGATGATGGAGTAAAAGCCGGCAAACAGGTTCGCCGTGGTGAACAGGTTCGGCAGCAGATAGATACCACGATGCCGGACCTTACGGCCTTCAGCATCGTGACCTTCTTCGACGTGTTCGTCGATGGGCAGCAGGCTTTCGGCGTCAGGAGCCTGGTTCGGCTCGTCGGGACGTTCGCTCATGGACAGTACCTTGCAACGGTGTGAAAAAATTCGACAGATGTCTGGGACGACGGTTCGACCGCAAACGATGCAGCTTTATACCAGAACCCACCGTCCAAACGAAAAAACGCGGCCTAGGCCGCGTTTTTCGCACAATTTCGCGACTTAGTTCTTGGCTTTGTCGACGATCTTGTTGGCGCTGATCCACGGCATCATCGAGCGCAGTTGCTCACCGATGATCTCGATACCGTGAGCGGCGTTGTTACGACGCTTGGCGGTCATCGAAGGATAGCCGGTGGCGCCTTCGCTGATGAACATCTTGGCGTATTCGCCGTCCTGAATACGTTTCAGGGCGTTGCGCATGGCCTGACGGGACTCGGCGTTGATCACTTCCGGACCGGTCACGTACTCGCCGTATTCAGCGTTGTTGGAGATCGAGTAGTTCATGTTGGCGATACCGCCTTCGTACATGAGGTCAACGATCAGCTTCAGTTCGTGCAGGCACTCGAAGTAGGCCATTTCTGGCGCGTAGCCAGCTTCAACCAGGGTTTCGAAACCAGCTTTGACCAGCTCGACGGTACCGCCGCAGAGAACGGCTTGCTCACCGAACAGGTCGGTTTCGGTCTCGTCCTTGAACGTGGTTTCGATGATACCGGTACGACCGCCGCCAACGCCGGCAGCGTAGGACAGGGCTACGTTCTTGGCGTTGCCCGATGCGTCCTGGTAGATCGCGATCAGATCAGGGATACCGCCGCCTTTCACGAACTCGGAACGCACGGTGTGGCCCGGGGCCTTCGGCGCGATCATGATCACGTCGAGGTCGGCACGCGGCACAACCTGGTTGTAATGGATCGAGAAGCCGTGGGAGAAGGCCAGGGTGGCGCCTTTCTTGATGTTCGGCTCGATTTCGTTCTTGTACAGGGCGCCCTGGAATTCGTCCGGGGTCAGGATCATGACCAGGTCGGCAGCAGCAACGGCAGTCGCCACGTCAGCCACTTTCAAGCCATGGGCCTCGGCCTTGGCAACGGTGGCCGAGCCGGTACGCAGGCCAACGGTGACGTCGACGCCGGAGTCTTTCAGGTTGCACGCCTGGGCGTGACCTTGGGAACCGTAACCGATGATGGCGACTTTCTTGCCCTGGATGATCGACAGGTCACAGTCTTTATCGTAGAAAACTTTCATGAATTTCCCCTATATCCGGCCGTTCAGGCCATTCGCTAATTTGGTTTAGATGCTCAGTACTTTGTCGCCACGGGCAATGCCGGTGACACCACTGCGTACGGTTTCCAGAATCGAGGCAGTGCCGATCGATTGGATGAAGCTGTCGAGCTTGTCGCTGGTACCGGTCAACTGAACGGTATAGACGCTGGCGCTGACATCAACGATCTGCCCACGATAAATATCGGTAGTGCGTTTGATCTCGGCGCGCTGGGCGCCGGTGGCCTTGACCTTGACCAGCATCAGTTCGCGCTCGATGTGAGCGCTTTCCGACAGGTCCACCAGCTTGACCACTTCGATCAGCTTGTTCAGGTTCTTGGTGATCTGCTCGATGATCTCATCGTGCCCCACGGTGGTCAGCGTCAGACGCGACAGGGTCGGGTCTTCGGTCGGCGCCACCGTCAGGCTTTCGATGTTGTAGTTGCGCTGGGAGAACAGGCCAACTACACGAGACAGCGCACCCGGTTCGTTTTCCAGAAGCAAGGAAATAATATGTCGCATGATTAGGTACGCTCCGTCTTGCTCAGCCACATATCGCGCATGGAGCCGTCTTTGATCTGCATCGGGTAGACGTGCTCGCTGGTGTCCACCGCAATATCGATCACCACCAGGCGATCCTTCATGGCGAACGCTTCCTCCATCTTCGACTTCAAGTCCTTCGATTCGGTGATGCGCACGCCGACGTGACCATAGGCCTCCGCCAGCTTGACGAAATCAGGCAGCGATTCCATGTACGAGTGCGAGTGACGACTGCCATAGCTCATGTCCTGCCACTGGCGAACCATCCCCAGTACACCGTTGTTCAGGATCACGATCTTCACCGGCAAGCCGTATTGCAAGCAGGTGGACAGTTCCTGAATGTTCATCTGGATGCTGCCTTCGCCTGTGATGCAAGCGACGTCCGCTTCCGGAAAGCTCAACTTGATGCCCATGGCCGCCGGGAAACCGAAGCCCATGGTGCCCAGGCCACCGGAGTTGATCCAGCGGTTGGGCTTGTCGAACTTGTAGTACTGCGCCGCGAACATTTGGTGCTGGCCCACGTCGGAGGTCACAAAGGCATCGCCCTTGGTCACTTCGCACAGGGTTTCGACCACAGTCTGTGGCTTGATCACACTGCCGTCGCCCTTGTCGTAAGGGAACAGGCCGCGGTCACCGCGCCACTCATCGACCTGCTTCCACCAACTGGTCACGGACTCCTTGTTGGGAACCTCACCGATTTCCTTGAGGATCGCGACCATTTCGGTCAGCACACTCTCTACCGGCCCCACAATCGGCACGTCTGCCTTGATGGTCTTGGAGATCGAGGCTGGGTCGATATCGATGTGGATGATCTTGGCGTTCGGGCAGAACTTCGCTGCACCGTTGATGACACGGTCATCGAAACGCGCGCCAACGGCCAGGATCACATCGGCATGGTGCATCGCCAGGTTGGCGGTATAGCTGCCGTGCATGCCCAGCATGCCGATGAACTGACGATCGCTGCCTGGGAAGGCGCCCAATCCCATCAGGGTATTGGTGACCGGCAGGTTGAGCATTTTCGCCAGTTCGGTCAGCGGCGCCGAGCCACCACCAAGGATCACACCGCCCCCTGAATACAGCACGGGACGCTTGGCCGCCAAGAGCATTTCGGCTGCCTTGCGGATTTGCCCGGAATGGCCGCGTACGGCCGGGCTGTACGAGCGCAGCTTGGCTTTTTTCGGATAGACGTATTCGAACTTCTCGGCCGGGTTGGTCATGTCTTTCGGAACGTCGACCACGACCGGGCCCGGGCGACCGGATTCGGCCAGGTAGAATGCCTTCTTCATGACTTCCGGGATTTCCGAGGCGTGCTTGATCATGAAGCTGTGCTTCACGATCGGCCGGGAGATACCGATCATGTCGGTTTCCTGGAACGCATCGGTACCGACCATGGTGCTAGGTACCTGGCCGGAAATGATCACCATCGGGATGGAGTCCATGTAGGCCGTGGCGATACCGGTGATGGCGTTCGTGGCGCCAGGACCGGAAGTCACCAGGACCACGCCGGCCTTGCCGGTGGCACGGGCGTAGCCGTCAGCCATGTGGGTCGCCGCTTGCTCGTGACGAACCAGGATGTGGGTCACTTCCGGCTCTTTGAACAGGGCATCATAGACATGAAGAAGAGCACCACCGGGGTACCCGTAGATATATTTGACGCCTTCGTCACGCAAGAAGCGGACGAGCATCTCACCGCCAGATAAAAGCTCCACGTTGTTCACCTCTAAAACGCCAGAATACCGACCCACGAAAGGGGACGGGTCTTAATAGGTTTACTTCTCGGCAGAGCATGAGCGACGGTGGTCGCCGACTACGTCAGCACTGACTGAGCAAGTATTGGGATCGTCCCAAGTGTTGCGGGCTTTTCCCACCCAGCGCGAGGTAACGCGTTGCGGGTGTAACAGGTCGACGCGGGTGTGCGCCTCATGATCTGCCGAGTGGGCCTGCTTCTGGCAGTCCCTCTACAGCGGACTTTGGATTCTTCTGTTTCGCCTTCTGCAAGTCAAGTCGTCAATGTGCTTTATTCGAAGTAAGCGCATGAGAACGCAAGAAAAAACCTTTAATCGACAACTGTGTTAGCTTCAATTGCGCAATCCACGACAAGGAAACAGCATGCGAACCTTCTTCCTGACAGCCAGCCTGTTGGTTGGCCTGAGCCCGATCTGCATGGCCGGCCAGGTCTACAAATGGGTAGACGCCCAAGGCGTGACGCACTTCGATGCCCAGCCGCCCCAAGGCACGCAAGCCACCACCGTGATCAACCCGACATCATCGACCAGCAAACCAGCCGCAGCGCCGTCCGGTGGGGTCATCGGTGACCAGAAGACCATCGACCAACAGGTCAAGAAGCAGATAGCCGAGCAGGAAACTCAGCTCAAGGTTTTCTGCGAGCAGGCACGGACCAACCTGGCCCAATTGCAGAACAATCCAAGGGTGCGTGAAGACGTGGAGGGAGAAATGCGCCGCCTCACGGACGAAGAGCGACGCCAGCGGGTCGAGGAGACCCGCAAGCAGATCGAGGAGAATTGCCAGTGACGGCGCTCAGCCCACGTTGCTGATCAGTTGGTCGAACTGCGCCAGCAATCGCTGCAACCCGATGCCCTGCCCTGGCCGCTGGGCATAGACCATTTCCGCCATGGCCAGGATGCCCGAGGCATTGGGTAGCGGCAGATCGTTTTCCAGGATGGTCTTCATCCGGGGCAGGAAAATCCACTGCAGCCATTGCTCGAAGTCCAGGGTATCGACGGCGAACGGCTCGACACTGGCCAGCGCTTGGGCCGACGGCGCAACGCTGCTCCACCAGCCCTGGACACGCAGTTCCCGCTCGATCAGCAGCAACTGGTTGGCAATCTCTGGAAAGCGGGTATCCATCAGAGCGAAACCTTGGCTTTCTGGCGGGCCAATGCCGCCCCTGCGGAATCGCCTTGTTTCTCACGCGCCTGGGCGATCAATTCCCACAAGCTGGCCTGAAGTGCCGGACGACCGCTGGTGAAGGTCAGGCCACGACGAGCCAGTTGCTCGGCTTGTGGTGCGTCGCCCTGGGCCATGCGCACCTGGGCCAGGCGATAAAGAACCTGGGGTTCGCGCGGTGCTACGCGCTGGGCACGCTCCAGGCTGGAGGACGCACCGTTGAGATCGCCGCTGGCCTGTTGCTGTTGTGCCGTGGTCAGCAGGGCCAGCACCGGACCGTCCAATTGCTCATCGGCAGCCAAGCCACCCGAACCGGACGAAGGAATGCTGCTCGGCGTCGACGGCATGCTGTAGCTGCCCTGATTGATCGGCGAGGTCTCGACAGGGCCCGGCGTGATGGGACCTGGCGTGATCGGCGTCGTACTGATCGGCGCCGAGGTCGTTGCGCCACCGCCGGGCACCATCACCACGACACCGGTATCGCCCTGCGGAATCGCCTGGGTCTGAGCCTGGACCGGGCGCTTCACTGTCGTTTGACGGAAGCCACCGTTGGCCGAGATCCGCTCGCTGTTGGAAACAGCCGTGCCGGAATCGACAACCGGGATAGAACCGCGCTGTACGGTGGAGCAGCCACTGAGCAAAGCCACGGCCGTTACCGCTGGAATCAACCACTTGTTCACTTGAAACCCTCTTTGCTTAATTCATCCAGTCCTTGACCCAATCCATCACCGACTCGGCAGGATTCTGACCGCCGCAGGCGGCACCGGGTGGCGGCTCGCTGCCGCGAATATACGGCATCTGTACCGCACCCGGGCAATTGGCATCGGAGCCTTGTCCAGTGCGCGAATCGACCCAGGCCTGAACGATGTTATCCGGTTGCGGCATGTCCAGCGGCAACGGATCGGCCTTGCGCATGAAACTGGTCCAGACCTGTAACGCGCCGGTGGCGCCGGTGAACGGCGTCTTGCCGTTGTCATCGCGTCCAAGCCAGACCACCGCCAGCAAATCCTGGCTGAAACCGGCAAACCAGCTATCGCGCGAATCGTTACTGGTACCGGTCTTGCCCGCCAGGGTCAGGGTCCGGGGCAGCACGTTATAGACCGAACTGCCGGTGCCTTCGCGCATGACCCGCTGCATGGCGCTCTGGATCAGGTAGATGGAAGCCGGATCGAAACGCTGCTGGATCTGGAACGGATACCGTTTGAGCGGCTCGCCCTCAGCGGTGAGCACGCTGCGGATCCCGCGCATCGGCGTATTGAAACCACCGTTGGCCAAGGTCTGGTACATGGCGGCGACTTCGATTGGTGCAAGACCGCCAGCCCCCAGCAACATCGACGGGAACGCCGGAAGCTCGCGACTCACCCCCAGGCGCGCCACGGTCTTGAGCACGTTCGGCACACCGACTTCCAGCCCGAGGCGAGCCGTCGAAAGGTTGTAGGAATGCGCCAGCCCCTGGTACAGGAAAACCGTACCGTGGGAACGACGGTCGTAGTTCTGCGGCGTCCATACCTGGCCGTCCGCGCCCTTGACCGAGAACGTCTCGTCCGACAGCCAACTGGTCAGCGTGTACTGGCTCGGTTTTTCCAGGGCCGTCAGGTACACCGCCGGCTTGATCAACGAACCGATCGGCCGGACGGCATCCAGGGCCCGGTTGAAACCGGCAAAACTGGCCTGGCGGCTGCCGATCATGGCCTGGACTTCGCCGGTTTCCGGGTTCGTCACCACCATGGCGGCTTCGACTTCATCGGCGCCCTTGCGCGCACCCAGTCGCTTGAACGTGTCTTCCACCGACGCTTCGGCTTTCATCTGCAGGATCGGGTCGAAGCTGGTGAAGATCCGCAGGCCTTCTTCGGTCAAGTCTTCGTCGCGGTAGTCTTCACGCAGCTGGCGCTTGACCAGGTCCATGAAACCGGGGAACGAGCTGTCCGCCAGGCTGCCGCGCTTGGTCACGCCCAGCGGCATCTTCTTCGCGGCTTCAACTTGCTCGGCCGTGGCCACGCCTTGCTCTTGCAACAGGTCGAGCACCAGGTTGCGCCGCTCCAGGGCGCGCTCGGGATTACGCCGCGGGTTATAGGAAGACGGCCCCTTGACCATGCCCACCAGCAGCGCCACCTGATGCAACTTGAGCTCGGACAACGGCTGGCTGAAGAAGAACTGGCTGGCGAGGCCGAAACCGTGCACCGCGCGCTGGCCGTCCTGGCCGATGAACACTTCGTTGAGGTAGGCCTCCAGGATCTCGCGCTTGTCGTAATGCATTTCCAGCAGCAGCGCCATCATGGCTTCGGTGAGCTTGCGGGTCAGGCTGCGCTCGTTGGTCAGGTAGAAGTTCTTGACCAACTGCTGGGTCAGGGTGCTGCCGCCCTGGCGCATGTGGCCCGAGGACGTGTTGACCCAGACCGCCCGGGCGATCGACTTGGGCGAGACGCCGAAGTGATGATAGAAATCCCGGTCTTCGACGGCGATCAGCGTATCGAGCAGGAACGGCGGCACCTGGTCGATCTTGATCAGGATCCGGTCTTCGAGGTTCTTGGGGTACAGGCCGCCGATCAACAGCGGTTCGAGACGCACCACCGACAGGCTGGCGTTGTTGGCACCGGTCAGCGCCGCCACATAATCGCCGGAAAACCGCACCCGCACCGATTGCGGCTGTTCCATGCCCTCATAGAACTGGAAGCCACGGGTATTGAGGTCGACGGTGTTGCCATTGACCGAGGCCGCGCCGGGGCCGTTGGCCACGCTTTCACGGCGATAGCCCAAGGCATCGAGCTCGGTCAGGAAGTCCTCCCGGCTGAGTTTTTGGCCGACGAACAGCTCCAGCGGCCTGGCATAGACCTTGGCTGGAATGGTCCAGCGCTTGCCGGAGAACTTCTCCTGGACAATCGCGTCGAGGTAGACCGCAAAGCCGGCGAGCACAACAAGGCCCACCAGGCTGAGTTTAAGGGCCCAGCCCAGCCATGGCCGCAGGCGGCTGGCGGGTGGTTTCTTGGGGGTACGGGGGGATCGGGTACGAGTCATGGCGGCGGATTATACGCACTTTGCGGCGGTTCAACATGAGGCCATGCGGTTTGCGTTAGCGGCACTTGCCGCCATAATGAGGCCCTCGAATTTTCCCAGACTCTGAAGGATCGCCCGTGAGCCAATCCCTGATCGCTGCCCTGCAAAATCCTGCCCTCTACCCGCATCCCGTCGAAGGGTTCCAGGTCATCGAAACCCATATTTCCTGGGTGTTGCTCACCGGACCTTACGTCTACAAATTCAAGAAGCCGGTCAACTTCGGCTTCCTCGATTTCACCAGCCTCGAGGCGCGTCAACATTTTTGCGGCGAAGAGTTGCGCCTGAACCAGCGCCTGACCCAGGACCTGTACCTGGAAGTCCTGCCGATTACTGGCAGCACCGAAGCGCCCCAACTGGGTGGCGACGGCCCGGCGATCGAATACGCGCTGAAAATGCGCCAGTTCCCCCAGAGCCAACTGCTCAGCACGCTGCAAGCCAACGGCGAACTGACCACCGCGCACATTGATGAAATGGCCGGTCAAATCGCCCAGTTCCACCTTTCCACGCCCAAAGTGCCCGCCGAAAATGACGCCGGCACTCCGCAAAGCGTGATGGCGCCGGTGCTGCAAAACTTCGAACAGATCCGCCCCTTCCTCAATGACAAGGCCGACCTGTTGCAACTCGAAGCCCTGCAAGCCTGGGCCGAAAGCAGCTTCGAACGCCTCAAGCCGCTGCTCGCCCAACGCAAGGCCGACGGTTTCATTCGCGAATGCCATGGCGACATCCACCTGGGCAACGCCACCGTAATCGACGGCAAGGTGGTGATTTTCGACTGCATCGAATTCAACGAACCCTTCCGTTTCACCGACGTCTATGCCGATACCGCATTCCTGGCGATGGACCTGGAAGACCGTGGTCTCAAGTCGCTGGCGCGGCGTTTCGTCAGCCAGTACCTGGAACTGACCGGTGACTACCAGGGCCTGGAGCTGCTGAACTTCTACAAGGCTTACCGCGCCCTGGTCCGCGCCAAGGTCGCGCTGTTCAGCATGCCCGCCGAGGCCGACCCGGTGCAACGCGCCACCACCCTGCGCCAATACCGCAACTACGCCAACCTGGCCGAAAGCTACAGCACTATTCCTTCGCGCTTCCTGGCCATTACCCACGGTGTTTCGGCCGTAGGCAAAAGCCACGTCGCCATGCGCCTGGTAGAGGCACTGGGTGCCATTCGCCTGCGCTCGGACGTGGAGCGCAAGCGTCTGTTCGGCGAGCAGCAAGTACCCAACGATCCACAGGCCGGCATTTATAGCAACGACGCCAGCACCGCCACCTATGCGCGCCTGCATGAAATCGCCGACGGCATCCTGCGCGCGGGGTTCCCGGTGGTGGTCGATGCAACTTACCTCAAGCAGGAGCAGCGTGACGCGGCGGCGAAAATCGCCGAAGCCACGGGGGCGCCGTTTCTGATCCTGGATTGCAATGCACCGCAGGCGGTCATCGAAAGCTGGCTGGCGCAGCGCCAGGCCGACCAGAAAGACCCTTCGGATGCGACCCTGGCGGTCATCGCCGCACAACAAGCCAGCCGCGAGCCGCTCACTCCGGCGGAAATCCTTTGCAGCAAACGGGTCCAAACCAACGAAAGCGGTACGCTCGACGTCGTCGTCGCGCAGATTCGCCAACGCTTGCCAGGCCTGTAGCAACTATTTCGGTCGTGAAGCCATCCCCGGCTTCACGGCCGTCAGGTGGTGGCACTATACTGGCGTCATAAAACCAACAGGTGCTATGCAATGAGCCTTCCCAAGCTTCTCAATACCCCGCTTTATGCCTTGCTGCGCAAAGACGATATCGCGGGTTTCAACAGCGAACGCCCTCAAGGCCCGGTCGACATGCGCGGCGGTGATTTTCGCGGACTTGATCTGCGGGAACTGAACGCCGACGACGTCGACTTCACCGATGCCTACTTCCGCTCCGCCGACTTGCGTGGTGTCGACTTCCGCAAAGCATCACTGGAAGGTGCGAGCCTGGCGCATGCGCAGATTTCGGGCGCCTACTTCCCTCCCGAGCTGTCTGCGGACGAGATCCTGATGTCGATGAACTTCGGCACTCGCCTGCGCTACCGCACCCACTGATTTTTCGTGGACCGGGTCGCCAGACGCGCGAGCCGGCCACACGCCAGACTGACCTCCAGCGCCCCTGCTTGCGCTGGACGATGGCTTTCGCCGCCTTCTGCACGTCATCGTGCGTATTGCCTTAGAAGCTTTTGCGTCATATCCCTCCAAAGAATCACGCTTTTCCTACTGACCGCTACACTCCTCAGAAAACTTGCCCATTGCACCAGTCGGCCGTCGCAAGGAGGCTCGATGAATGATGAACTGCAACACCTGAAGAACCTGGGCAAGACATCAGCCCAGTGGTTGCATGCCGTGGGCATCCACAGCGCTTCGGACCTGCGCCGGCTTGGCGCGGTCGACGCCTATCGTGCGGTACGCACCCGCGGCTTTCGCGCCTCCAAGGTATTGCTGTATGCCATCGAAGGCGCCCTCATGGACGTGCATTGGAACGACATTCCTGCCGAACGCAAGGAAGCACTGAACAAGCAACTGGACGCCATTTCGACGCGCCACAAGGCCTGACGCCCCTGGCCGTTACGTCATACACCACGACCCCAGCCAATTTTCAGCGCATCGAAAAACAATGTTTGACATGGTAATGAGAATCGCTATGATTACCACATCCGGTCGCGAGACTGGTCGATATTTGAACTGGCCTTGGTTCGGACGCTCAAATATCTCCTCATCAGGCTAATCACGGTTATTTGACCCGGCTTTTGCCGGGTCTTTTTTTGTCCGCAGAACGTCATTTCCCCATCTGCTCACGCATCTGCGCGCAATAATCCTGCGCCGCAGTGGCGGGCGTGTACCACACGTAGTCCGCCATGGCCGGCGTCACCTCACTGCCTTCCTCGGCCAACATCAGGACGACCGGTTCCTCACGGGCATTCAGGTCCAGGGCGTGCAGCGCTACGCCGAGGTCCTTGCGTCCGTGCCATGCGCCCGCGAACAACCACGCCGGGGTCGGAGCGGCCAGCAGGCGTTCGGCCATGCGCCGGTCGCGCTGTTGCTGTACAGCCAGCATTGCCGGCATCTGCGATTCCGGCAGCAGCCCGCAGTGGGATGCTCGAATCTGCCCCATCAACTCATCGCGCACCGACGGCGCATTGACGTGAGCACCGCTCAAATCCGGCGTCTGTCGATAGAAGCGCTGGACCTCGACGGTGTCCAGATTGGCCGCCAGCAACGGATAGGGTTGTACCAGGGCGAATTCGACGATGGGCCCATACAAGCGCCAGTCCCAGCCCGGCGACCACTCCAGCGCAGCAGGCAAATCCTTCGGCATTGTTGTTGAGCGGCGCAGCGCATCCACCCGTGGCTGTTGCGAGGGGGTCAACATCTCCAGCACCAAGCTGCCCTGGACACGTTGCTCAGCCACAGACTGGAGCAGCCATAGCTGCAGCGCGTGATGATCTCGATTATCGTGCTGCTCACCCACCACCACCCGCGGCGCCCGAGCCAGGCGTTCGACCAGCTCCCGGGGCGTCACGGCCTCGCCGTTGTGCAAGTCACGGATTCGCCCGCTAACCGGAGGCGGTGCGACGCTCTGGCAGGCGGCCAGTGCACTCAGTACCAGAATCAGGATCAGGCGCATGTTCATTCTCTCAAGACGCCCTCGACGGGCGCGCTCCATTGATGCTCATGGCAGAATCCACGGTCGATGAGCCCCATCAAGGGGAACACTCCACAGAATAGAGCCCCCATGAAGTTTCTTTGCGCCACCGCCCAATTGCCTGACAACCACAGCCGTGGCTTCGACATCGATGGACACAAGTTACTGGCCGTGCGCCGCGCAGGCCAGGTCTATACCTACCTGAATCGATGCCCGCACCGTGGCGTGCCACTGGAATGGCAGCCCGACCAGTTTCTGGACGCCAGCGCCAGCCTGATCCAGTGCGCCACCCATGGCGCACTGTTCTTGATCGAAAGTGGCGAATGCGTGGCCGGCCCCTGCGCGGGTCAGTTCTTGACCGCGCTAGACAGCCGGGAGGATGAGCAAGGTGTCTGGGTTGCGCTGTAGCGGTTCGAGCAGCACCGGCAACGGACGGTCGACCAGGATCTGCCCAGGTGTCAGCGTGACCCCGTAGGCCAGCACTTCCACCCCCGCCGCCACCGCATCGCGCAAGGCAGCCGCGTAGAGCGGGTCGATTTCCTCGGCCGGGCGCACGGCATCGATGCCGCTCAGGTTCACACAATACAATTGCACCGCCCGCACCCCCTCTCGGGCCAGGCAGGCGAGTTCCCTCAGGTGTTTCGCGCCGCGCTGGGTCACGGCGTCGGGAAATGCCGCCACGGCCGTGCCCTCGAACCCCAGCGTGACGCTCTTGACTTCGACCCAGGCCGTGCCGCGTGCATGTTCCTGTGGATAATCCAGCCGAAAATCGATTCGGCTGTTTTCCTGCCCGTACGCCACTTCACGCTTTAGCCCGGTAAAACCGTTCAACTCACTGATGACGCCGGCGCGCAGGGCCTCCTCGATCAAGGCGTTGGCCCGTGCCGTATTGATGCACGCCAGCCGGCCCTGAGGGGTTTCGCCGATTTCCCACGTCCCGGGCAGCTTGCGCTTGGGGTCGCTGGAGCGGCTGAACCAGACGCGCGCGCCCTCGGCCATGCAATTGAGCATCGACCCGGTATTCGGACAATGGATCGTCAGCAACTCGCCGTGAACGGTCTCGATATCGGCGAGAAAACGCTTGTAACGTCGGATCAACCGACCTTCTTCCAAAGCGGGATCGAAATGCATCAGCCTTGCCAGCTCCGCAGCCCACGCTCGATCCGCTCAACCGCTTCCTGTAGCCGCGGGAGGCTCTGGGTATAGGCGAAACGCACATGGTGACCGGCCTGGTGACGACCAAAATCCAGGCCCGGCGTGAACGCCACGTGTTCGGTTTCCAGGAAGTGCTGACAGAACCCATAGGCATCACCGCCGAACGCACTGATATCGGCATAAAGGTAAAACGCGCCCTGGGGTTCTACCGCAATACCGAAACCCAGCGCCCGCAAGGCCGGCAGCAGGTAATCGCGACGCAGCGCGAACTCGGCGCGACGCTGCTCGAAAATTTCGATGGTGGCCGGCTCGAAACAGGCCAGGGCCGCATGCTGGGCCATGCTCGGCGCACTGATATAGAGATTTTGCGCGAGCTTTTCCAACTCGCCCACGGCAGCCGACGGCGCCACCAGCCAGCCCAGCCGCCAACCGGTCATGCCGAAATATTTGGAAAAACTATTGAGGACAAAAGCGTCGTCGTCCACATCCAGCACGCTGGCGGCGTCGGTGCCATAAGTCAGGCCGTGATAGATCTCGTCCACCACCAAATGGCCGTGGCGGCTCTTGATGGCCTTGGACAACCCGGCCAGTTCCTCGCGGGACAGAATCGTCCCGGTCGGATTGGCCGGCGACGCCACCAGCGCACCGACGCTGTCCTGGTCCCAGTAACGGTTCACCAGGTCGGGGGTCAGTTGGTAACGCACCTCCGGCCCCACCGGCACCAACTGCGCCGCGCCTTCCACCAGCCGCAGGAAATGACGGTTGCACGGATAGCCAGGGTCGGCCAGCAGCCAATGCTTGCCCGGGTCCACCAGCAAGGCGCTGGCCAGCAGCAACGCACCAGAGCCGCCCGGGGTGATCAGGATGCGCCGGGGATCGATGTCCACCCCATGGCGCTGCGCATAGAAACCGGCAATGGCTTCGCGCAGTTCGGGAATGCCACGAGCCGCCGTGTAACGGGTCTTGCCCGCCGCCAACGCCGCCTGGCCGGCGCGGATGATCGGTTCGGCGGTGGTGAAGTCCGGCTCGCCGATCTCCAGGTGAATCACATCATGCCCGGCGGCCTGCAATTCGTTGGCGCGGGCCAGCAGCGCCATGACATGGAACGGTTCGATGGCGCGGCTGCGTGCACTATAGGGCTGGGCCATTAGCCTTCCTTCACATGAAAAAGAACCGATTCTACCCAACTCTCTGGCCAAGTCAGAAACCGGGTGTGGGAACGAGCAAGACGCTGAAGTTGTCTGACCCCTTGGATCGTGGGAAATGACTCCGGCGATTGACCCAGGCTTGGCTAGAATCAAGCATTGAGCAGGGTGATATCCCCCGTGCCCCAAACCCGACCACGCCTTGCAGGCCCCAGCCACCGCAGGCTCGACAACCGGGAGTAGCGCGGCCCGATTCGATCTGGTAAGTTCGCCCGCTTGCAGCCGCAGGGCCGGCAGGTGTCGGTATGGAGCATTCCTGCGTAGTGGATTACAAGAGTAGAGGCGGTCCATTCATGCCCACCCAAGCACAGCAACATCCAAACCAGTCGCTCAGCGGGTTCGAGCCTTATGTCCCGGCAGCGGGCGAAGAGTACATGGGCGCCCCCATGCGCGCGCACTTCACCAAGATCCTGAACAAGTGGAAACAGGACTTGATGCAGGAAGTCGACCGTACCGTGGACCACATGAAGGACGAAGCGGCCAACTTCCCCGACCCGGCCGACCGTGCCAGCCAGGAAGAAGAATTCAGCCTCGAACTGCGTGCACGTGACCGTGAGCGCAAGCTCATCAAGAAAATCGACAAGACCCTGCAACTGATCGAAGACGAAGAGTACGGTTGGTGCGAGTCCTGCGGCATCGAGATCGGCATTCGCCGCCTGGAAGCCCGTCCAACCGCCGACCTGTGCATCGACTGCAAGACCCTGGCGGAAATCAAGGAAAAACAGGTCGGTAAATAATTGCCGGCGCTGTAACCGAAAAACGGAGCGTTCATACGCTCCGTTTTTTGTTTCCAAAAACTTTATCCAAACTCAGTACCCCCCTGTGGGAGCGAGCCTGCTCGCGATAGCGGCGGATCAGTCGGCATAGATGTGACTGGTCCACCGCTATCGCGAGCAGGCTCGCTCCCACAGGGGGATATGCTTGCTCATCAAGCGCTGTATTCCTACCAACTGGACCCAGTAACATCCGCCCTATGACTGCCTCCCCCTACATCGGCCGCTTCGCCCCGACCCCCAGCGGCCACCTGCATTTTGGTTCGCTGGTCGCCGCGCTGGCGTCGTACCTCGATGCCCGGGCCGTGGGTGGACGCTGGTTGTTGCGCATGGAAGACCTCGACCCGCCCCGGGAAGAGCCCGGCGCACAAGCGGCGATCCTCAAGGCGCTGGAAAGCTACGGGTTCGAATGGGACGGCGAGATGGTCCGCCAGAGCGAGCGTCACGAAGCCTACGATCAAGTCATCGATCGTTTATTCAGCCAAGGCCTGGCCTACGCCTGCACCTGTTCGCGCAAACAATTGGAGCCGTACCAGGGCATTTATCCGGGGCTTTGCCGCAACGCCGGGCATGGCGCCGACGACGCGGCCATTCGCCTGCGCGTCCCCGAACTTGAATACCACTTCATCGACCGGGTGCAAGGTGAGTTCCGCCAGCACCTGGGTCGTGAGGTCGGCGATTTCGTGATCCGCCGCCGCGACGGGTTCTACGCCTATCAACTGGCGGTGGTGCTGGACGACGCCTGGCAGGGGGTGACCGATATCGTTCGCGGCGCCGATCTGCTCGACTCCACGCCGCGCCAGCTCTACCTGCAAGAACTGCTCGGGTTGTCGCAACCGCGTTACCTGCACGTGCCGTTGATCACCCAGCCGGATGGCCACAAGCTCGGCAAATCCTACCGCTCCCCGCCCCTGGCGGCCCATCAGGCCACGCCGCTGCTGTTGCGGGCATTGCGTGCGCTGGGCCAGCAACCGGGGATCGAACTGGTCGATGCCAGCCCCCGGGAACTGCTGGCCTGGGGCATTCGCCACTGGGATGCAGGCAAGATCCCGCGCACACTGACGCTACCCGAAGCGCAAATCCGTTGACGGCGCTTGCAGCTTGGCGCCCATCCGTTACCATCGCCGCACGTTTTCGGGCACGCATTTAGAAGAGAGAGGCCGGGATGTACATCTATCGCTTGGTCCTGCTCCTGGTAGTGGGGATCTATCTGTTCTCCCCGGCCATCATGGATTGGTGGATCGACGCCACGGGTGCCTGGTATCGGCCGTATCTGCTGTGGCTGATCCTGATTGTCGTGACCTTTATCCTGCAGAGCCAAAAAGATGCCGATGAGCTTTAGCCTGACCCAGATGATCCTGATCAGCGCGGCCTATCTGGCGGTGCTGTTCAGCGTGGCCTGGATCAGCGAACGAGGCATGATCCCCCGGGCGATCATCCGCCACCCGCTGACCTACACCTTGTCCCTGGGCGTTTACGCCAGCGCATGGGCATTCTATGGCACGGTCGGTCTGGCCTATCAGTACGGCTATGGCTTCCTGTCCAGCTACCTGGGCGTATCCGGCGCCTTCCTGTTGGCGCCGGTGCTGCTTTACCCGATCCTAAAGATCACCCGTACCTATCAACTGTCGTCGCTGGCCGACTTGTTCGCCTTTCGTTTCCGCAGCACCTGGGCCGGTGCGCTGACCACGATCTTCATGCTGGTGGGTGTGTTGCCGCTGCTGGCGTTACAGATCCAGGCCGTGGCCGATTCCATCAGCATCCTGACCCATGAACCGGTGCAGCATCGGGTGGCGTTGAGCTTCTGCGGCCTGATCATCCTGTTCACGATTTTCTTCGGCTCCCGGCACATCGCCACCCGGGAAAAACACGAAGGCCTGGTGTTCGCCATCGCGTTCGAATCGGTGATCAAACTGATCGCCATCGGTGGCGTCGGCCTCTACGCGTTGTACGGCGTGTTCGGTGGCCCGCAACAGCTCGAACTGTGGCTACTGCAGAACCAGACCGCCCTCGCCGCCCTGCACACGCCCCTGCAAGAAGGGCCGTGGCGCACGCTGTTGCTGGTGTTCTTCGCCTCGGCGATCGTGATGCCGCACATGTACCACATGACCTTCACCGAAAACCTCAACCCGCGTTCGCTGGTCAGCGCGAGCTGGGGCCTGCCGCTGTTCCTGCTGCTGATGAGCCTGGCGGTGCCGCTGATCCTATGGGCCGGATTGAAGCTGGGGGCCAGCACCAACCCGGAATACTTCACCCTCGGCATCGGCATCGCGGCCCACAGCGAAGCCCTGGCCCTGATGGCTTACGTCGGCGGCCTGTCGGCGGCCAGCGGCCTGATCATCGTCACCACCCTGGCCTTGTCGGGCATGGCCCTGAACCATCTGGTGCTGCCGCTCTACCAACCACCGGCCGAAGGCAACATCTACCGCTGGCTGAAATGGACCCGCCGCGCGCTGATCGTGGCGATCATCATGGCCGGCTACGGCTTCTACCTGATGCTGGGCGAGGGGCAAGACCTGGCCAACCTGGGCATCGTCGCGTTCGTCGCCACGTTGCAATTTTTGCCCGGCGTACTGTCGGTGCTGTACTGGCCGACTGCCAACCGTCGCGGCTTCATCGCCGGGCTGCTGGCGGGCATCCTGGTGTGGCTGGTGGCCATGCTGCTGCCGCTGCTGGGCAACTTGCAGGGCTTCTACATTCCGCTGCTGAACATGATCTATGTGCTCGACGACACCAGTTGGCACATGGCAGCCATCGCCTCGCTGGCGGCGAACGTGCTGATGTTTACCCTGATCTCGCTGTTCACCAACGCCAGCAGCGAAGAGGCCAGCGCTGCCGAAGCCTGTGCGGTGGACAACGTTCGCCGCCCACAGCGCCGGGAATTGCATGCCGCTTCGCCACAGGAATTTGCCACGCAACTGGCCAAGCCCCTGGGCGCCAAGGCTGCGCAAAAAGAAGTCGAACAGGCCCTGCGCGACCTCTACCTGCCCTTCGACGAGCGCCGGCCCTACGCGTTGCGCCGCCTGCGCGACCGGATCGAAGCCAACCTGTCCGGCCTGATGGGCCCCAGCGTGGCCCAGGACATGGTCGAAACCTTCCTGCCCTACAAGGCCGGCGGCGAAAACTACGTCACCGAAGACATCCACTTCATCGAAAGCCGCCTCGAGGACTATCACTCGCGCCTCACCGGCCTGGCCGCCGAACTGGACGCCCTGCGCCGTTATCACCGCCAGACCCTGCAGGAATTGCCGATGGGCGTATGTTCCCTGGCCAAGGACCAGGAAATCCTCATGTGGAACAAGGCGATGGAAGAGCTGACCGGCATCGCCGCGCAACGCGTGGTCGGTTCACGCCTGAGCACCTTGGGCGAGCCGTGGAAAGGCCTGCTGCAAGGGTTCATCGACCTTCCCGACGAGCATTTGCACAAGCAGCACCTGGCACTCGACGGCCAGACCCGCTGGTTGAACCTGCACAAGGCGGCCATCGACGAACCGCTGGCGCCGGGTAACAGCGGCCTGGTGCTGCTGGTGGAAGACTTGACCGAAACCCAGATGCTCGAAGACAAACTGGTTCACTCCGAACGCTTGGCGAGCATCGGTCGGCTGGCCGCCGGGGTGGCCCACGAGATCGGCAACCCGATCACCGGTATCGCCTGCCTGGCCCAGAACCTGCGCGAAGAACGCGAAGACGATGGCGAACTGACGGAAATCAGTAGCCAGATCCTCGAACAGACCAAGCGCGTGTCGCGCATCGTCCAGTCACTGATGAGCTTCGCCCATGCCGGCAGCCACCAACATAACGACGAACCGGTCTGCCTGGCCGAAGTGGCCCAGGACGCCATTGGCCTGCTGGCGCTTAACCGGCGCAACTTCGAAGTGCAGTTCTTCAACCTGTGCGATCCGGATCACTGGGTCGATGGCGACCCGCAACGGCTTGCCCAGGTACTGATCAACCTGCTGTCCAACGCGCGCGACGCCTCGCCGGCCGGCAGCGCGGTACGCGTCAGGAGCGAAGCCAGCGAACACACGATCGACTTGATCGTCGAAGACGAAGGCAGCGGCATTCCCCAGAGCATCATGGACCGATTGTTCGAACCCTTCTTTACCACCAAGGATCCTGGCGAAGGCACCGGTCTGGGCCTCGCACTGGTCTATTCCATCGTTGAAGAGCATTATGGACAAATCACCATCGACAGCCCGGCTGATGTTCAAAGCCAGCGCGGCACCCGTATCCGGGTCACCTTGCCGCGTCATGTCGAAGCGACGTCCGCTGTGAACTGAGACCGTCGAGAGAATTGAATCAATGCCGCACATTCTGATCGTCGAAGACGAAACCATTATCCGCTCCGCCTTGCGCCGCCTGCTGGAACGCAACCAGTACCAGGTCAGCGAAGCCGGTTCCGTGCAGGAAGCACAAGAACGTTTCAGCATCCCGACATTTGACCTGATCGTCAGCGACCTGCGCCTGCCCGGTGCCCCGGGCACCGAGCTGATCAAGCTCGGCCAGGGCACGCCGGTACTGATCATGACCAGTTACGCCAGCCTGCGCTCGGCAGTCGACTCCATGAAGATGGGCGCGGTGGACTACATCGCCAAGCCGTTCGACCATGACGAGATGCTCCAGGCCGTGGCCCGCATCCTGCGCGACCGACAAGCGGCGACCAGCAACCCATCGGAACCCGCCGGCAAGACGTCCAGCTCGGCAAAAGCCGGTGCGAGCGCCAACAACAACGGCGAAATCGGCATCATCGGCTCCTGCCCACCCATGCAGGACTTGTACGGCAAGATTCGCAAAGTGGCGCCGACCGACTCCAACGTGCTGATCCAGGGTGAATCCGGGACCGGCAAGGAACTGGTGGCTCGCGCACTGCATAACCTGTCACGTCGGGCCAAGGCGCCGATGATCTCGGTGAACTGCGCGGCTATTCCCGAAAGCCTGATCGAGTCTGAGCTGTTCGGTCATGAAAAAGGCGCATTCACGGGCGCCAGCGCCGGACGCGCAGGGCTGGTCGAAGCGGCGGACGGCGGCACCTTGTTCCTCGATGAAATCGGCGAGCTCCCGCTCGAAGCCCAGGCCCGTTTGCTGCGGGTGCTGCAAGAAGGCGAAATACGCCGGGTTGGCTCGGTGCAATCGCAGAAAGTCGATGTCCGCCTGATCGCGGCCACCCACCGGGACCTCAAGAGCCTGGCGAAGATCGGCCAGTTCCGTGAAGACCTGTATTACCGCCTGCACGTAATTGCCTTGAAACTGCCGGCCCTGCGCGAACGTGGCGCGGACGTCAACGAAATCGCCCATGCCTTCCTGGCCCGCCAGAGCGCGCGGATCAACCGCACCGACCTGAAGTTTGCGCCGGACGCCGAACAGGCCATTCGTCATTATTCCTGGCCCGGTAACGTCCGTGAGCTGGAAAATGCGGTCGAGCGCGCGGTCATCCTGAGTGAGAGCCCGGAGATTTCCGCGGACCTGCTGGGCATCGACATCGAACTGAGCGACCTGGACGACGAAGAGTTCATCGGCCTGGCCCCTCAACAGGGCGGCGCAGCCAACAACACCAGTCACGAGCCGACCGAAGATCTGTCGTTGGAAGACTACTTCCAGCATTTCGTCCTGGAGCACCAGGACCACATGACCGAGACCGAACTTGCCCGCAAGCTGGGCGTGAGCCGCAAGTGCCTGTGGGAGCGCCGCCAACGCCTGGGCATTCCACGACGCAAGACCGGCGTGGCCAGCGAAAGCTGATGGTAGAGCCCTCCGCAGAGGGAACGCTTGAGTACACACGTATGTGAAAAAACTGTTACCTCAGCTTTTTCACGTAACAGAAGCCGGGGTTTACGGTAACGAAACCCCGGCTTTTTTTTGCCCCTGAAAAACCGGAATAACCTTAGAACCCCCGGTTTCGCTGGGCCTCGCAAAAGTTGGCACGCACCCTGCTATAGCTTTGGTACAAGAACAATAACAAGCAATGCACAAGACAATAAAAATAAGACGAATCGACTCACGCACAATAAAAACAAGACGGCGAGAGGCGTAGCTAACTGATTCTTTTGGAGAGGCGTTGTATTTGGGGCTTGCCCCACAACCAGGCCGAGAACAATAAAAAGCTGTCTCAAGACAGGTGCCTGAACTGGTTGGATCGATTGATCACCGCAACACAGCGACCAAAGCAATCCGTTTGCTCTTGGCTCCCGATTGGGAGGGTCACGAAGGGAAAACCTCGTGACGCGGGCACTCAACAAAAACAAGAAGCCCGAAAACCATAATAAGAACAGAGCGCGTAACTAATTCTGGGGGAGCTTCGGCTCCCCTTGTGGTTTCTGTCATTCGCCCTTTTCCCTGAAGCCTACAGCGCTTACCGCTTGAAGCTTGCAGCTCAAAACGCCTGTGTCCTACACCATCCCCTGACTAAATGCTAGAATCCCGGCCCATCATGCGGTCATCCTTCGTTTTGGCCGAACATTCCTTCAAACAGTGCATCCCATGCTGAAGAAGCTGTTCCAGTCATTCCGTTCTCCCTTGCGTCGTACGCAACACATTCGCAGCACGCCTGAAGTGCTCAACAGCGGCCAGCATTCGTTGCAAAAGGCCCAGTTCAGCCGTTATGCGGTGAACATCGTCGAACGCCTGCAGAACGCCGGCTACCAGGCTTACCTGGTTGGTGGCTGCGTGCGCGACATGCTGCTCAACATCACTCCCAAGGATTTCGACGTGGCCACCAGTGCCACGCCGGAACAGATACGCGCCGAATTCCGCAACGCCCGGATCATTGGCCGGCGTTTCAAGCTGGTCCACATCCACTTCGGTCGCGAGATCATCGAAGTGGCGACCTTCCGCGCCAATCACCCGCAAAACGAAGAGGACGAGGACAGCAACCAGTCTTCGCGCAACGAGAGCGGGCGCATCCTGCGCGACAACGTCTACGGCACGCTGGAAGAAGACGCGCAACGCCGCGATTTCACCATCAACGCCCTGTATTACGACCCGGTCAGCGAGCGCATCCTCGACTACGCCAACGGCGTACACGACATTCGCAATCGCCTGATCCGCCTGATCGGCGATCCCCGCCAGCGCTACCAGGAAGACCCGGTGCGGATGCTGCGGGCCGTGCGCTTCGCCGCCAAACTGGATTTCGGCATCGAAAAACACAGTGCCGCGCCGATTCGCGAGCTGGCTCCGATGCTGCGCGAGATCCCATCGGCCCGCCTGTTCGAGGAAGTGCTCAAGCTGTTCCTGTCGGGCAACGCGGCAGACACCTTCGAAATGCTGGTGGACCTGCAGCTGTTCGATCCGCTGTTCCCGGCCAGTACCGAGGCCCTGGAGCACAATCCGACCTACACCCACACGTTGATCAGCGAAGCGCTGATCAACACCGACTTGCGCATCCAGCAGAACAAACCGGTGACGCCGGCCTTCTTGTTCGCCGCCCTGCTCTGGCCTGCCCTGCCCGCCCGCGTGCTGCGCCTGCAAGACCGTGGCATGCCGCCGATCCCGGCGATGCAGGAGGCCGCCCACGAGTTGATTGCCGAACAGTGCCAGCGCATTGCGATTCCAAAACGCTTCACAATGCCGATCCGCGAGATCTGGGACATGCAGGAGCGCCTGCCACGGCGCAGCGGCAAACGCGCCGACCTGCTGCTGGACAACCCGCGCTTCCGTGCCGGCTACGACTTCCTGTTACTGCGCGAAAGTGCTGGCGAGCAGACCGACGGCTTGGGGGAATGGTGGACCGATTACCAGGACGCCAACGACAGTGAGCGTCGCGAGATGATCCGCGAGCTCAGTGGCAAGGACGACGGTACCGGCCCACGCAAGCGCCGTCGCAGCGGTGGCGCCAAGCGCAAGCGTTCGGGCGTGTCGAGCGCTTCGGACGAATAATCGATGGAACGCATCTACATCGGCATGGGCAGCAACCTGGCCGAGCCCGCCGAACAACTGCGCAGCGCCCTCCAGGCGCTGGCACAACTGCCCGACACACAGTTGGCCGGTGTGTCGGCGTTCTATCAAAGCGATTCCCTGCTGCCCGGCCAGCCGCGCTACACCAATGCAGTCGCGGCGCTGGACAGTCGCCTGGCACCGCTGCAATTGCTCGATGCGTTGCAGGCCATCGAAACCGGCCAGGGTCGCGAACGCCTGGAACGCTGGGGGCCACGCACCCTGGACCTGGACATCCTGCTGTTTGGCGATCGCCTGATCGACGAACCCCGTCTCAAGGTGCCCCACTACCACATGCAAGCCCGGGCCTTTGTGCTCTATCCCCTGGCCGAACTCGCCCCCGCCGACCTGCGCCTGGCCGATGGACGCTTGCTCAAGGACCTGCTTGCGGCGTGCCCGTTCGCTGGCCTGGAGCGCCTGCCCTACAACTGACAAAGCCCATCCCCTGTGGGAGCGAGCCTGCTCGCGATAAGGGTGTGTCAGCCAACCACTATATTGACTGGACCACCGCTATCGCGAGCAGGCTCGCTCCCACAGAGTCCAGCGCCAGGTAACGCCCCCCAGCTGAACCGCATCAGTAACCCCGGTAACACCCATCGGTAACACATCCAATTGACTTCCCCGGTGCTCCTCACGACTATAGGCGTCCCGTTGCCGCCAACGCGGCGCCGAAGGGCGCAATCCAGGCCTTACAAGCACCACGCATAGAGGGTGCGCCTGTATAAGTAACGAATCATGCGCGTTACTCGCAGTTGTCGAGCGCCTAATGAGGACTTTTTCATGCCAGCTATTACCCTGACCACGCTGCAAGGTCTCAAGCAACAAGGTGAAAAGATCACCATGCTGACCTGCTATGACGCAACCTTCGCCCACGCCTGCAACGAGGCCGGTGTCGAAGTGCTGCTGGTGGGCGATTCCCTCGGCATGGTGCTGCAAGGTCACGACAGCACGCTGCCGGTGACCACCGCCGAGATGGCCTACCACGTCGCCGCCGTCAAACGCGGTAACACCGATGCACTGATCCTCGCCGACCTGCCATTCATGGCCTACGCCACCCTCGAACAAACCATGACCAACAGCGCGATGCTGATGCAGGCCGGCGCCCACATGGTGAAGGTCGAAGGCGCGTTGTGGCTGGCCGATTCGATCCGGCTGCTGGCCGAGCGTGGCATACCGGTGTGCGCGCACCTGGGCCTCACGCCCCAGGCGGTGAATATCCTCGGTGGCTACAAGGTGCAGGGCCGCAATGAAAACCAGGCGCGGCAGATGCGCGCCGATGCGATTGCGCTGGAGCAGGCGGGCGCCGCAATGCTGCTGCTTGAATGCGTGCCCAGCGAATTGGCTGAAGAAATCACCCAGGCGGTGAAAATCCCGGTGATCGGGATCGGTGCCGGCAATGCCACCGACGGCCAGGTGCTGGTGCTGCACGACATGCTCGGTTTGTCGATCACAGGCCGCATGCCCAAGTTCGTGAAGAACTTCATGACCGGACACACCACCATCCAGGCCGCCTTGAGCGCTTACGTTGCCGAAGTCAAGGCAACGACCTTTCCTGGCGTCGAACACGGATTTTCCGCATGAACACCGTCAAGACCGTACGCGAACTGCGAGCCGCCGTGGCCCGTGCCCGGGGCGAAGGCAAACGCATCGCCTTCGTACCGACCATGGGCAACCTGCACAGCGGCCACATGGCATTGGTGACCAAAGCGGCACAGCGGGCCGACTTCGTGGTGACGAGCATCTTCGTCAACCCGCTGCAATTCGGCGCCGGCGAAGACCTGGACAAATACCCCCGCACCTTGGCGGCGGACCAGGAAAAGCTGCTCCAGGCCGGTTGCCACCTGTTGTTCGCCCCCACTGTCGAAGAGATGTACCCCGACGGCATGACCGGGCAGACCCGGGTCAGCGTCCCGCAACTGTCCGAAGGCTTGTGCGGCGCCAGTCGTCCAGGGCACTTCGAGGGCGTGGCGACAGTGGTCAGCAAGCTGTTCAACATGGTCCAGCCCGACCTGGCGGTATTCGGCCAGAAAGACTTCCAGCAACTGGCGGTCATTCGCGCACTGGTCCATGACCTGAACATGCCGATCCAGATCATCGGCGAACCCACCGTCCGCGCCGATGACGGCCTGGCGCTGTCCTCGCGCAACGGCTTCCTCAGCCCTGAACAGCGCGCCGTCGCGCCGGTTGTCTACCGCGGCTTGAGCCAGATCGCCGAGGCGATCCGCCAGGGCCAACGGGATTTCCCGGCCCTGATCGCCGAGCAGATCAAGCAACTCGAGACCGCCGGCCTGCGTCCCGACTACCTGGAAATCCGCCACGCCAGGACCTTGCGGCCCGCCACGCCGAAAGATCGCGACCTGGTGATCCTGGTGGCGGCGTTCCTCGGCACCACGCGCCTGATCGACAACCTGCACCTGGACCTCGACGCGTCCGTCTGAACGCTGCAAAGTCCCTGTGGAGATGTGCCTGTGGGAGCAAAGCTTGCTCGCGATAGCGGTCTGATAGTCAACATAGGTGTCGACTGTGACCGCATCGTCGCGAGCAAGCTTTGCTCCCACAGGCATTTGCTCCAACAAGGCCTGCTCCAACAGGGCTCGCTTGCACTGTGGTCAAGTGTGCCCATAACACCTCGTCGCACCTCCATCTGTCGGAGCGTTCCCACTCCCTGTATAAAAAAGTACCGGGAAGCGGTCTGACAAAGCCAAGACAGATCGCAGCGCGAGGTTTACTGTAGGCGCCCTGCGTCCA
The DNA here is from genome assembly GCF_057809015.1 of Pseudomonas sp. FG6. Lineage (NCBI taxonomy): Bacteria > Pseudomonadati > Pseudomonadota > Gammaproteobacteria > Pseudomonadales > Pseudomonadaceae > Pseudomonas > Pseudomonas sp. FG6. Next base: position 27,762 of record NZ_JBMDJD010000038.1, read on the forward strand.
CCGATCGTGTCGATGCAGTGTCCGGACGCCCACCTCGAGCTGCGCCGGAATTTTTAGTGTACAAAAGGTCGTTCAAGTAAAAAGGAAACCCGCAGCGATGGCGTATTACCGAACCCCTCATGACGTGACCGCTCTGCCTGCCTGGCAAGCGCTGAATGACCACCGCAAAGCCATGCAGGATTTCAGCATGCGCGAAGCGTTCAATGCCGATCCGCAGCGTTTCACTCAATTCACCCTGTCGAGCTGTGGCCTGTTTCTCGACTACTCGAAAAACCTGATCAACGCCCAGACCCGCGACCTGCTGGTGGGCCTGGCCAACGAAGTCGACCTCAAGGGCGCGATCAAGTCGCTGTTCGAAGGCGAAATCGTCAACGCCACGGAAAACCGTCCTGCCCTGCACACCGCCCTGCGTCGGCCGGTGGGCGACAAATTGCTGGTGAACGGCGTCAACGTGATGCCGGACGTGCACAAGGTGCTGAACCAGATCACCGACCTGGTGGGCCGCATCCACGACGGCCTGTGGCGTGGCTACACCGAGAAACCGATCACCGACGTGGTGAACATCGGTATCGGTGGCTCCTTCCTCGGCCCGGAACTGGTCTCCGAAGCGCTGTTGTCCTACGCGCAAAAAGGTGTTCGCTGCCACTACCTGGCGAACATCGACGGCAGCGAATTCCATGAATTGACCATGAAGCTGCGCGCCGAGACCACGCTGTTCATCGTCTCGTCGAAATCCTTCAACACCCTTGAAACCCTGAAGAATGCCCAGGCTGCCCGTGCCTGGTACCTGGCCCAGGGCGGCTCCGAAGCGGAGCTGTATCGTCACTTCATCGCCGTGTCGAGCAACAACGCCGCCGCCGTGGCGTTCGGCATCCGCGAAGAAAACATCTTCCCGATGTGGGACTGGGTCGGCGGGCGCTACTCGCTGTGGTCGGCCATCGGCCTGCCGATAGCCCTGGCCATCGGCATGTCCAACTTCAAGGAACTGCTGTCCGGTGCCTACACCATGGACCAGCACTTCCAGACCGCGCCGTTCGAACAGAACATGCCGGTGCTGCTGGCCCTGCTGGGCGTGTGGTACGGCAACTTCTGGGGTGCGCAAAGCCACGCGATCCTGCCGTACGACCACTACCTGCGCAACATCACCAAGCACCTGCAGCAGTTGGACATGGAATCCAACGGCAAGAGCGTGCGCCAGGACGGCACGCCAGTGTCCACCGACACGGGTCCGGTGATCTGGGGCGGTGTCGGCTGCAACGGCCAGCACGCCTACCATCAGTTGCTGCACCAAGGCACCCAGTTGATCCCGGCCGACTTCATCGTGCCGATCGTCAGCTTCAACCCGGTTTCCGACCATCACCAGTGGCTGTACGCCAACTGCCTGTCCCAGAGCCAGGCACTGATGCTGGGCAAGACCCGCGCCGAGGCCGAAGCCGAGCTGCGTGACAAGGGCGTGAGTGAAGAAGACGTGCAGAAACTGGCGCCCCACAAGGTGATCCCGGGCAACCGTCCGAGCAACACCCTGGTGGTCGAGCGCATCAGCCCGCGTCGTCTTGGCGCGCTGGTGGCGTTGTACGAACACAAGGTCTTCGTGCAAAGCGTGGTCTGGGGCATCAACGCCTTCGACCAATGGGGCGTGGAACTGGGCAAGGAATTGGGCAAAGGCGTCTACAACCGCCTGGTGGGCAGTGAAGAAAGCCCGGCCGAAGATGCCTCGACCCAGGGCCTGATCAACTACTTCCGCGGGCGTCACCGCGGCTGATCCACAGGTTTACATCTCCCAGTGGAATGAACCTTGTGGGAGCGGGCCCTGTGGGAGCAAGCTTTGCTCCCACAGGGCCCGCTCCCACAGTTGCTTTGTGCATGACTTGAACCCTCTGGCGACTGGGCGCATCTTTATGACTTGTTGCAAAAACAAGAATAAGGAACCGTCATGTTCGATATCAGCCAGTTCCCCCAAGCCGATGCCGTACGCCGGGCTGCGCAACTGAGTCAGGACAAGTACCAGCGGCTCTACAAAGAATCCATCGAACACCCCAGCACCTTCTGGGCCGGACAAGCCACCCGCTTTCTCGACTGGATGGCGCCCTGGCAGACCGTCCAGCGCTATGACCTCAAGGTCGGCGAAGCCACCTGGTTCGCTGGCGGCAAGCTGAACGTCAGCGCCAATTGCATCGACCGTCACCTGGAAACCCGCGGCGACCAGACAGCCATCATCTGGGAAGGCGACAACCCCGCCGAATCGGCGCAGATCACCTACAAGAAACTGCACAACCATGTGTGTCGCCTGGCCAACGTCCTTAAAAGTCGCGGCGTGAAGAAAGGCGATCGGGTGTGCATCTACATGCCCATGATTCCGGAAGCGGCCTACGCCATGCTCGCTTGCACCCGCATCGGCGCGGTGCATTCGGTGGTGTTCGGCGGCTTTTCGCCGGACTCTCTGCGCGACCGGATCCTCGACGCCGACTGCCGCACCGTAATCACCGCCGACGAAGGCGTGCGCGGGGGGCGCTTCATCCCGCTCAAGCGTAACGTCGACCAGGCGCTGGAAAGTTGCCCGAATGTCAGCACCGTGCTGGTGGTCGAGCGCAGCCAAGGCGAGGTGGATTGGGTCGAAGGTCGCGACCTGTGGTACCACCAGGCCATGCACGAGATCAGCGACGACTGCCCGCCCGAGCCGATGGACGCAGAAGACCCACTGTTCATCCTCTACACCTCCGGCAGTACCGGCAAACCCAAAGGCGTACTGCACACCACCGGCGGCTACCTGCTGCAAGCGGCGATGACCTTCAAGTACGTGCTCGATTACCGCGACAACGAAGTGTTCTGGTGCACCGCCGACGTCGGCTGGGTCACCGGCCACAGCTACATCGTCTACGGCCCCCTGGCCAACGGCGCCACCACGCTGATCTTCGAAGGCGTGCCCAGCCACCCCAGCAGCTCGCGCTTCTGGCAGGTGATCGACAAACACCAGGTCAACATCTTCTACACCGCGCCGACCGCCCTGCGTGCGTTGATGCGTGAAGGCCCCGGCCCGTTGCAGCAAACCTCGCGCAAAAGCCTGCGCCTGCTCGGCAGTGTCGGCGAGCCGATCAATCCGGAGGCATGGGAATGGTATTTCAACGCCGTGGGCGAGCAGCGCTGTCCGATTGTGGACACCTGGTGGCAGACCGAGACCGGCGGCATCATGCTCAGCCCGTTGGTGAGTGCGCCGCGCCTCAAGCCCGGCTCTGCCACCCGCCCGATGTTCGGCGTGCAACCGGTGCTGCTCGATGAAGCCGGCAAGGAAATCAGTGGCCCCGGCAGCGGTGTGCTGGCGATCAAATCCAGCTGGCCGGGGCAGATCCGCAGCGTCTATGGCGACCATCAGCGCATGATCGACACCTACTTCAAGCCATACCCCGGCTACTATTTCACCGGTGACGGCGCTCGCCGCGACGAAGACGGCGACTACTGGATCACCGGACGCATCGACGACGTGATCAACGTCTCCGGGCACCGTATCGGCACCGCCGAAGTGGAAAGTGCCCTGGTGCTGCACGACAGCATTGCCGAGGCAGCGGTCGTCGGTTACCCCCACGACCTCAAGGGCCAGGGCATTTATGCATTCGTCACGCCCATGAACGGGGTCGAGACCAATGACCAGTTGAAGAAAGAATTGCTGGCCCACGTCAGCAAGGAAATCGGCGCCTTCGCCAAGCCGGAATTGATCCAGTGGGCGCCGGCGCTGCCCAAGACCCGTTCGGGCAAGATCATGCGGCGCATCCTGCGCAAGATCGCCTGCAACGAACTCGACAACCTCGGCGACACCTCGACCCTGGCCGATCCGAGCGTGGTGAAGGGACTGATCGACAAACGCCTGAATCGCTGAGGCCATACGATGCAATTTCCTTGAATACCGGTTTCCCTGTGGCGAGGGGATTTATCCCCTCGCCACAGATGCCCCTCAACATAAATCCTTCACTGCAGCTAAGTGTCCAATCCATAACTGCTAAACTCCCGCGCCTCATTTCTTTAAGGCGCGCCCGGCATGTCTTCCTTGAATCAGGCGCTGTGCGCCGCCCTCGACCAGCGTCAGGAACTGCTCGGCCAATTGCACCAGCAAGGCACCGACTGCTATCGCCTGTTCCATGGCAGCCAGGAAGGCGCACCCGGCCTGACCATCGACCGCTACGGCCCGCAATTGCTGGTGCAGAGTTTCCACCAGTCGCTGGAACGCGACGCCCTGCTGCACCTGCATGGCATCGTCAACGAGCGGCTCGGTCTCGACAGCCTGCTGGTCTACAACGACCGTTCCCAGGGCAATTCGCGGATCGATCGCCAGGACACCGTCTATCAGGCTGAAGAGGCCGCCCTGGCGGATCTGGTTGGCCATGAGTGGGGTCTGAACTACCGCGTTCGCGGACGCCATGCCGGACAGGATCCGCTGCTGTTTCTCGACCTGCGCAACGCCCGGGGCTGGGTCAAGGAACATAGCCGTGACAAAAGCGTGCTGAACCTGTTCGCCTACACCTGTGGCGTCGGCCTGAGCGCCGCGGCCGGCGGTGCGCGCGAGGTGTGCAACCTGGACTTCGCCGAGGGCAACCTGGCGGTAGGTCGGGAGAATGGCCTGCTCAACCCCGATTTGCCGACCATGCAGTTCATACAATCGGATTACTTCCCGGCGATCCGCCAGTTGGCCGGCCTGCCCGTCAGTCAACGGCGCGGGCAAAAACTGCCCAGCTACGTTCACCTGGAACAGCGCCAGTACGACCTGGTCCTGCTCGATCCACCGGCCTGGGCCAAAAGTGCGTTCGGCACCGTCGACCTGTTGCGCGACTACCAGAGCCTGTTGAAACCTGCATTGCTCGCCACCGCCGACGATGGCGTGCTGATCTGCTGCAACAACCTGGCAAAAGTACCGATGGACGACTGGCGCGAACAAGTACTGCGTTGCGCAGAAAAGGCGGGCCGGCCAGTGCGCGAATGGCGCACGCTGAGCCCCGCCAGCGATTTTCCTTCGCAGGATGGGCAACCACCGCTGAAAACCCTGATCCTGCAACTCTGAGGCCTCGGACGAGTTCCTACGCGAAAAACGGATAAATCTCTTAGATCACAGAGGCTTCGGAACCGTAAACGCATGCCATACTCCAAGGCACTCCGATTCACATCAGATGAAACCGCACATGTCCAAAGGATTGATTCGCACTTTCGGCGCCCTGTTGACCGCACTGGCACTCTACAGCCTGTTGGGTTTTCTGATACTGCCGGGCATTGCCTTGCGGATCGCCAACCAACAGTTGGCCGAACACGCCACGGTACCGGCGCAGATCCAGCGCATCGAACTCAATCCATTCAGCCTTGAACTCACCCTGTGGGGCCTGACCATCGGCGAACCCGGCAAGGAGCAGGTCGGTTTCGATCGACTGTATGCCAACCTGCAGATCGACAGCCTGTGGTCGGGGGCGCTGCACCTGGCCGACATCGAACTGGACAAGCCCAAGACCGAGGTCGCATTCGCCAAGGACGGCCAGTTGAACCTGCTGGGCCTGTTCAAGCTGCCGGCCAGCGAGCCAACACCCGCCAACCCCGAGGCCAAGCCGTTCCCGCTGCGAGTCGATCGGATCAAACTCGCCAGCGGTTATGTCCATTTCCAGGACCTGCGCCCCAGCGAGCCCATCGAATTTCTTTACGACACCCTCGATTTCGAACTGAAAAACCTCAGTACCCTGCCCGATGACAGCGCCGACATGACCTTGGTCGCCGTCGGTCCCGAAGGTGGGCAAATCGACTGGAGCGGCAACTTCAGCCTCTCGCCGATTGCCTCCGAAGGCAAACTCAAGGTCACCGATGGGCAGATGAAGGCCTGGTGGCCCTACGTGCGCGATGCCGTGCCACTGGTGCTGGAGAACGGCGTTCTCAACCTGAGCACCGACTACAAGCTCAACCTGGGCAAGGGCACCGAACTGCTGCTCAACAACGCGGCGGTCAGCGTCGCCCCCTTCTCGATCAAGGCCCCCGATGGCCGCCCGTTGGTGAAGCTCGAACGCCTGGATGTCAGTGAAACCACGGTAGACCTGGCCAAGCAGCAAGTGGTGGTGGGCAAGGTCCGCAGCCAGAAACTGGAAACCTGGGCCGCGCGCGAGGCAGACGGGCAGCTCGACTGGCAGAAGCTCTTCGCCAGCCAACCGGCCAAGCCATCAACCAAGGTCGAACCGGCCTCCGCGCCGGCGGCGGCCGACTCGCCCAAGCCGGCCCCCGTCGCCAGCAAGCCGTGGCAGGTGTTGCTCAAAGACGTGCAACTGCGCAATTACCAGGTGCACCTGACCGACCGCCAGGCCCAACCGGCCGTTGCACTTGAAGTCGGCCCGCTGAACCTCGACCTGCAGGACTACGACACCCTCAACGGCTCGCCTTTTACCCTCAAGCTGGACACCGGGCTCGGCAAGCAAGGCAAGATCCTCGCCGACGGCCAAGTCAACTTGAACCCGATCACCGCCAAGCTCAACGTCAAGACCCAGGACATCGACCTGCGCGTCGCCCAGGCCTACATCAGCCCGTTCATTCGCCTGGAGCTGCGCTCCGGAATGCTCGGCAGCAACCTGGCCGTCAACCTCAAGAGCGTCGAGCCGCTGGCCTTTGCCATCACGGGCCGCGCCCAGGTCGACCAGTTGCACACCCTCGACACCCTCAAGACCCGCGACTTCCTCAAGTGGCAGAGCCTGGTGGTCGAAGGCCTCGACTACGAACACGGCGACAGCCTGTCGATCGACAAGGTCAACCTGTTCCAGCCTTACGCGCGCTTCATGATCAACGAAGATCGCACCACCAACATCGATGACCTGCTGATCCCGCAACCGGCCGACAGCGGCGCGAAGAAACCTGCGGCCAAACCGGCGTCCCAGCAGAAACCGCTGGGTATTCACATCGGCGGTATCGCCATCAATGACGGCTCGGCGAACTTCGCCGACTTCAGCCTGACCCCCAACTTCGCCACCGCCATCCAGCAGCTCAACGGCCAGATCGGCACCATCGACAGCCGCCAGGCAAAACCGGCCAGCGTGGACGTCAAGGGCAAGGTCGACCGCTACGCGCCGGTCACCATCAAGGGCGCGGTCAACCCCTTCGACCCGATAGCCAGCCTCGACATCGCCACCAGCTTCAAGCGGGTCGAACTGACCACCCTGACCCCCTATTCCGGAAAGTTCGCCGGCTACCGTATCCGCAAGGGCCGACTCAACCTGGACCTGCACTACCGCATCACCCAGGGCCAGCTCCAGGCCGAGAACAAAGTGGTGGTCGAACAGTTGCAACTGGGGGAAAAAGTCGACAGCCCGGACGCCGTGAGCCTGCCGTTGAAGCTGGCCGTTGCCCTGCTGAAGGACTCCGAAGGCCGGATATCCATCGAACTGCCGGTTTCCGGCAACCTCAATGACCCGCAATTCAGTGTGATGCCCATCATCTGGCAGACCCTGCGCAACCTGCTGGTCCGGGCAGCCCAGGCGCCATTCAAACTCATCGGTGGGCTGGTCAGCGGCGGTTCCGAAGACCTGGGCAGTGTTGCGTTCGCGCCCGGCTCCAGCGACCTGAGCAAGGAAAACGAAGGTGTGCTGCTCAAGCTGTCCGAGGCCCTCGCCAAACGTCCGGAGCTGCGCCTGGAGATCGAAGGTACCGTCGCCGAAAGCAGCGATGGGCCGCTGCTCGCCGCCCAGCGCCTGGAGCGCGAGTACCAGTACACCTATTACAAGATGCTCCAGCGCCGGGGCGACAAAGTACCGGCCCAGGCCTCGTTGCTGCAGGTGCCAGAGGATGAAAAGGCGCCGCTGCTCGAAGGCATCTACCGCACCCGTCTCAAGGGCCAGCCGCCGGCCGAATGGGCGCAACTGGAGAAGAAGGCCCGCACCGACAAATTGCGCGAGAGCCTGATCCAGTTCTGGAGCAACAGCGATGTGCTGTTGCGTCAACTGGGACAGGAACGGGCCAGCAGCATCAAGGACTTCCTGGTGGACAAGGGCCATCTGGCCGACGACCGCGTTTACTTCATCGACGCCAACATCGGCCAGGCCGAAAGCGACGGCAGCGTGATCACCCCTATGCACCTGGATGCCGAATAAGGTGCCGCGCCTGTCTTGCCTCAGCCTGGGTTTGCTGCTCGCCGCTGGCTCGGCCTCAGCCGCCGACACGCTGCGCTGCGGCAGCCAGTTGATCAGCGTCGGTGACCGCGCAAGCGAAGTGCTGCAAAAATGCGGGCAACCCATGGCGCGTGACGACCTGGGCTATAAGCGCAGTGTCAATCGCCGCGAAGAATACCCGGTGGAGGAATGGACCTACGGCCCCAACAGCGGTATGTACCAGTACCTGCGCTTCGAGGGCAATCGGCTGGTGCAGATCACCAGCAAGCGCGGGCGCTGACCGTACCACCACACCCTCGGCGGTCAGGTGACTTTCCCGACGCCTTCCCTTGAATAGAACAGGCCCCCGACACAACTGCCGGAGGCCTGTAATGGCCACGTCCCTGTGGCCTTTCGCATGAACTGCAAAGCAGCGGCAAGCGTATGACTCAGCCCGCTTGCCGCGCCCTCTCCCGGTCCAGGCGAGAAGTCTTGGCCTTATTGGGCCTTCAGGCCATCAGCCGATACGGCTTGTACGCCTTTGATTTTCTTCGCGATGGCCACAGCCGTTTCCTTTTGCGCCTTGGTCACGGCCACATCGGAAGACAGGGACACAACGCCCTTGTTGGTTTCAACCTTGATGTCGGTGCCTGGGATGCCTTTTTCGGTGACCAGGTCAGCTTTGACCTTGGTGGTGATCCAGGTGTCTTGGGTCCCTTCCTTGGCTTTGGTCATTTCGCCGGCCGCCAGTGTCATTGGCGCCTGAGTGGCTTGAGGGGTCTCGGCGAAAGCGCTAGCCATGGACAGGGTCAGTGCGGTCGCAGCGGCGGCAGTGATAGCGAACTTCTTCATACGAGTAACTCCTGTTTTCCTCAGAAACTGCCGGACGTGCTTCCCGGCAGGGGTATCAGGAGTAGTGCGAAGGCTGTGCCAATTTTGAAATATGGGGTAATTACTTATAAATCAAACAGTTAAGCGAAACGGCTTTTTTCAGGATCATGCAAAATGCAAGACCGGGCGATTCCAGACATGCAACTTGCCGGTTTTGGACCTTCCCTTAAGCATTTGAATTGCGAAGGCTTTCGAGAACCAGACGCTAACTCCCGCCAGAAACGTTGCCTCAAGCGGGAGCGAGCGTTCTCACCCTATCAAACGCCAGGGCAACCAGCCGGCAAGTAGTCTTTGGAGGCCGTGGACGCACAGGTCCACACGCCAGTGGCATCACGACTGAGCGTGATCGTCTTGCCCACGACAGCCGCCGGGGCTTTGAGCAGCGTACAGACAATGGTGCCTGTCCCCGCCGAAGCAGTGCCGGTAACCGCAACGGTGCAGTTACTGGTGGGTGAAGTGACGCCCATGTTGGCCAAAGTGGGGTCGGTCCCCTGATTCATCATATCTTCGTAGGGCACCTTCATCGCGGTGATCTCACCCAACCCCGCCGTCGCCTTGGCCCGTGCCTGGTACTTGGAATATTGCGGCAACGCAAACGTCGCCAGGATGCCGATGATCGCCACGACGATCAGCAGTTCGATCAGGGTAAAACCATTCTGCTTGCTCATAGACCTCTCCATAGCATGAGGCGAAATCTCATGTCCTGAATCAGTCATAGCACAGCACATGCCAACCTGCGCGCCCTCCCGCCAGTAAAGGCGCCCAAAGCGCGTCAGCCTGCCAGGCAAGCCTCAACAACCGCACTATCTGACATTTTTTGTCACCCTGCCCCGCTGGTTTGGCGTCGATGCTTGACTAGGCTATAAGTCATGAACTGTCCGCGTCCGGTATTTCCATGAACGACATCGCCCTCAGCGGCCTGACCAAGCAACTGGTGCAGGCCGAACTGATCACCGAGCAAAACGCCCTGCAGGCCCATCAACAGGCCCAGCGCAATCACATGCCCCTGGTCAGCTACCTGGTACAGAACAAACTGGTCCAGAGTCGCCAAGTGGCGGAAATTGCCTCGGAGCATTTTGGCGTCGCCCTGCTGGACCTCAACAGCCTTGACAAAGACAGCCAGCCGGCCGGCCTGGTCAGCGAGAAACTGGTGCGCCAACATCACGCCCTGCCGTTGTGGCGGCGCGGCAACAAACTGTTCATCGGCATCTCCGACCCGACCAATCACCAGGCCATCAACGACATCCAATTCAGCACCGGACTGACCACCGAAGCCATCCTGGTGGAAGACGACAAGCTCAGCGACGCCATCGACCGGTTCTTCGAATCCAGCAGCACCGGCCTGGAAGGCATGGGCGACGTCGACCTCGATGGCCTGGACATCGAGTCGGCCGATGACCACAAGCAGGACAGCATCGCCGGCCAGGACACCGACGACGCGCCCGTGGTGCGGTTCGTCAACAAGATGCTGCTGGACGCGATCAAGGGCGGCTCCTCCGACCTTCACTTTGAACCCTACGAAAAAAGCTACCGGGTTCGGGTGCGTACCGACGGCATGCTGCGGGAAGTGGCCAAGCCCCCGATCCAGTTGGCCAACCGAATCGCCGCGCGCCTGAAAGTCATGGCCAGCCTGGACATTTCCGAGCGGCGCAAACCCCAGGACGGGCGACTGAAAATGCGCCTGTCGAAAACCAAGTCCATCGACTTCCGGGTCAACACCCTGCCCACGCTATGGGGCGAAAAAGTGGTGATCCGGATCCTCGACCCGTCCAGCGCGCAGATGGGCATCGATGCCCTGGGCTACGAGCCAGACCAGAAAGAGCTGTACCTGGCCGCCCTCAAACAACCCCAAGGCTTGATCCTGGTGACCGGGCCGACCGGCTCGGGCAAGACCGTCTCGCTCTACACCGGGCTGAATATCCTCAACACCGTGGACATCAACATTTCCACCGCCGAAGACCCGGTGGAAATCAACATGGAGGGCATCAACCAGGTCAACGTGAATCCGCGCCAGGGGCTGGATTTCGCCCAGGCCCTGCGCTCGTTCCTGCGCCAGGACCCGGACGTCATCATGGTCGGCGAGATCCGCGACCTGGAGACTGCCGAAATCGCCATCAAGGCCGCCCAGACCGGGCACCTGGTGCTCTCCACCCTGCACACCAACAGCGCCGCCGAAACCCTGATCCGCCTGCAGAACATGGGCATCCCCGGCTTCAACATCGCCACCGCCGTGCATTTGATCATCGCCCAACGGCTGGCGCGCAAGTTGTGCAACCATTGCAAGAAGGCAATCGAGCTTGCGCCGGAAACACTGCTCAAGGAAGGCTTCCCCCGGGAACGCATCGGCACCTTCACGATCTATGAGCCGGTCGGTTGCGAACAATGCAACAACGGCTACAAGGGGCGCACGGGGGTCTACGAGGTGGTCAAGAACACACCCGAGCTGCAACGGCTGATCATGGCCGAAGGCAACTCGCTGGAAATCGATCTGCAAATGCGCAAGGACGGCTTCAATGACCTGCGCGCCTCGGGGCTGCTCAAAGTAATGCAAGGCGTCACCAGCCTCGAAGAAATCAACCGGGTCACCAAGGATTGAACATGGCGGTCAAGGCAGTAAAAACCGATGTCTACACTTGGGAAGGCAAGGACCGCAAAGGCACGAAAATGACCGGTGAGCTGACGGGCCAAAGCCCGGCGCTGGTCAAGGCACAGCTGCGCAAGCAAGGCATCAACCCGGGCAAGGTCCGCAAGAAATCCACCTCGATCTTCAGCAAGGGCAAGCGCATCAAGCCGCTGGACATTGCCCTCTTCACCCGGCAGATGGCGACGATGCTCAAGGCGGGCGTACCCTTGCTGCAAGCCTTCGACATCATTGGCGAAGGGTTCGACAACGCCAACATGCGCAAGCTGGTGGATGAGGTGAAGCAGGAAGTCGCCGCCGGCAACAGCTTCGCCGCTTCGCTGCGCAAGAGCCCGCAATATTTCGACGAGCTGTACTGCAACCTGGTGGATGCCGGCGAACAGGCCGGTGCACTGGACACGCTGCTGGACCGGATCGCGACGTACAAGGAAAAGAGCGAAGCGCTCAAGGCCAAGATCAAGAAAGCCATGACGTATCCGGCGGCCGTGGTGGTGGTCGCGGCCGTGGTGACCGGCATCCTGCTGGTCAAGGTCGTGCCACAGTTCGAATCGGTGTTCAACGGGTTCGGCGCGCAACTGCCGGCCTTCACCGTGATGGTCATCGGCCTGTCGCAATTCATGCAGGAGTGGTGGTGGGTGCTGCTGGGCGGGTTGGTGGGCGGCTTCTTTGGCGTGAAACACGCGCTCAAGCGTTCCCAGGGTTTCCGAGACTGGCGGGACACATGGCTGCTCAAGCTGCCGCTGATCGGCGCCCTGATGTACAAATCCGCCGTGGCCCGCTTCGCCCGCACACTGTCCACGACCTTCGCGGCCGGCGTGCCGCTGGTGGAGGCCCTGGAATCGGTTTCGGGCGCCACCGGCAACGTGGTGTTCAAGCGGGCGGTGCAACGCATCCGCCAGGACGTCTCGACCGGCATGCAGCTGAATTTTTCCATGCGCGCTTCCGGCATCTTCCCCAACCTGGCGGTCCAGATGACCGCGATCGGCGAGGAGTCCGGGGCGCTGGACGACATGCTCGACAAGGTGGCGGGCTTCTACGAGGCCGAGGTGGACAACCTGGTGGACAGCCTCACCAGCCTGATGGAGCCATTCATCATGGTGGTCCTGGGGGTGGTCGTCGGCGGCCTGGTGGTTGCCATGTACTTGCCCATCTTTCAACTCGGCTCGGCGATCTGACATGCCCCTGAGCGAATTTTTCGCGCTTTACCCCCTGGCCTTCACGCTGACCGCCTTATTGCTCGGATTGATCATCGGCAGTTTCCTCAACGTGCTGGTGTGGCGCCTGCCCAAGATGCTCAGCCGCGAATGGCGCCTGCAAGCCCACGACCTGCTGGGCCTGCCGGCCGAGACCCCGGGCCCGGTGTACAACCTGATGCTGCCGCACTCGCAGTGCCCGCACTGCGGGCACCGCATCCGGGCCTGGGAGAACATCCCGCTGCTCAGCTACCTGTTGTTGCGCGGTCGCTGTTCGAGCTGCGCCGCGCCCATCGGCCGGCGCTACCCCCTGACCGAATTGGCCTGCGGTGCGCTGTCGGCCTTCGTCGCCTGGCATTTCGGCTTCGGCTGGCAGGCGCTGACGGTGATGGTGTTGACCTGGGGCCTGCTGGGCATGAGCCTGATCGACGCCGATCATCAACTGCTGCCCGACACATTGGTGCTGCCGCTGTTGTGGCTGGGCCTGATCGTCAACAGCTTCGGGCTGTTCGTTTCCCTGAACCAGGCGATGTGGGGCGCCGTGGCCGGCTACCTGGCCCTGTGGTCGGTGTTCTGGGTGTTCAAGCTGCTCACCGGCAAGGAAGGCATGGGCTACGGGGATTTCAAGCTGCTGGCCATGCTGGGAGCCTGGGGTGGCTGGCAAGTCCTGCCGTTGACGTTGCTGTTGTCTTCGCTGGTAGGGTCCGTTGCCGGGGTCATCGTGCTGCGCCTGCGCGAGGCACCGACGTCCACGCAAATCCCCTTCGGACCTTACTTGGCGATTGCCGGCTGGATTGCGTTGCTCTGGGGTGGTCAAATAACCGACTTCTATTGGCAGTCTCTCGGTTTCTGACGTCGATTTCTTATGACTTTCTCTATGAGCAACCCCGTGAAAAAAACCTGGATTCTCGGCCTCACCGGTGGCATCGGCAGTGGCAAGAGCGCAGCGGCGCAGCACTTCATCGACCTGGGCGTGCCCGTGGTCGATGCCGATCACGCCTCGCGCTGGGTGGTCGAACCGGGGCGCCCGGCGCTGGTGAAGATCGCCGAGCACTTCGGTCCTGGCGTATTGCAGGCCGACGGGCCCCTGGACCGGGCAGCCCTGCGCAAGCTGATCTTTGAAAATGCCGAGGAGCGCCGCTGGCTCGAGGCGCTGTTGCACCCACTGATCGCCGAGGAAATCGCCCATCACCTGGCCCAGGCACAATCGCCCTACGCCATCCTGGTTTCGCCGCTGCTGATCGAATCAGGACAGTACGCCATGACCCAGCGAATCCTGGTGATCGATGCGCCGGAACACTTGCAGATAGAACGCACCTTGCAGCGTGACCAGACCAGCGAACAGCAGGTCCAGGCGATCCTGAAGGCTCAATCCAGCCGCCAGGATCGACTGAGCCATGCCGATGACGTGGTGGTCAATGACCGCGACCTTGCCTGGCTGCACGGCGAGGTCGAGCGCCTGCATCACTTTTACCTTACTTTGCGTGGAGGCCAGTCATGAGCCAAACCCCAACCGTTGATTGCCCGACCTGTGGCGCCCCTGTCGAATGGGGCCCACAGAGCAAGTTCCGGCCGTTCTGTTCCGATCGCTGCAAACTGATCGACCTGGGCGCCTGGGCTTCGGAAGAACACAAGATCCCGGTCGCCCCCGAGGCCGAGGACGAGCTGTTCAGCGAAGACTTCAATCCTCGCTCGCACCATTAAACAACGACAATCAAGGCCGCATGAAACCATAGTCTTGCCGGTCGTCGAGGTTCTCCGCCAGGAAACTCAACTCGTCGGCCAGGTCTTCAACACTGCGCACATCCTTGCTCTGCTGCACGATGGCACTGAGCAAGGCCCGCAGGCTCAGGCCCGGGTCAAAGCCGATTTCCATAGCCAGGTCCTGGCTGCGCCTGATCTCTTGTCTTGCCCACTCATAAACACTCATGGTCGTGCTCCTGGAAATTTTCCAAAGCATGCAGGGCACGTGGTGGCGCAGCCTTGACGTGAATCAAGGCTCTTCCTCATCGTTCCAAGGCGCCGACAGGTAGCGCGTGCGATTGAAGGTTTCCAGCCATTCGGGGCTGAACACCACCAACGCACTGACCACCATGCCGTTGATGAACGCCTCGGGGAAGATGATCAGCCAGAGGTAACCGATGAAATCCTCGAGCCAGAACGGCATGGCGAATCGCCCGTCGTACCACAGCAACCCGAGCCCCAGCAGCAGGCACGCCAGCGCCGACAACGCAGCGGCGAGAAACCCGGAACAGAAGATATACACGAACAGGTTGCGCGGCTGGGCACGCTCGACCAGGATCGCGCAGCATTCGGTCACCAACACGGGCAACACAATCAACAGCACGGCGTTGACGCCCAGCGCCGCCAGGTCCTGGCGCCCCAGCAGCACCAGGGCAAGCTGGGCGACGAGACCGCCGAGGATCGCCAGCGGCCAGTCCAGCAAGAGCGTCACGGCGGTCATGCCGATGAAGTGATACGACACGCCGGTATCGAAATCCCGTCGCACCAGCCACAACATGAACAGCGCCAGCACCGTACCGAACAACAGGTGCTGGCGACGACTGTCGGTGAACAACTCGACCCACGGCGCCCGCGACACGGCCCAGATCGACACCGGCACGTAAATCAGCCAACCGGCCGCCAGGGTCTGCGGTGAGAGCAGTTCGGCACCGATCATGGGGACTCCTTTGACTTGTCCTTGGAACACCTCGTGGCCGGGCCGCTTGCGTCCTCGCCACGAAGACTGCATGGCGGCAGTCTACACCCCACCCCACCACCATTAATCAACGCAACGCTTCCAGCTTGTCGCAATTGAACGCTAAGCTTGGGTGCATGGATGACTCCGATTATTTACGCCTGCTGACCATCGCGGCCGAGCAAGCCAACGCCTTCCTCTCCAATGCCCGCAAATGGGAGCGTGAGCGTTGGGTCTGCCAGCGGCTGCTGCAAGGGTTGAACGTGCCCTACCGTGCCGACGAGTTCACCCCGGCGGGAGAGCCGCCGGACGTGCTGTTTCGCGACGCCAATTTCGAAGTGTTTTTTGTCCTCGACGAGGGGCGCCGGCTCAATGACGAATGGCGCGATGAACTGCAACGCCGTCGCAGTGCGTTCTCCTTGAGCCAACTGGTGCGCCGCGAAGCCAAGCCCAGGCGAATTCCGGCCAATGAATTCCTGCTTCGACTCGCCCCAACCCTGCGCAAGAAGGCCCATAACTACACCGAGCGCGGCATGGACCTGGGGGACCTGGACATCATCGCCTTCGCCAGTCTCAAGCGTGAAGTGCTGGACCTCAACAGCCACTTTCCACCGCCCACCGAATATTTGCGCCAGGGTTGGCGTTCGTTGTCGCTGGTGGGCCCGACCTTCGCCCGGGTACTGTTCGCCCACCCCGATGCGCCGGACTTCTTGCGCAGCAACCTGGGACGCAGCATCGTCTTCGATGTCGGGATCAGCCTGTGATCGCGCAACGAGCGGATCGGGCCGACAGGCGGTCAAGCGACTTGCGGCACCGACCACTGGACGCTGTAACGTCTCTACATTTCGCAACGTCTACCTGACGAGGCCTTTATGACCAGCCGCCTGAACCCAGAAGACCAGAAGCATGTCGAAGAGTACCTGCAACTGTCCCAGCACCGAGTCGAGCGCCGGCCTTTCCGGCCGTGGATGCTCCTGGTGGTGGTACTGGCCGTGACCATCGGCCTGGGTCTGTTGAGCCGACTGATCAGTTACCTGACGCTATGAGCCAATGTTTGCGAGACACCACAATGAAGCTCGCGCGGGTAACGGCACCGATTTCCTTTAGCCTTGCGAGATATCCCCATGACTCATCGTATTGTCATCGTCGGCGGCGGCGCCGGCGGCCTGGAGTTGGCTACCCGCCTGGGTAAGACTCTGGGCAAGCGCGGCACGGCCAGCGTCATGCTGGTCGACGCGAACCTGACCCACATCTGGAAGCCCTTGCTGCACGAAGTGGCCGCCGGTTCCCTGAACTCCTCCGAAGACGAACTCAACTACGTCGCCCAAGCGAAATGGAACCACTTCGAGTTCCAGCTTGGCCGCATGAGCGGCCTGGATCGCGAGAGCAAGAGAATCCAACTGGCGGCCACCTATGACGAGGCCGGCGTCGAGCTGTTGCCCGCCCGGGAATTAGGTTACGACACCCTGGTGATTGCCGTCGGCAGCACCACCAATGACTTCGGCACCGAAGGCGCGGCGCAGCATTGCCTGTTCCTCGACACCCGCAAGCAGGCCGAACGCTTCCATCAGCAATTGCTCAACCATTACCTGCGTGCCCACGCCGGCCAGGCCGACGCCCAGGAGCGCATCAGCGTGGCCATCGTCGGTGCCGGTGCGACCGGTGTCGAACTGGCGGCAGAGCTGCATAACGCCGCCCACGAACTGGCGGCCTACGGCCTGGACCGGATCAAACCGGAAAACATGCACATCACCCTGATCGAAGCCGGGCCACGCGTGTTGCCGGCCTTGCCCGAGCGTATCGGCGGGCCGGTGCACAAGACCCTGGAGAAACTCGGGGTCAATGTCATGACCAATGCGGCCGTCGCCCAGGTGACCGCCGACAGCCTGATCACTGCAGAGGGCAAAGTGATCGACGCGAGCCTGAAGGTCTGGGCCGCCGGGATTCGTGCACCAGGCTTCCTCAAGGACATCGACGGGCTGGAGACCAACCGGATCAACCAATTGCACGTGCTGCCCACGCTGCAAACCACCCGCGACGAGAACATCTTCGCCTTCGGCGACTGCGCGGCCTGCCCACAGCCAGGCAGCGAACGCAACGTGCCACCTCGCGCCCAAGCGGCGCATCAACAAGCATCGCTGCTGAGCAAATCCCTGAAGCTACGGCTTGAGGGCAAGGCCCTGCCGCACTACAAGTACACCGACTACGGTTCGTTGATTTCGCTGTCGCGCTTCTCGGCGGTGGGCAACCTGATGGGCAACCTGACCGGCAGCGTCATGCTCGAAGGCTGGTTGGCGCGGATGTTCTATGTGTCGCTGTACCGCATGCACCAGATGGCGCTGTACGGCGTGTTCCGCACGGCGATGCTGATGCTGGGCAGCAAGATCGGCCGTGGGACCGAGCCTCGGCTGAAGTTGCACTGAGTCAGCAAAACTGGGATCGAATGATCCAGCGCAATCGTCGGATCGCCGCCCGGAGCAGGCTCGCTCCCACAGTTGATCGCGATCATTCTGTGGGAGCGAGCCTGCTCGCGATGAAGGCGCCACGGTCAAAACACTGCGATCAAACCTGAAACCGCTGCACCATCGTGCGCAGCGAATTCGCCAGTTGCGACAGCTCATGGCTGGAAGCGCTGGTCTGGTCCGCGCCGGTGGCCGAGCGCACGGACAAGTCACGGATGTTCACCAGGTTGCGGTCCACTTCGCGGGCGACTTGCGCCTGCTCTTCGGCGGCGCTGGCAATCACCAGGTTGCGTTCGTGGATTTCGTTGACCGACGCGGTGATGGTCTGTAGTGCCTCCCCCGCCCGCTCCGCCAACGCCAGCGTACTGGCGGCGCGACTGGAGCTGGCTTGCATGGAGTCCAGTGCCTGGGTGGCACCGCTGCGCATGCCCTGGACCATTTGCTCGATTTCCTGGGTCGATTGCTGCGTGCGATAAGCCAGCGCCCGCACTTCGTCCGCCACCACTGCAAACCCGCGACCGCTTTCACCCGCGCGAGCCGCTTCGATGGCGGCATTGAGCGCCAGCAGATTGGTCTGCTCGGCGATGGCCCGGATCACGTCCAGCACCTTGCCGATGTCCTGCGACTGATTGGCCAGCGATTGCACCAGGCCACCGGTTATCTGCACATCGCTGGCCAAGGCGCCGATGGCATCGACCGTATCGCTGACGCGCTCCTGCCCAAGCGACGCCGAGGCGCTCGACTGACGTGTGGCGTCAGAGGTCGACACGGCATTGCGCGCGACTTCTTCCACCGCGGTCGTCATTTCAGTGACGGCGGTGGCAGCCTGTTCAATTTCGTTATTCTGCTGTTGCAGGCTATGGGTGCTGTCGAGCGTGACAACATTCAACTCATCGGCCGCCGTGGCCAGCTGCGTAGCCGAACCGCTGATGCCCTGCAGGGTCTCACGCAGATTCTGCTGCATGGTCGCCAAGGCCTCAAGCAAGCGGCTCACTTCGTCGTTGCCACGGGCCTCGATCGGTCGGGTCAGGTCACCGCGTGCGACGTTCTGAGCGGCGTTCAGTGCCTCACCCAACGGCTTGACGATGCTGCGGGTGAGCAACATCGCCAGGGCCACCGTCGCCAGGGCAGCAAGCACAATGAACAGGCTGACGATCAACCTGGAATTGGCGTAGTGCTCCTGGGACTTCTGGCTCTCGATGGACACTTGCTTGGAAAACAGCTCGGCAAGGTCGTTGAGCTGCTTGCCGGAACCGTCCACCACGGTCTTCATGTCCACCAGCAACAGCTTGATCAGATCGTCACGACGCCCCTGCTCCGCCAGGGCGAAGGATTGCGCAATACCCGTGCGGTAAGCGGCGAAGGTCTGTTTGAACTGATCGTAAAGGGCCTTGCCTTCAGGCGTGACGACCAGCTTGTCGTAACTGGCAATCTTCTCGCTCAGCTCCTTATCGCGCGTGTCCATCTGCCCGCGATACACCGGGATGTTCTTGGGATCCTGGTCAAGCGCCATGCGCAGGGAAATCGTGCGGATGCGCAGCATCAGCTCACGAATCTCATCGCCACCGCGAATGCTGGGCAACCATTGGGTTTCCACGGCGACTTCGCTGTCGCGAATGCTCGACATCTGCCCCAGCGCAAACACCCCGAGCAACGCCACCAACACGGCAATCACGGCAAAGCCCAGCGCGGCACGGGGGGCTATATTCAGCTGACGAAGGTACATAACGAGTGCCTTTTTTATTGTTTGGCCTGAAGAGGGGGCGCTCGCTCCATGCCCCTGTCGGCGGGTTATCGGCAACTTGTACGATGACTTAAGACTATTTGTCTTTTTTGCAGGCAAAAAAAATCCCCGTATCTTTCGATACGGGGATCTTCAATATGGTCGGGGTAAGGGGATTCGAACTCCTGACATCCTGCTCCCAAAGCAGGC
>NZ_JBMDJD010000039.1:0-46136 GCF_057809015.1 Pseudomonas sp. FG6
GGCTCATAACCCGAAGGTCGTCGGTTCAAATCCGGCTCCCGCAACCAAACATCAAGAAAGGCCATTCGAAAGAGTGGCCTTTTTTGTATCTGTCGAAAAAAGCTTTCATTACAAATATTTTGTAATTTTTTTCTGCCGAAGGGATTGGTAACTTGGCCGGATAGCCCCATCCTGTCGCGCATAGCTCAAGAGGTGATTGATGCGCGCCCACTCTGACCCGCAAGACCCTGTTACTGCACCACCGGTCAACGCCGAGCGGCTGCGCTGGCTCGACCGTATCAATCAGTACCGCCAACCCATCGGCCTTGCCGTCACGCTGTTGTTGTTCGCGATTGCACTGATTGCCTGTCGCCACTTGCTGAGCGAGCTCGACCTCTACGCGCTGCACGATTCGATTCTCGAAGTGCCCCGGCCAGCCCTGCTCGGTGCGATTGCCGCCACCGTGGCCGGTTTCGTCATCCTGCTGGGCTATGAATGGTCCGCCAGCCGTTATGCCGGCGTGACGCTGCCGCCACAAACCATGATCCTCGGTGGATTCACCGCTTTCGCCATTGGCAATGCCATCGGCCTGTCGCTGCTGTCCGGCGGTTCGGTGCGCTACCGCCTG
This sequence comes from Pseudomonas sp. FG6, assembly GCF_057809015.1. Classification (NCBI taxonomy): domain Bacteria; kingdom Pseudomonadati; phylum Pseudomonadota; class Gammaproteobacteria; order Pseudomonadales; family Pseudomonadaceae; genus Pseudomonas; species Pseudomonas sp. FG6. Next base: position 608 of record NZ_JBMDJD010000039.1, read on the forward strand.
TACGCGCGCCATGGCCTGGGGGCTTCGGACGTCGCCCACATGACGTTGTTCGCCAGCCTGTCACTGGGCTGTGCCCTGCCCCCGCTGGCGGCATTAGCCACCCTCAGCAACCTGCCGGCCGCGTCCGCTGCGCTGCACCTGCCCGCCAGCGTGCTGGCCGCAATCGCAGCGGCCGTGCTGCTGCTCACCAGCGTATTGGCCATCGGCATCTACCGTCGACGCCTGCCGGAACAACCCCGGCGCGACAGCCTGCTGGTCAAGGCCGGGCGCCGCACCCTGCGCTTACCGGGCCGCCGCCTGACCTTCCTGCAACTGGTCATCACCGCCCTGGACGTCGCGGCCGCCGCCACGGTGCTGTACTTGCTGCTGCCCGAAGCGCCTCCGTTCGGTGCGTTCCTGTTGGTGTACCTGTTGGCGCTGGCGGCTGGCGTACTCAGCCACGTACCCGGCGGTGTCGGGGTGTTCGAGGCGATTCTGCTGGCCGCCTTCGCCGACAAGCTGGGCGCCGCACCGCTGGCCGCCGCCCTATTGCTGTATCGCCTGATCTACGTGCTGCTGCCGATGCTGGTGGCCTGTGTGCTGCTGCTGATCAATGAGGCGCAGCGCCTGTTCCAGACACGCCAGACCCTGCGCGTCGCGTCCGGCTTCGCCGCACCGATCCTGGCGGTGCTGGTGTTCCTGTCCGGCGTGGTGCTGCTGTTTTCCGGCGTGACGCCGGAAATCGACACGCGCCTGGAGCACATCGGTTTCCTGATCCCTCATCGCCTGGTGGATGCCTCGCACTTTGGCGCCAGCCTGGTGGGTGTGCTCTGCCTATTGCTCGCCCAAGGCCTGCGCCGTCGCCTGTCGGCCGCCTGGATGCTGACCACCATCTTGCTGCTGGTGGGCGCCCTGCTCTCACTGCTCAAGGGTTTCGACTGGGAAGAGGCCACGCTGCTGACGCTGACCGGTGCCCTGCTGGCGGTGTTCCGGCGTTCTTTCTATCGCCCGAGTCGCCTGACCGAGCTGCCCTTTTCCCCGCTGTTCCTGATTGCCAGCCTGTGCGTACTCGGTGCATCGATCTGGCTGCTGCTGTTTGCTTACCAGGACGTGCCTTATAGCCATCAACTGTGGTGGCAGTTCACCCTCGATGCCGATGCCCCGCGTGGCCTGCGCTCGTTGCTCGGGGCTGCGGTGCTGCTGGTGGTGGTGTCGCTGACCTGGCTGCTGCGCACCGCGCGGCCGGTGATCCATTTGCCGACGGCCGAAGAGCTGGAGCGGGCCAAGACGATTCTCATGGCCTCCTCGCAACCCGACGGCGGCCTGTCCCTGACCGGCGACAAGGCGCTGCTGTTCCACCCCAACGACGAGGCGTTCCTGATGTATGCCCGCCGCGGACGCAGCCTGGTAGCGCTGTATGATCCGATCGGGCCGACCCAGCAACGGGCCGAAATGATCTGGCAATTCCGTGACCTGTGCGACATCCACCATGCTCGCCCGGTGTTCTACCAGGTGCGCGCCGAGAACCTGCCGTACTACATGGACATCGGCCTGACGGCGATCAAGCTGGGTGAAGAGGCACGAGTCGATCTCAAGCGTTTCGACCTTGAGGCCAAGGGCAAGGAAATGAAGGACTTGCGCTACACCTGGAACCGCGGCACCCGCGATGGCCTCTCACTGGAGATCCATGAACAAGGCGAGGCACCGATGGATGAACTCAAGGTCATTTCCGACGCCTGGCTCACCGGCAAGAACGTGCGCGAGAAAGGCTTCTCCCTGGGCCGCTTCAGCGACGACTACCTCAAGCACTTTCGCATCGCAGTGATTCGTTTCGAGGGGCGCCCGGTGGCGTTTGCCAACCTGCTGGAAACCCACAACCCGGAACTGGCCAGCCTCGACCTGATGCGCGCCCACCCCGATGCGCCCAAGCTGACCATGGAATTCATGATGGTCGGCCTGATCCAACATTACAAAAACCATGGCTACGCCCGCTTCAGCCTTGGCATGGTCCCGCTTTCGGGTCTTCAACCGCGGCGCGGCGCGCCCTTGACCCAGCGCCTGGGTTCGATGGTGTTCCGTCGCGGCGAGCAGCTCTACAATTTCCAGGGGCTGCGCCGCTTCAAAGACAAATTCCAGCCTGACTGGGAACCTCGTTACATGGCTGTGCCCGCCGGACTCGATCCGCTGGTGGCGCTGGCCGATACTGCCGCCTTGATTGCAGGCGGCCTGACTGGACTGGTGAAACGCTGATGATGCAACGCTCCTGGCGATACGTAGTGGCCGCCCTGCTAGTGCTGGCGGTGATTCTCGGTGGCGGTTACTGGTATTGGAACCGCCCGGCCCCGCAACCCACCCTGGAACAACTGACGCCCGCCGACGGCGCGCCGATGACTCGCGTCATTCCCGGCACCAAAGCCCGTGCCCAAGTGCTGGTGGCGGTCAATGAAGACCAGAAGCTCAGCGACACGCAGCTGACGACCCTCAGTCGCACCGGCTCGGCACAGATCGTCCAGGTCATTCTGCCCAAGGACTGCATCCTGCAAGGTCGTGCCCTGCAGGCGGGCCTGAGGGAGCTCCAGGGACCCGCCACGCTTGTCAGCGGCATCGGCCCTGGCGCCGTGCTGGCCTGGCGCTGGCTGGCGGAGCAGAAGGACGACAAGGCCAAGGCCGTCTCGGTCGACCTGGCCCTGGAAAAGCCCGGCTGCACCCACCTGCTGCCTAAAAGCGCCGCCCACGGCCATTGGCTCGTGGCCTGGAACGACAACCCCGACGACACCAGCGCCGGCTTCGTCCGCGACCAGAAAAATGCCGAGACCAGCATCAGCGACTACGACATCAACCTGCCGCAAGTGCTGAACAACGAACTGCGCAAGATTCTCGTTGGCACCGAAAAGGGCAAGGGTGGCCTGGCCATTCCTGTGGTGGAAGTACCGGCCGCCCAGGCACGGGACACCGTGACCCTGTTCCTCTCCGGGGACGGTGGCTGGCGTGACCTGGACCGCGACGTGGCCGATGAAATGGCCAAGATCGGCTACCCAGTGGTCGGCATCGACACCCTGCGCTACTACTGGCAGCACAAGAGCCCCGAGCAGAGCGCGGTGGACCTCGCCGAACTGATGCAGCACTACCGCCAGATCTGGGGCACCAAGCGCTTCATCCTGACCGGCTACTCTTTCGGCGCCGACGTGTTGCCGGCGATCTACAATCGCCTGCCGGCCACCGAGCAACAGCGGGTCGATGCGATCATCCTGCTGGCCTTCGCCCGCACCGGCAGCTTCGAGATCGAAGTCGAAGGCTGGCTCGGCAACGCCGGCACCGAAGCGGCCACCGGCCCGGAAATGGCCAAGCTGCCAGCCGAAAAGGTGGTGTGCATCTACGGTGGCGAAGAAGCCGACGAAAGCGGCTGCACCGACAAGACTGCGGTAGGCGAAGCCGTCAAGCTGCCGGGCGGCCACCACTTCGACGAAAACTACCCAGCCCTGGCCAAGCGCCTGATCGATGAGATCAACGAGCGGCAAAACAAAGTGGCCGAGCAGTGATCTGACAGCGCCCCACAAAAAAGCCCCCGCCGCCGCAAGGCAACGAGGGCTTTTTGTTTTCTGGTCGCTACATCTCGACCTGCGTCCCCAGCTCGATCACCCGGTTCAACGGCAGGTTGAAAAAGCGCAGGTTGCCATTGGCGTTCTTCAACATGAATGCGAACAACGCCTCGCGCCAGCGGGCCATGCCTTCAAGCTTCGAGGCGATGACTGTTTCGCGGCTGAGGAAGTACGTGGTGCGCATCGGACTGAAATCCAGATCATCCAGATGGCAGAGCTTGAGGGCCTGCGGCACATCCGGCTCGTCGGTGAAACCAAAGTGCAGGATCACCCGGAAGAAGCCTTCGCCATAGGCATCGACCTCGAAACGCCGTTGTGGCGGCACCCGCGGAATGTCCTCGTACACCACCGTCAACAACACCACCTGCTCATGCAGCACCTGGTTGTGCAACAGGTTGTGCAACAACGCATGGGGGACAGCGTCCGAACGCGCGGTCAGGAACACGGCAGTGCCCTGCACGCGATGCGGCGGCTGCACGCGGATACTGCTGATGAAGATCGGCAACGGCAACGCGCCTTCGTCCAAGCGCTCCACCAGCAACTGCTTGCCGCGCTTCCAGGTGGTCATCAGTACGAACAAGGCGATACCGGCGATCACCGGGAACGCACCGCCCTGGACGATCTTCGGCACGTTGGCAGCGAAGTACAGGCCGTCTACCAACAGGAAACCGATCAGCACCGGCACCGCCAGCACCGGTGGCCATTTCCACAACAGCAGCATGACCGCCGAGACCAGGATCGTGGTCATCAGCATGGTGCCAGTCACTGCCACGCCGTAGGCCGAAGCCAGCGCGCCGGAGGATTCGAAACCGAGCACCAGCAGCACCACGCCGACCATCAGCGACCAGTTCACTGCGCCGATGTAGATCTGGCCCTGTTCGTCGCTGGAGGTGTGCTGGATGTACATGCGCGGAATATAGCCGAGCTGGATCGCCTGGCGCGTCAGGGAGAACGCACCGGAAATCACTGCTTGCGACGCGATCACCGTGGCCAGGGTCGACAGGCCCACCAAGGGGATCAACGCCCAGCTTGGCGCCAGCAGGTAGAACGGGTTGCGCGCCGCTTCCGGGTCACCCAGCAGCAACGCGCCCTGGCCGAAATAATTGAGCACCAGTGCCGGCAATACCAGGATGAACCAGGCGCGGGCGATGGGCTTGCGACCGAAGTGCCCCATGTCGGCATACAGCGCTTCGGCCCCGGTCAGTGCCAACACCACGGCGCCGAGGATCGCCACGCCCATGCCGGTATGAACCATGAAAAAACGCACGGCCCAGACCGGGTTAATCGCCTGCAACACTTCCGGGTGCTGGCTGATGCCATAGGCACCCAGGGCGCCGAGCACCAGGAACCAGGTCACCATGATCGGGCCGAACAGGATGCCGATGCGTGCGGTGCCATGGCGCTGGATAATGAAGAGCGCCACCAGCACCACCAGCGACAGCGGCACTACCCAGTGGTCGATGCCGTCAAATGCCAGGCCAAGGCCTTCGATCGCCGAGAGCACGGAAATCGCCGGGGTGATCATGCTGTCGCCGTAGAACAGCGCCGCGCCAATCAGGCCGCAGACCACCAGCAACGTACGCAGCCGCTTGCGCGTGCCCGCCGCCCGTCGCGCCAACGCGGTGAGTGCCATGATCCCGCCCTCGCCCTGGTTGTCGGCCCGCAGGACGAACATCATGTACTTGATCGAAACGACCCAGATCAACGACCAGAAAATCAGCGACAGGATCCCCAACACGCCATCATGGGTGACTGGCACACCATAGCCTCCGGAAAACACTTCCTTGAGGGTGTACAACGGGCTCGTGCCGATGTCGCCGTAAACCACCCCGACCGCCGCCACCAGCATGCTCAGCGGTTTGGCCGCCGACTGCTCGGCACCTGCCGCCTGACTACTTGCATGACCCATCCAACACTCCCGATTCCCAGACCTGTCTTCTTATACAAAGCACATTGCGCATGCAGCATGCGCCATTTCACATTGCGTTACAGGTCTTTTGTTGACTGTAGAACCCAGTAAGGCGCAAAGGCGCGAAGCATAGCGCAGCACTCGTCGTTTTTCCCCGTTTAAAGCTGGTCAAGTGCCTCCACCACCGCTAGAATTGCGCACTTTTTGATCAGAGGCGCGCCAGGCGCCCTGTCTCGGCAAGAGACGATCCCCCTACACCGAGGTTAGACATGTCCACCAATAATGCGCCAGCCAATCCGAAGGTCGGCTTCGTTTCCCTGGGTTGCCCGAAGGCTCTGGTCGACTCCGAGCGCATCCTGACTCAGCTGCGCATGGAAGGCTATGACGTGGTCTCCACGTATCAGGACGCCGATGTGGTCGTGGTCAACACCTGCGGCTTCATCGATTCGGCCAAGGCCGAGTCCCTGGAGGTGATCGGCGAAGCCATCAAGGAAAACGGCAAGGTCATCGTCACCGGCTGCATGGGCGTGGAAGAAGGCAACATCCGCGAGGTCCACCCAAGCGTGTTGTCCGTGACCGGCCCGCAGCAATACGAGCAAGTGGTCAACGCCGTGCACGAAGTGGTGCCGCCCAAACAGGACCACAACCCGCTGATCGACCTGGTGCCGCCGCAAGGCATCAAGCTGACCCCGCGTCATTACGCTTACCTGAAGATTTCCGAAGGCTGCAACCACAGCTGCAGCTTCTGCATCATTCCGTCGATGCGCGGCAAGCTGGTGAGCCGTCCGGTGGGCGACGTGCTCGACGAGGCCCAGCGCCTGGTCAAGGCCGGCGTCAAGGAACTGCTGGTGATCTCCCAGGACACCAGCGCCTACGGCGTCGACGTGAAGTACCGCACTGGCTTCTGGAACGGTGCCCCGGTGAAAACCCGCATGACCGAGCTGTGCGAAGCCCTCAGCACCCTCGGCGTCTGGGTCCGCCTGCATTACGTCTACCCGTATCCGCACGTCGACGAACTGATCCCGTTGATGGCGGCCGGCAAGATCCTGCCGTACCTGGACATCCCGTTCCAGCACGCCAGCCCGAAAGTTCTCAAGGCCATGAAGCGTCCGGCGTTCGAAGACAAGACCCTGGCCCGCATCAAGAACTGGCGCGAAATCTGCCCGGACCTGATCATTCGCTCGACGTTCATCGTCGGCTTCCCCGGCGAAACCGAAGAAGACTTCCAGTACCTGCTGGACTGGCTGACCGAAGCCCAGCTCGACCGCGTCGGCTGCTTCCAGTATTCGCCTGTCGATGGCGCACCGGCCAACGACCTGGACCTGGACGTTGTCCCGGACGAGGTCAAGCAGGACCGTTGGGAGCGCTTCATGGCGCACCAGCAGGCCATCAGCTCGGCGCGCCTGCAAATGCGCATCGGCCGTGAAATCGAAGTGCTGGTGGACGAAGTGGACGAGCAAGGCGCCGTCGGCCGCAGCTTCTTCGACGCCCCGGAAATCGACGGCAACGTGTTCATCGACAACGGCAGCAACCTCAAGCCGGGCGACAAGGTCTGGTGCAAGGTGACCGACGCCGATGAGTACGATTTGTGGGCTGAGCAGATCAATTAATCCGGGCATGCCGATCCGCTCTTGTGGCGAGGGAGCTTGCTCCCGCTGGGCTACGAAGTAGCCCCTCTTTGCGATTGCTACGCAATCGAGCGGGAGCAAGCTCCCTCGCCACAGGTTGGTTGCAAGCCACTCACCTGCTGGCACCGAAAAAATCCCGAAGCCCCGCTCTTGCCACAAGATGCGGGGCTTTTTTACGACTATCGTATGGAAACACCCAGGGCATCGAGCAAAAGGAACAGGCGGGCATGCGTCAGCATTCGGTCATCCATACACCGAAACCGAGCGACTACCAGGAACTGACGCAAGTTTGGGAGGCTTCAGTACGCGCCACCCATGACTTCCTGCCAGACAGCTACATCGAGTTGCTGAAGAACCTGGTGCTCACCCGCTACCTCGACGCCGTGATGCTCATCTGCACCCGCGATGCCCGCCAGCGGATCACCGGCTTCGCCGGCGTCGCGGCCGGCAAGGTCGAGATGCTGTTCATCGATCCGCAGCACCGCAGCCAAGGCCTGGGCAAGCAGTTGCTGCGCTATGCCATGGAAAACCTCAACGCTGACGAACTGGACGTCAACGAACAGAACCCGCAAGCCTTGGGTTTTTACCTCAAGCAAGGGTTCGAAGTGATCGGGCGCTCGGCACACGATGGCATGAACCAACCGTACCCGTTGCTGCACATGCGCTACAAACAGCCCGACCTGAAGACCGGGCGCGGCTAAAAGTCCCGCGATTAACCCGCGCCAGGCAGGTACAATGCGTACCCTCTTTTTGTTACGGCCCTGACATGACTGACCCGATTCGTCTCTCCAAACGCCTCATCGAACTGGTCGGCTGTTCTCGCCGGGAGGCGGAGTTGTTCATCGAGGGCGGGTGGGTCACCGTGGATGGCGAAGTCATCGACGAACCGCAGTTCAAGGTCACCACCCAGAAAGTCGAGCTCGATCCCGAGGCCAAGGCCACCGCGCCGGAGCCGGTGACACTGTTGATGAATGTCCCGGCGGGCATGGACGTGGACTCGGCAATAGCCACCCTCGGGGCCCAGTCCCTGAGCGAGGAACATCGCTTTGGCAAACGACCACTCAAGGGGCACTTCCTGCGCCTGACCGCCAGCGCCGACCTGCAGGCCAATGCCAGCGGCCTGTTGGTGTTCACCCAGGACTGGAAGATCCTGCGCAAGCTCACGGCGGACGCGGCGAAGATCGAACAGGAATACGTGGTGGAAGTCGAAGGCGAAATGGTCGCCCATGGCCTCAATCGCCTGAACCATGGCTTGACCTACAAGGGCAAGGAGTTGCCGGCGGTCAAGGCCAGTTGGCAGAACGAGAACCGCCTGCGCTTTGCCATGAAAAACCCGCAGCCCGGCGTGATCGCGCTGCTTTGCCAGGCGGTTGGCCTCAAGGTCGTCGCCATTCGCCGCATCCGCATTGGCGGCGTGTCCATCGGCAAGGTGCCGCTGGGCCAGTGGCGCTACCTGTCCGCCAAAGAGAAATTCTAATTTTCCGGCGCCGCAGCGAACTGAGGCGCCCACTGCCGATCGATCAGGATTGCACACATGATTCACAACGACGTACTGCGCAGCGTGCGCTACATGCTCGACATCAGCGACAAGAAAGTCATCGAGATCATCAAGCTCGGCGGCCTGGAAGTGGCCTTGGCCGACTTGACGGGCTACCTCAAGAAAGACGAGGAAGAAGGCTTTGTGTTCTGCCCTGACGAAGTCATGGCGCACTTGCTCGACGGTTTGGTGATCTTCAAGCGCGGCAAGGACGAAAGCCGTCCGCCGCAACCGATCGAAGTGCCGGTGACCAACAACATCATCCTCAAGAAACTGCGGGTGGCCTTCGAACTGAAGGAAGACGACATGCACGCGATCCTCAAGGCGGCCGAGTTCCCGGTGTCCAAGCCGGAATTGAGCGCGTTGTTCCGCAAGTTCGGCCACACCAACTACCGTCCGTGTGGCGACCAACTGCTGCGCAATTTCCTCAAGGGCCTGACGCTGCGCGTGCGCGGCTGATTAAGGCCTTACAGCGCTTTTGTGGCGAGGGAGCTTGCTCCCGCTGGGCTACGAAGTAGCCCCCGCTTTGCGATTGCTACGCAATCGAGCGGGAGCAAGCTCCCTCGCCACAAAGAGCAAGGTCAGCCCCGCCCGCGCTATGATGCCCTTCCCACCTCGCGTCGATCCCAACTCATGACCTACAGCGTCTCCCCCATTGGCTTCGTTCGCTCCTGCTTCAAGGAGAAGTTCGCCATCCCCCGCCAACCGCAACTGGCCCCGGCCGCGCGCGGCGTGCTGGAGCTGGTGGCGCCATTCGACCAGGGTGAAGCGGTGCAGGGCCTGGAACAGGTCAGCCATGTCTGGTTGCTGTTCCTGTTCCACCAGGCCCTGGAAGACAAGCCACGGTTGAAAGTGCGGCCGCCACGCCTGGGCGGCAACAAGTCCGTGGGCGTGTTCGCCACCCGCGCCACCCATCGCCCCAACGGCATCGGCCAGTCAGTGGTAAAGCTGGAGCGGGTCGAAGCCGGTCGTCTGTGGATTTCGGGCATCGACCTGCTCGATGGCACGCCGGTATTGGACATCAAGCCCTACGTGCCTTACGCCGACATTGTCGGCTCGGCGACCAACCACATCGCCAGCGCAGCGCCCGAGCCGATTACGGTGCAATGGGCAGACTCAGCCCTGCTTCAGGCCCGCGACCACGCCACACGCCTGGCAGAGCCCTTGGTCGAGCTCATCGAGCAATGCCTGGCGCAGGACCCACGCCCGGCGTACCAGACGCCTACCGCCGAACGCGAATACGGCGCGCAGTTCTGGGACCTGGACGTTCGCTGGCATTACCCGCAGCCGGGGTTGATCCGGGTGCTGGAAGTGATTCCCGTGGCCTGATAAATACCCAGGAACGAAAAAGCCCGCGCTGCCTTCATCAGGCTGCGCGGGCTTTTTTGTGGGGCATCTGTTGGACCGAGTCGCCTTCTTCGCGAGCAAGCCCGCCCCACACTGGATCTCTGGTGAACACAAGATTCGCGCTCACTGCGATCTAATATGGGAGCGGGCTTGCTCGCGAAAGCAGTCCAACATTCAACGACTATGTCGGCTGACGCCCCACTCCACACTTATCGCAACAGCTTATTTCTCGACGAACGCCCGCTCGATCAGGTAATCACCCGGCTCGCGCATGCGCGGCGAAACGGTCAGGCCGAAGCTGTCGAGTACCTGGCTGGTCTCGTCCAGCATGCTCGGGCTGCCGCACAGCATGGCGCGGTCGTCCTGCGGGTTGATCGGCGGCAGGCCGATGTCGCGGAACAGCTTGCCGCTGCGCATCAAGTCAGTCAGGCGGCCTTCGTTTTCGAACGGCTCGCGCGTCACGGTCGGGTAGTAGATCAGCTTGTCACGCAGTGCTTCGCCGAAGAACTCGTTCTGCGGCAGGTGCTCGGTGATGAACTCGCGATAGGCGACTTCATTGACGTAGCGCACACCGTGGCACAGGATCACTTTTTCGAAACGCTCGTAGGTTTCCGGATCCTGGATCACGCTCATGAACGGCGCCAGGCCGGTGCCGGTGCTGAGCAGGTACAAATGCTTGCCGGGCTTGAGATCGTCCAGCACCAGGGTGCCGGTGGGTTTCTTGCTGATGATGATCTCGTCGCCTTCCTTCAGGTGCTGCAACTGGGAAGTCAGCGGGCCATCCGGCACCTTGATGCTGAAGAATTCCAGATGCTCTTCCCAGTTCGGGCTGGCAATCGAGTAAGCGCGCATAAGCGGGCGGCCATTGGGCTGTTGCAGGCCGATCATCACGAACTGACCGTTCTCGAAGCGCAGGCCCGGATCGCGGGTGCACTTGAAGCTGAACAGAGTGTCGTTCCAGTGATGAACACTGAGGACACGCTCGTGGTTCATGTTGCTCATGTACGGGGGACTCCTGGAAATATTGCCTGCGCCGGTAGGGTGCGCGATTGCAACGCATTCTAATGGCGGCGACAATATCTGTTAAATGGATTATTAAGATAAGGGTTATCGGTTATATAGATATGCGATTCACTCTACGTCAACTTCAAGTCTTCGTCGCCGTCGCTCAGCAGGAGAGCGTGTCCCGCGCTGCGGGTCTGCTCAATCTGTCGCAGTCGGCCGCCAGCACGTCCATCACTGAACTGGAGCGCCAATCCAGCTGCCAGCTGTTCGACCGCGCTGGCAAGCGCCTGAGCCTCAACGCCCTGGGCAAGCAACTGCTGCCCCAAGCGGTGGCGCTGCTGGACCAGGCCAAGGAGATCGAGGACCTGCTCAATGGCAAGTCCGGTTTCGGCTCACTGGCGGTCGGCGCCACGCTGACCATCGGCAACTACCTGGCCACCCTGTTGATCGGCGGCTTCATGCAGCGCCATCCGGAAAGCCAAGTGAAGCTGCATGTGCAAAATACTGCCAATATCGTGCACCAAGTTGCCCATTATGAAATTGACCTGGGTCTAATCGAGGGCGATTGCAATCATCCGGATATCGAGGTCCAGAGCTGGGTCGAGGACGAACTGGTGGTGTTCTGTGCTCCGCAGCACCCGCTGGCCAAGCGCGGCCAGGCGACCATCGAGGAGTTGACCCACGAAGCGTGGATCTTGCGTGAACAGGGTTCCGGCACGCGACTGACCTTCGACCAAGCCATGCGCCATCATCGCAGCGTGCTGAACATTCGCCTGGAGCTGGAACACACCGAAGCCATCAAGCGTGCCGTGGAGTCTGGCCTGGGGATCGGCTGCATCTCGCGCCTGGCCCTGCGCGATGCCTTCCGCCGCGGCAGCCTGGTTCCCGTGGAAACCCCAGGCATGGACCTGGCCCGGCAGTTTTATTTCATCTGGCACAAACAGAAATACCAGACCTCGGCCATGCGCGAGTTCCTCGAACTGTGCCGGGCCTTCACCGCCGGGGTCCGGCGCAGCGACGAAATCGTGCTGCCGGCCATCGCCTGAGCGATCAGAGCAGAACCACACCCCACACCAGCGCGATCATCGTCAAGGCGACGAGTTGGGCAGCGCTGCCCATGTCCTTGGCGTTTTTCGACAACGGGTGCCGTTCCAGGGAAATGCGGTCGATGGCCGCCTCAACCGCCGAGTTGAGCAATTCCACGATCAACGCCAACAGGCAGACCGCAATCAGCAAAGCCTGCTCGACGCGGCTGACATTCAGAAAAAACGACAACGGAATCAGGACGACGTTAAGCAGCACCAACTGCCGGAACGCCGCTTCGCCGACAAACGCTGCACGCAGCCCGTCAAAGGAATAGCCAGAGGCATTGAGGATGCGTTTCAGGCCGGTTTGGCCTTTAAAAGGTGACATAGATTGGGCACTGATCAAAAAGGAGTGGAGAAGCTAATTCACGCCCGGTCAAAAAAGCGTGAACACGGGTATCAAGGCTGCGGCGAAATTGACTCAAGTTGTTGCAGAAGCAACGCGGCCTGGGTCCGGGTGCGCACATTCAGCTTACGGAAAATCGCGGTCACGTGGGCCTTGATGGTGGCCTCCGAGACATTCAACTCGTAGGCAATCTGCTTGTTCAACAGGCCTTCGCAGACCATGGTCAACACCCGAAACTGCTGCGGTGTAAGGCTGGCCAGGCCTTCGCTGGCGGCCTTGGCTTCCTCGGAAACGCTGACCGCTTCGAATGCCTGGGGCGGCCAGGACACATCACCATCGAGCACTGCCTTGACGGCGTGCTGGATCATTTCAAGCGAACTGGATTTAGGTATGAAGCCGCTGGCGCCGAACTCCCGAGCCTTGACCATGACCGAAGCCTCTTCCTGGGCCGAGACCATCACCACGGGAATCTGCGGGTATTGGCCGCGCAGCAGCACCAACCCGGAAAAACCGTAGGCACCTGGCATGTTCAAGTCCAGCAAGACCAGGTCCCAGTCGGCCTTTTCGGTCAACCGAGCCTCCAGTTCCGCGATACTGGCCACCTCCGTCAGCCGGACATCCGGGCCCAGGCCCAGGGTCACTGCCTGACGCAACGCGCTGCGAAAAAGCGGATGGTCATCGGCAATCAGGATTTCGTATGTGGCCATTGTTCAAATGATCCTGTTTTCAAATGGCAGGCCCGATGCATTCGCGCCTCGCCAAAAACACTCAAGAGGCCACTGTGCAGCAGCATCCCAGAGGGTCGCAGCGCGCCCGACACAACACCTCGACGTGCGCCGCACCCCGGTCGGCGCCAAGCATGCCCAGCGAAGACGGGGTGGTCAAGCAGCACGACCACCGCTGCGTACAGTATGGGCCGCTATTGCGCCAACACGGGCGGCGCCGCACGGACAAAGGGCTGCAACTCGGTGTGGGCCGGGGTCGTTACATCCACCTCCAACTGACGCTTGGCGCCCAGGTAATGCTGGCTGAACACATCGAAATAGGCATCCAGGGCTGCCGCCGCATCGGTGTCGCCGGCCAGCTCCAGACACAGCGCCGCAACTTCGGCGGTGCACAGGTGCTCGCTACGGGTCGAGCGGCGCAGGCGGTAGCGCGACAGTCTGTCGGGCAACAGGCTCAGGATCGGCAAACGATCGAAGTACGGGCTTTTACGGAAAATCTTCCGAGCCTCCGTCCAGGTTGCGTCCAGCAGAATGAACAGCGGACGCTTGGAACGGTCCAGGTCGACCGTGTGCGTCACCCGTGCGGGCTCGACGTATTCGCCAGGAAAGACCAGGTACGGTTGCCACTGCGGGTCATCGAGCAAGGCCAGCAGTTGCTCGTCGACGTCTGTGCGTGACCAGATGAACGCGTGATTGTCGCGCACCACGTCGGCGATCAGCCAGCCGGTGTTGCTGGGTTTGAACACTTCCTTGTTGGTCATGATCAGGCAGATCCCGGAACGGGCGTCGACGCTCGGACGCCAGGCGCACAGGCAGTGGCTTTCGATCACCCGGCAGGCGCTGCAACGGGGCGCGCGCCAGCCGCGGGCCTGGAGCGGCTTGATACCTTCATCGATACGCTGGTCACGCAGGCGGGCTACGGCGTTAGGGGCATGGTTCATCGCAAACGACGCCGGAAGATGGAAAAACTCGACACGAACGACACTCGGCAGGGCAATAAAGGCCGGCAGTCTACCAGAGCGAGCAAGCCTGTACCGCCCAGGCAGGCTCCCCTATAATTCCACGCCACTGAACGCACAGTCAGGTGACGGGTCGAACCCCTCGTCACCGAACCAGGAGAGTTTCATGCTGCGCCTTATCGTCCCAACCGTTGCCGTTCTGCTGGCGACGTCCTTCAGCGCTCAGGCTGCCTCGCTGAAAGAACTCGAACTGAACAAGATGCTGCAGAACGTCGCCAGGGAAAGTAGCGTCGGTACGCCACGGGCGATCAACGAAGACATTCTTGACCAGGGTTATACCGTCGAAGGCACCGAGCTGATCAATCACCTCAGTGTACAAAGCAGCCACGCCCAGAAAATGCGCGCCGACCCGAAAGCGGTTTACTTCCAGTTGGGCTCCACCGTGTGCACCAACCCTGGCTTTCGCAAGCTGATGGCCAAGGGCGCGACCCTGCGTTATGAGTTCACGGAGGTCAAAAGCAATCGCCCGGTCGCGAGCGAGCGCTTCCAGGAATCGGATTGCCCGAAACCGACCAAGACGAAGAAGTAATCACCCCGAGCTTGCGCGCCGCTGCTCATCGTCGGCGCGCAGTTCCGCCACCAGCGCCTGGAGATAGCGCGAGCGCCACGTCCTGCCTTCCAACCGACGGCAGCATTCCTCTTCGAGACTGACCCGATTGGCCTGAGCCGCTTCCAGCAACATCCGGTACAACTGGGTGTCGAGCTCCAGAGTTACCCTGGTCATTTTCTCCCGCCTCCATGCCCCAGCCACATCAATCCATCGTCGACGCCCAACCCCGAACGTCGATTGCATTGGCATACCTGTTTTCAGTAAATCAGAGCGGCACACAACCGGTTGACAATCAGACGAGCGGCAGAGTATTGCCAGGGCTAGCATGCAGCGGTTGCAAACGGTCACTTTTGAGCGCCATGATCAGGACAACCGAGATCCCATCCAGGGTCCGAATCTGGATAACGGGCAGAAGAGGCTGCCTGCCAACGTCTTGCCGTATGATTTGTTTCATCCTAGGGAAAAGCGGAACCCGCTGGATGGCTTGATCGCTTTGCTACAGACCGCGTCGAGCCAGGTCTAACCAGGCACATGCCTGGGCTGACAACGACACAAGGAGTGTCGAGGCCCCGACGAATCTCTCGTTCGGGCCAGGGTTCTGGTCAGAAGGAGAAGCTGAATGCCTTACAAACCGAATGACTTGCTCAACCGTCATTTTGAAAACCATGACCACGACCTCAACCAAAAGGTCGAAGAGCTGCTCAGCCTGGTGTCGTCCAACAGCCCGAATCTGCCCATCTACCGTGACATGATCCTGACGGTGCTACGCATGGCCCAGGAAGATCACAACCGCTGGAATGCCAAGATCACGTTGCAAGCACTGCGGGAACTGGAACAAGCGTTCCGCACCCTCGAACAATTCAAGGGACGGCGCAAAGTCACGGTTTTCGGCTCGGCCCGTACACCCATCGAACACCCTTTGTACGGCATGGCCCGGGAGTTGGGGGCCGCGCTGGCCCGTTCGGACATGATGGTCATCACCGGCGCCGGCGGAGGCATCATGTCTGCCGCCCATGAAGGCGCGGGTCGCGACCACAGCCTGGGCTTCAACATCACCCTCCCCTTCGAACAGCATGCCAACCCCATCGTCAATGGCACGCCAAACCTGTTGTCATTCCACTTTTTCTTTACCCGCAAGCTGTTCTTCGTCAAGGAGGCTGATGCGCTGGTCCTCTGCCCCGGCGGTTTTGGTACCCTCGATGAAGCGTTGGAAGTCCTGACACTGGTGCAAACCGGCAAAAGCCCGCTGGTGCCCGTGGTACTGCTGGACGTTCCAGGGGGCACGTTCTGGCAAGGGGCCCTGGAGTTCATCCACACGCAGTTGGAAGAAAACCGCTACATCCTGCCAACCGACCTGAACCTGATGCACCTGGTACACAGCGTCGAAGAGGCCGTGGAAGAGATCAAGCAGTTCTATCGCAACTTCCATTCCAGCCGTTGGCTCAAGCATCAGTTCGTGATCCGTATGCACAACAAGCTGAACGAACAAGCGCTGCAACAGATGCAGGTGGAGTTCGCCGACCTGTGCCTGAACGACTGCTTTCACCAACATGACCACAGCGGAGAAGGGCCCGACGAGGCTCAGTTCAACCACCTGACGCGACTGGCCTTCACCTTCAACGCCCGCGACCACGGTCGTTTGAGAGCCTTGGTGGACTACATCAACTTGCCGGAAAACTGGGTCCAGCCCGCCCAGAAGACACAACCCCTGGCGTGGGAGCAGATCAAGGTGAGCTGAGCCCATAAAAAAACGGCCCGCTATCGAAATAGCGGGCCGTTTTTTCAGTCATCCATACCGCGACCGCTGAACAAGCGGTTGATCATTTCCATGGAATACCCTCGATACGCCAGAAAACGCCCTTGCTTGGCCCGTTCTCGTGCATCGATGGGCAGATGCCCTGAGAACTTGCGTCGCCAGGTGTCCGTCAACTGTTCCTGCCAATTGATGCCACTCTCGCGCAGGGCCAGTTCGATATCCGGACGAGGCAGGCCACGTTGGCCCAGCTCCTCACGAATTCGCAACGGACCGTAGCCAGAGCGGGCACGCGAAGAGACAAAGCTCTCAAGGTAACGAGACTCCGATAACAGTCCCTCTTCCATCAAGCGGTCGAGGGCTGTTTCGATCAACTCATCGGGAGCGCCGCGCTGACGCAGTTTACGCGTCAGCTCGACTCGACCGTGCTCGCGTCTGGCGAGCAAGTCCATCGCAGTTCGCCGCACCGCGACGAGGGTATCGAGTACGGCGGTCATCGAAGCGATCAGATGTCAGCGTCAGCCAGATCATCGGCCGTCTCATCACGACTGACCGCTGCCTTGGTATCAGCCGTCGGGGTCAGCAACTTGCCACGCAGTTGCTTCTCGAGCGCGGCGGCGACTTCCGGATTGTCCGCCAGGAACTTGGCCGAGTTGGCCTTGCCCTGACCGATCTTGGTACCGTTGTAGGCATACCAGGCGCCGGACTTCTCAACGAAGCCGTGCAACACACCCAGGTCGATCATTTCGCCATTGAGGTAGATACCCTTGCCGTAAAGAATCTGGAACTCGGCCTGACGGAACGGCGAAGCGACCTTGTTCTTCACGACCTTGACGCGGGTTTCGCTGCCGACCACCTCGTCCCCTTCCTTCACCGCGCCCGTACGACGGATGTCCAGTCGAACCGAGGCGTAGAACTTCAGGGCGTTACCGCCGGTGGTGGTTTCCGGGCTACCGAACATCACGCCGATCTTCATGCGGATCTGGTTGATGAAGATCACCAGGCAGTTGGCGTTCTTGATGTTACCGGTGATCTTGCGCAGGGCCTGGGACATCAGGCGAGCCTGGAGGCCCACGTGTGCGTCGCCCATTTCACCTTCGATTTCAGCTTTTGGCACCAGGGCGGCCACGGAGTCGACGATGATCACGTCAACCGCGTTGGAACGCACCAGCATGTCGGTAATTTCGAGGGCCTGTTCGCCGGTGTCCGGCTGGGATACCAGCAGGTCGTCGACGTTGACGCCCAGCTTGCCGGCGTATTCGGGGTCCAGGGCGTGCTCGGCGTCGACGAAGGCGCAAGTGGCGCCGGCCTTTTGAGCCTGGGCGATCACCGACAGCGTCAGCGTGGTCTTACCGGAAGATTCAGGACCGTAGATTTCAACGATACGGCCTTTTGGCAGGCCGCCGATGCCCAGCGCGATGTCCAGGCCCAGGGAGCCAGTGGAGATGGAAGGAATAGCCTGACGGTCCTGATCGCCCATACGCATTACGGCACCCTTGCCGAATTGACGTTCGATCTGACCCAAGGCCGCAGCCAAGGCTTTCTTCTTGTTGTCGTCCATTAAAGTCCTCACGTAATCAATAAGGCCTGACGGCCAACACCTGTATAAGTAGCCAGTATTATTCCACAGCGTTTGAGGATCGCCTACCCCTGATTTGCGATTTCTGCGCCGGCATGTTGCAGCAGCCCCTCTAGCGCGGCCTTCACCGTTTGTCGGCGGACCTCGTCGCGGTTGCCTGGAAAGAATCGCTGCTCGCTGATGACCCTGTCGCCAACGCCCCAGGCGAGCCATACAGTGCCCACCGGTTTGCTCGGCGAACCGCCGTCCGGCCCGGCCACGCCGCTGACCGCCACGGCAAACCGCGCCAGGCTCTTGTCCCGCGCCCCTTGCACCATGGCCTCGACCACCTCGCGACTGACCGCGCCCACGGTCTCGAACAGCTCGACCGGCACGTTCAGCTGTTGGGTTTTCTGGCGATTGGAGTAAGTGACGAAACCGGCCTCGAACCAGGCCGAGCTCCCGGGAATCCGGGTAATCGCCTCGGCGATCCCCCCGCCGGTACAGGACTCGGCGGTGGTGACGTGGGCGTTGAGCACCTGCAGGTGCCTGCCCAGCTCCGCGGCCAGCTCGGTAATGTCGTCCACGGCGTTCTCCTGGTTTCATACAATGAGAGGCCTACCGTACACGAGCATCGACAGCTTGCAAGGCTGGCACGGTTACAGAGTGATTACCGCGCCAGTGCCCTGACATAGGCCTGGCAAGCCTGCAACGCGATCAATCCGCGATCGCCCTCGTCGGTGATGGCGATAATTCGTTGAGCATGCGCCGGGTCAAGTCGGGCGCGTGGGGCGCCATGATCCACGCGGCCGGGGCCGACGGTGGCAGGCACTGCACAACCGGCGGCAACATCGTTGGCGTCGAGGAGGACTGACAGCCGCAGATCGGCAGTAGCAAGGCGATCGCGCAGGCGATCCTGGTCACGTTGGGCATCGCTCAGCGCTCGGTAGTGGGTTTGTTCGCTGGCGGAGAGTTGTTGGGCTAGGGCCTGGCGTTTGTCCTGCTCGGCCTTTTGCTGCAACGCCGCCGCTTCGGTGATTTGATTCAAGACTTGGGCCTGGGACTCGGCCAATTGCGCCAATTGCCGACCATAGCGCCAATCCTGAAGCTGCCACGCCAGCACCGCCGGGCCACCGGCCAACAGCGCCAGCAACACGACGAAACCAAGGGTGCGCAAGGGAAAAGGCATCAAGTCGAAGGCTGACATAGCACCGCCCTCGCCCGTGCCCAGAGTTGCAGGCGGTCCTCCAATCCGTTCAAACCACCATTGATACGCCGAGTGATGCTGTTGAACTGATCGCGGTCGGCCAGTTCGTTCAAGCCGTTGCGCTCCCAGAACCAGGCCGCCGACTCAGACGCCCATTGCGGTTGTTCCAACAATTGCGGCAACGCCAACAGGCGCTCATCGCCGAACAACCCCAGGCTGCAGCTTAGATAGTTGTCATGGCCCGTCACCTGGATCAGTCCGCGACCACGATATTTCTGACCGTCTCCGTCGGCCTGGGACGTGTTGCCCAGGCGAGCGGCCAACGCCCCGGTGTCGTACTTGCTTAAATATTGCTCATCTCCAAGCTCGCGCACATAACGCAGTTGCCCCGACTCATGGCCGACCTGCGCCAGGAACGCGGCGACGCGTTTGGGCGTGTCGATACGGTAGCGGGCCATGGCCGTGTTGAGAGGGGAAATGAAAACGCCTGCTTGGGAGCGGGCGTTGGGCATGATTTTGATGAGTTGCTGTTGGGTAACGTCCATGCTTAGGTCATCGAAGCGGGTTATTGAAGGTGCCCGGCCAGCCTGGATGACACGACCGGACGATGTTCAGCAATCGGGAAAACTCATGCGTACTTGAACTGAACAATATGTTGGCAGCGTGGCGCCGATGGGTGTTGCACAGGCGAAACTGACGACACCGCCGATGTGGGCCAACGTCAACGTAGTACTGGTCTGGCAGTTTGGTCCGTGACGCTTTAAGCGACAGTCTCAGGCACGACCGGCCAGGTGATGTCGGTTGGAAAACCGGTTTGATGCTGGATGCGATTCAACTCGACGCTGTAGAGTTTCCACTCCATCAAGGCCAGTTGTTCCTGGTCGCTGGCGTCACCGATGTCTTCGGCGTACTGGAAGGGAGCGATTATTTGCACCGCGTCCCTTAGCAGTTTGTCGCGTTTGGATAACGCTTCGCGCTTGAGCTCCGCCAGTTTCAGCGTTTCATCAAAAACCCAGGCGTTATCACGCCATACGGAGTAATTACCCGGCCAAGGCTCAGCGGTGTACACGTCTGGCAACTCGCCGAACTCCGTCCATTGCAGATGAGCGCCGTTATCCTTGCGGTATACCGAACCGCGCCAGTCGAGCATTTCTCGCGGAACGCCATTCACCATGACCCAAGAATGGTGCTCTTGAGCGGCGGGTAATTCGAAGGAGAGTTGGATGCCGTTACTCGGGATTTGAATGCCCATGCCGGGGGTTACGAAAAGATCTACCGGGCCAGACAGAACACCGGAATCGTCAAACAGATAAATAAACATAATGGCCTCAGATCAGCTTGAGTCGAGCAGAATAGGCAATGTTCCTAGGCCGAGTTTCGGTACCGAAAACACCGATATTGCCTACCGACGCTCCATTGGAAAAGAAAAGTGGGTTGGGGTATGTCGTTGCAACTACCCCCGTTGCAGGGGCAGCATTGACATCTTGATTCACCATCCAAGAAGTATCAGCAATACCAGGCCCCGGACGATTAGCACTACCCGAGCTAGTGGGCAAAAAGTGGTTATGGCTTTCAAGGGCATACATTTGTCTGCTGCCCGCCAAACGATCAACATCCACCCCTCGAGCCTCGTCCAACACGCGCAAGAACTCACCACGAATATCGGGAAGTCGAAAGGTCGTAGCCCCGTCACCACTGGTCCATGCGCCTTCATTCCCTGCCCTGGCAGCTTCAGTCACGAGGGCTTCGGACGATTGCGCATAGTCCCACAGCCACGGCCATTCGCTGCGCACCAGCAAATTACCATTAAGCACCGCATACCCACCGGGGATAACCTGGCGTGTACTTTCAAAGGAAATGCGTCCCAGCGCCGTCGAATCAAAGCGATTCACCGGCCACCAGCTACCAGTCTCATCGCTGCGCAAATGCCACCAGTCCCCGCTCCCCATTAGCACGATAAATGGATAGCCACTGGCGGACAGGTGAGTGTGGAATCGGATCCTGTCAGTTCCGGCAGCGCATACCGTCAAACGATTACCGCTGTTATCTACACGTCGCACAATTACATCGCGGACACCCAGCGCTGCGTTAGCCGCCGGAAGGGTCAATGTGTTCACACCAGTACTGGCATCGACCAGTACAAGTCCCAACTCATCGGCTGTCAGCACTTTCGAAGCTGTTAACCGTGTAATGACCGAACGCATCGGACTGCTGCGCCCAAGGATGGTTTGCAGCGCCTTGATCAACTGCCCGCTATCCGCTTCGGACGGTGTCATGCCGGCGGCAGAGATCACACCGAGAATTTCCTGGGTAACACCGTTGCCCCAAACTGCAGGAATCAGTGAGCCCGGTGTGCCTGCCAAGGGATCTTCATCCACAAATCGACCGTTCACCAACCCGACGCTGGGAACACTTTTTGGAAAGTCCATGCTATTTCTCTGGTTGAAATAAGAAAAACCACGCCAGAAAAGGCGGATTCAAAATTAGCGATGCAGTTGGTTAAGTGCGGCAATCACGTCATCACTGGTTTTTTTGGCCAGTTCAACCGCGCCTTTACCCATTTGCGCACGCACTTGAGCCTTGCCCTTGAGACGCAGCTCGCGAAGCGCCAGCAGGTTCGCTTCAAACTCAACGGCCTTGGCAAGGATCTGGTCTGCGGCCTGCTTCGCTGTTCGCCCTTTGACCACCCATGCCGAAACGCCTGTCGGAACGGCTTGTTTGGGGTAGCCCACGTCCTTAAACGCTTTTGCTTGGAGGGCAGCTTGCCGGTATTCCAAGGCCCGCAACGGGTCACCGGCCAAGGCGCGACGGGCATCACCGGCAACCGCATCGATTTTGGCGCACAGTCGCTCACCTTCAATACGCATCAGCTCAGCCGCATTTTCTTCGCTGAGCACCCACCGACCGTCCTCCCAAGTGTGAGCGGAGGATGGCGGAGCCGGGCGCAGCTCATTTTCGTACTGATGCAGCTCTTGAATAACTCTCATCGAATCAACTCCCAGGACAGGTGGACGTTGACTGCGTTGGTAAAATTGACGGCGATGCCGACACTGTAATCAGTCAGGGCTTGGTGTCCCTTGATCCCCATGCTTAACAGCAACTCATCGCTGTCGGCATTGGTGGCGCCCAAGGTGTGTTCGGCTTGAAAGCACTGCCAAAGCGAACGCAACTGAGAATGGTCAAAGCTGGCCGTGACGGTGGAGACCGTTACATCATTGACTAGGTTGGTGGAGAACAGCACACACATCGACGGGCTTGCAGGATTGCTCCAGCCAACTGCATTGCTGACAATAGCCGTTGAGGCGGGTGACAAATAGCTGTAGTTACCGCCCAGCCATCCGGCCTGGGCAAAAACCAGCGAACTCAAGGCGGACGCATGAGGTGTCGGATTTCCGGCTACGAGGCGCGCCGAACGGGCATGCGGATCCAGCGGTAGGTACACCACTCCCGTGCCATTGACGGTTTGAGTCCAGGTCAGTCGTGCACGGTTATAGATCGTACGAATCGTCGGCGAGGATCCCGACGCTCCGGTCACCACCCAAGCTAGGCACATGTCCAGTGGCGTAGACTGGAATCCGCCACCGGAAGCGCCATTGGGAATCCCCTTCAGCGACTCCGGCACGCCGTCATAAAGGCTTCCTCGCTGCATGTAGAAAGTCAGTACACTACCCACCACCTGCGCTCTTAGAAAGTAACTGGAACCGGGCAAGAGCTCTTCGCTACTCCACGCTTCGGTCACGAAGGTGCGCGACCGGCCCAACCGTCCACTTAAAACTTCCTGGACGATGCTGATACACACCCCCGCCGGAATCGAAAGCCGTCCGCCGCTGGTCGATACCGCCGCAGGCGTTAAGGGGAGACGAGCATCGGCTGTAGCAATCGTGGGCAGAGGCAGGGCGTCAAGCGGTAGAGCAAGATCCTGGTTCCAACCTTTTGCCGCCACCAACTGAATCGCCTGGAGCAACTGATCATTCTGGGTTTCATCGGGGCTCAACTCCCCTGCCTTAATGACATTGACTATTTCTTGCGTCACCCCGTTGCCCCACGCTGCCGGAATCAACGACCCAGGCGTCCCTGTCAGCGGATTTTCATCCACGAACTTCCCATTCACCAGCCCAGCGCTGGGCACACTTTTCGGATAATCCATTTTCTACTCCCTAGTCATAATTGATGTGAACCTTCGTATGCGCCGGGGCGCTACGGTGGATCAGGCACTCCAGGGCCGACCCCGGATTGACGCCAAAACGTTCGCCCCAATAGCTGGCGCCGAAACGTCTACCGAGCAGCAGGCGGCCGCCGGTGTTGAGGGTCCACATGAATTGCGCCTGCCAAGTGCCAAAGTGGGCTTCGCCGAACCGGACACGGCCCATGCGTGGGGCCTTGAGTTCGGTGATAGTGGCATTGGGGTAACCCTGGCTCTTGGCGATCTCCACGTAGTAAGCGATGGCCTGGCTGCCCGACGCCAACAACCGCCGCCGCACCGCCAATCGGCGGTCGTCGTACAGCGGCGTGGCGCCCAGGCACGGATCCGGCAAACTCATCACCCGCTCCCAATCCGGCACCAACTCACTTACCCCGGCCGGGTCCATTTCATGGAGCAGGTCGGCGGCACGAGCGTCGAGGCGGGCCAGTTCCTGGGCGATGCCTTCGAGCACCTGCTCCAGCTCCGGTACGCGCTCGGGGTCCCACGCCGGGCCGCTGGGCAGCAGGCTGCGCAGTTGGGCCTGGTACTGCTCGGCGGTTCTCATTCCAGCCATACGCAGCCTCCGAAAGTCAGCAGTTGGTTGCTGGCGGCGAGCACATCGGCGATCGGTGCGGTGAGGGTGTGGTCGGTTTCGCCGGTGGCGCTGCTGATGGCTTCGGCGATGTGGGTCAGCAACAAGATTTCGCCGAGGCCGGCCTCGCGGTTATGCAGGTCGCGCAGTTGGGCTTCGATGGCGGCGCGCACGGCGCTGGTGTCCGGGGTGATGCGCAACCGGTAGGTGACCGGCACTTGCGTTGGCGCCAGCACGTGCAATTCGGCGGTCACTGGGCGCAAGGGTTCGATATAGGCCCGGACGTCTTCCAGTTGCTCGGCATTGGGGATGGGTTGCGGATCGTCGTCGCGCATCACGAAGAGGCCAACGGTGCCAGGGCCCAGGTAGCTGCCCCGGCACCAGGCGCGGGTGATGCCCGGGCACTCCAGGGCCCAGGTCTCGTAATCCTGGGCCGAGCCACCGTGGGGAATGATGCGGTAAGAACGGATGACTCGCGCCCGCAATGATTCGAGGCTCTCGCGGGCGACGCCGCCAATCAGTCCCGGCGCCAACACGGTGAAGCTGCTGCCGATGCCAAGGATCGGCTGCACCGCCGTGAGCACCAGGCCGGCGTCGGCATTGCCAAGGCTGCCGGCGTCCAGCGCGGCGATGGTGGTGCTGTTCAGACCATTGCCGGTGGTGCGGGCGCCGGTCACTTTGTAGGTGCGGCCATCGCTGGATTGCAACAAGGTGTCGACATCCAGCACGGCACCTGCGGTGGCGGTAAAGCTGACGCTGCCGCTGGCCGCCTGGGCCGCTTTGCGAGCTTGGTTCAGGCGTAGGGCAGCGATGCGCTCCAGGGTGGATTCGTCGGCCTTGTCCGGCAGGATCTGCTCGGCGATCCAATCGAGGTAGCCATACAGGCCATAGGCGGCACCGCCGAGGGTACGGGCCAACACTTGGGCATCGGACTGGCGCAGCGAGTCGCTGGCCAGGTCGCTTTGGGCGCGTTTGATCAGCACCGGCAGCGAAGGGGTTTCAAACGGCATAGGTCACCTGCCAACTGTTATCGGGGTTGATGTCCAGGCGCTCGCCGTCGGTCAGGGTCAGGACCGTGCGCAGGTTCAGGCGCTGGGCATCGAGGCGTTCGCTAATGATGTCGATGGCGCGGCAATGGCCGTCGTCGATCAGCCATTGCAGGGCTTCGCGGGCGTAGAACTCGGCGTCGAGTTGGGTCTGGCGGGTCAGCTTGACGCGGCGCAACAACCACAGCCGCGAGCCGATGCGGTCGTCGGCGACAGTAGGAAAGGAGTCGCCCCACCAGCCGAAACGTTGCTCATCATCGACGGCATCGTCGTCAACGGCACGGCGCCAGGTGAACAGGCTGATCAGCACCGCACGGGTCAGTGCGGCATGCAGGTTCTGACTGATAAGCATCATGGGCCTCCTACCGGCGCGCCAGTCTGGCCACTGCCGGGCTGCACGCCGACATGCACGTGCTTGACCTGGCTGATGCCACCAGCAATCTGATCGCCTTGGGAAACGATCTTGCCGGTGTGGTTGATGACCGGACTGTCGATGTTCACCGCGCGGCTGGCATGGATATTCAGGGTCGCGGTGTCGATGTCGATGACACGTCCGCGCTTGAAGTGAAGCTTGTCGCCTTCGTCGGTGTAGATCGCCACTTCGCCGGGGGCCAGGGCCTTGAGGCGGAAACGGCGGTCGGCGACCACCAGCACCACGGCATGGGAGCGGTCACCCCCCAGGAACGTGGCGATGCCCTCGGCGCCGGCCAGCGGATTGCTGGTAAAGCCATAAGGCTCGAAGTGCTCCATATCGTCGTTCACTTCGCCGGCCGTCAGGCGCATTTGCAGCGATTGCAGCTTGCTGGCCGAGTTGGCGAGCACGACAGTGCCGCGCGCCAGGAGGCGGGTCAGTAGGCTCATTGAGGTTTCCTTCGGAATCGGGTTTAACAGTGATTGGCAGCGCCCCCAATACTGTGGGAGCGGGCTTGCTCCGGGCGGCGATCCGACGAAGACGCCGGCACAGCCAATATCGAGGCAGGCTGACCCACCGCTTTCGCGAGCAAGCCCACTCCCACAGGGGATTTGTGATGAGGCCGGCATCGCCGTAAGGCTCAGGTTTTGGGAGGCGTCGGGTTTGCGTCGAAGGTGTGCGGCGGGGCGACTTGCAGGGTGGTGATGGAGCCTTGGGCGGACAGGGAGTAGGTCACTTTGGAAACCAGCATGTCACCGTCGAACCCCAGCACCGGATCGATCACCCGCACCAGGATGTTGTGTCGCCACAAATCACCATTGGCCTGGCGCCAGCCCTGTACGCGGTAGGTGGTGGCCTGGGCCTTGCCGGTGCGAATGGCGCTCTCCCAGTCGGCCCGCTGCTGGGCCAGGTCGAAGGTCAATTGGGCACTTTCGTTGATCACCGTGACCCGCTTGCGCTTGAAGCCCAGATCGGTGGCGGTGCCCGAGACTTCACTCACCGCCGCCCCGCTCTGCTGGTCGTTGCCCTTGTGCTGACCGATTACCCGGTATTCGGAAAACACCTGGCTGTAGTCCATCGGTGCATTGGCCGAAAGAACGTTCTTGCCCAGTTCCAACGCATCACTGGCCCGCCCACCGCTGCCGGGTTTGGCCAGCAGCACGCGGCCTTCGGCGTCGTCGGTGGAAAACACCCGGAACAACGTCAGCAAACGGTCGATGGATTGAAACACCGTTTCCCCCGGTACGATGCTGTGCTCGCTCAGACGCGCGGTCTCGGCGATTTCGCTGACCACGCCCACCCCGTATTCCGCCGCCAGGGCCTGGACGATGCTCAGCAACGTTTGCCCGCGCCATTGGCTGGGGCGGTTGATCGCCGCGCAGTCCACCAGGTCCTGGGTCTTGGAACCGCCTTCGATGCTCAGGCTGATCTGTCGACCGTCATAGCTGACCGGAGCCTTGAACACGTAGCCGCTGAGCACCAGGTCGGCGCCAATGCGCACCTGGCATTCATCGCCCGGACGGATCGGCACCGCTCGCGTTTGCCCCGGCCATTGCCAGGTGATGTCGAGTTTGAACGTGCGGAACTGACGCTCCAGGTCCGCACTGATTTCCACGCTTTTCCAACCCGCGTAATCCAGCCCGCCGACAGTCAGCGAAACAGCGTTATCGCGCTCGTTCATGGCTTATTCCCCCGAGACTTTCAGGTCGTTGGGCGGCAGGAAGCCAGGGTGGGCCACGCCGTTGCGCTGGGTCACTTCGGTCACGCGGGTGGCGTCGGCGAATTGCTGGTAAGCCACCACCAACGCGGGCAGGCTTTGCTTGAACGACAGGTTGACCAGCCTGACGCCCGACGAGGCCACTGCCGTCAGGTGAGCGGCCATGTGCTGACGCAAATTGTTCATCGCCTGGTAGTGATCCGGATCGGCCTTGAGCGAGGCCTGCCAGATCGCTTCATTGAGGGCATCGCGCAGGGCCAGCACATCGTCGGCCACCGGCACATCCCGGCGCTGGACCGGTTGCACCGCCTGCTGCGCCAGCGACGGCGTGGCGCCCAGGCGGACCACTGGCGCCGCCACCGGCATCGCCGCGATCCATTGCGCGGCCTGTACCAGCAGCGTGTCCTGCACCAGGTCGGCCACGGCCTGGGCCGCCGCCGTAGTGTCCTTGCCGGTGGTGAGTTTGGGCGCGTCCGCCTCGCGAATGGCTTCCACCTGCTGGGACACGTTGGCAATCACGCCGCGATAGCCGTCACGGGCAAAGTCTTTCAGCTCCCGGATGTCTCCCAGCAAACCCTTGAACTGCGCCGCCACTTCCTTGGGCAGCTCTTTCACCGCCTCGACCAGATCGCTGAGTTGCCGATAGGTCTCGATCAGCGGCTTGAGTTCCTGTTCGATCACACCGTAGACGTCCTTGAGGCTGTTGCGCAGGTCAGCGATGCCGATCCGCGCCGCCTTGATCAGGCTCATGGCCTCCTCGAAGCGCCGCACCGCAGAACCCAGGAAGCTGTCGGCCGACACCAGCAGCAATTTCTGGCTGTTGATCGCCGCCGTCGGGAATGGCAACGGCTGGTCGGGGTAGAACTTCAGGGCAAACGTCACCAGCCCGCCGTCCTGGCGGGTCTGGGTCATGTCGCACTCCCCCACCTTGACCGGCAGGCGCCCCAGCCATGGGTGCACCAGCTCACCGCTGCCCTGCTCCAGGGCCTTGAGCAGCTTGTCACGTTGCTCCAGGCAATCAGGGCCGACGATGAACGCGGTCAGCTCATGGACGCTCGCCTGCCGGCCCAACCCTTCGAAAAAGGGCTGGTCGCGCTGTGGGTATTCATGCAATTGGCCTTTGTGGCCGACCGGGGTTTTCGCCTGGTCGACCCAGAACCCGACGCCACGAAACGACGCCGGCAACAAACGATCACGCCAGCTCATTCGAACCTCCTGTGGACAGTGAGCGGTAGCCGATGCGCGAACTCACCGCCAGGGCCGGTTGATTGGTTTGTGGTGGATCGGCGCGCAATCCGGCCGGCGCGTTCTCGAAGCGCACGGTGAGACCGCCTTCGAGTTGCGTGCGGTTATTGGCGGCGCTTTGTTGCACCAGGGCGCTGGAGGTTTGTGGCAACCCCCCGGGCGCCAACGCTGCCTTCACGGGCGATGTGCCCGCAGGTTGTTCAGTGGGCCCGCCAAAGAACGTCGGCGCCAGCTCGCCCTTGCTTTCGGCATTGGTTTTTCGCTGCGCGTCGGCCAACCCTTCGACCTTGCCGGTGAACGTGGCGATGACTTCGCCGAAGCCACCGTTGAAGAACGCCTTGATCGGTGCGATCACGCCTTGCAGCTCATCCCACCACTGCGTGAACCACTCGCCGACAGGCCCCCATTGTCGGGTAAGTCCCTCGATGGGCGACCAATCGAACAAGCTGCCGAACACCGCCAACATGGCCGACACCTGATTGCGAATACCTTCCCAGATCCCGGCGAAGACTTCACCGATCGTGCCCCAGTTGGCCATGATCAGCCCCAGCGGCGTCCAGTCGAACAGGCCTTTCAAGACGTCCATCACCGGCACGGTCAAGGCCTTGAGCAAATCCCAGATCGCCGCGAACAAGCCGCTCAACGGCGCCCAGTTGTTGAGGATCAAACCCAAGGGCGACCAGGCAAACAAGGTCTGCATGAAGCCGACGATAGGCGTCGCCGCAGCCACGATCACATTCCAGAGCGAACCGAAGAAGCTGCTGATCGGCGTCCAGTGGGCGATGATCATGCCCGCCGCCAAGGCGATGCCCATGGCAATCAAGCCAATGGGATTCATCTTCAAGGCCAGGTTGACCACCTCCAGCGCCTGGCTCGCGCCACTGATCGCCGTTTGAATCGCGTTGAACGCTACGGCACTGTTGGCCAGCCCCTGCACCAGTTGCGGATTGTCCAGCAGCACCTGGGCCACACCCGTGACCATTGGCTGCAAACCGGCCGCTACCGCGTTGACTGCTGGCCCCAGCGCCGAGCCAAACTGCGCCGACACGTTGCCGATGGAAGTCTTCAATCCATCCAGATTCTGTGCCGCCACACGAGGCGCTTCAGGTGCTTGCAGGCTGCTGGTCGCCGCGTTCAACGCACCGACTTCCCCTTTGAGCGCCTCTGCTGACTTGAGCCCTTCCACGAACGGCTTGGCGAGGCCGCCCTCCGGCAACAGGCCGGAAATATCCAGGCTGTCGAGACCGATCGCGTCGAGGTTCTGCTTGAAACTCGCCACCTTGGCCCGAAGACCGGCCAGCTTGGGCGACAGTTCATCGATACCGGTCAGCAGCACTGCTTTTTTCTCTACCTTTTGTGTGTCTGCCATCACTGCACCTGCTGCATCGCATTGATCCGTTGCGCGTGCTCCAGGGATTCGCGGAGCACATCCAGTGGCCTGGCCATCATCTGTTCGGGGTCGACCTTCCAGAACCAGGCCAGGTCATAGGCGGCGGTGATCAGGTCGCCGATGGCTGCGACGCCGCACTCATGAAAAAACTCGCGACGGCCCAGCTCAGGGCATTGAGGTCAGCCAGGTCCAACTGATTGACCGACGACGGTGGGATACCGGCGCAGACCGCGATGTATTTGGCCGCGACGTCCATGTCCAGGCTCACCTCCTCGCGCTTGTCGATCTTGTACGGCAGCGCCTTGATCGCCCGGACCTCCTGCACCGTCGGACGGCGCAGGGTCAGTTCGCTCAGCGGCTCGCCGTGGGCTTCGATAGCCACGCGCAGCATCACGACGTCGGTCATTGCCAGGTCCCCTTGATGCCTTCGAACTTCAGCTCGACGGTGGCGTCGTCACCCTTGGACACCGGCTCTTCCACCAGGTAGGCACCGGCCAGCACGTAGACCTTGCCGTTGCTGAACTCGCAGGTGATGGTCATGTCGGTGCCGGCAACCAGTTGCTTGAGCGGAAAGTCCGCGGTGTGCAGCGCCGTCACCTTGAAGGACGGCGCGATGTCGGTTTCCTTGTAGAAACCGGGTACGACGGTTTCGCGTTTGGTGAACATCAGCGGCGCTTCACAGCCGCCGTTGATGGTCAGTTGGGCGCCGTCCACTTTGACGTAGCAGGTGCCCGCAATCAGTTGACCCATGGTGTATCTCCCTTCCAATAAAAAAGCCCACGCGGGGTGGACCAATGCTGTTCACTTAAAGTGTGTTTGAACCATTGTGGCGAGGGAGCTTGCTCCCGCTGGATGCGCCAGCATCCTTTCCGGTGTGATGGCTGGTAAAGCAGAGGGCCGCTTCGCAGCCCAGCGGGAGCAAGCTCCCTCGCCACGGTCAGGCAGCGGCGTCGTATTGCAGGCGGAACTGGTTGAGCAGTGCGAACACCCGCAGGCCGTTGATGTAGTCCGGCGGGAACAGCACGTTGACCCGGCTCGGGTCCTGGCTGTCGCGCTCGACGACCAGGTGCTCGGCGAACAACTCGGCGTTTTCCACATGGCCCTCCAGCTCCAACTTGGCGTACTGAGCGATCAACTCACCACGAATAGTGCTTGGGGTGACGATGGGCTGGCCGGCGCCGAAACGGGTGCCGTCGGAGGCCAGTTTGTGGCGCCCGTACTTGCTCGTGATCACGCTTTGCAGACGGCGCACGATGAACGCCGACTGGTGCATGGTTTCGCTGTCCAGGTAGGAGTTGTCCGCCTGGCCGAAAGCGTTCCTCTGGTACGTGGTGATCGAACGCTGGATGCGGACATAGCCGCCTTCGTAGTACGCCGTGGCGATGCCGTAGTTGAGCAGCGACTGGCGCTCGGCCAAGGTGAAACGCTCGCTGGCCGGCGCCGGATCCAGGCCCGGCAGGCTGCCGCTCTGGGTTGGGCGGCTGGCGTCGGCGGAGATGAACACCGCCGTGCGCGCAGCCAGGGCAGCGGCCTGGACCCAGAGCGGTTGCGGCACGCCCGGCTCCATGGCCTGGACGGTCATGTGCTGGTCGTTGCGCGCCTGACCGGCCGCCACCAGGGTACCGAGGGTGCCGCGCTTGGCGCTGTAGACATGGCCGAACAACTGCTTGGCCCAGGACCAGCGACCGGTGCTGTCGTCCATGACCGCTTGCCAGGTGTTGAGGCTCGCCACGTCGGACCACGGCATGGCGATAAACTCGAACGGTTCATCGCCCAATGCTGCCACGGCGGCGGTCTGGTCCGGCACACCGGCGCCACCCGTCATGGAGGTGATCGCCGTGACCAGGCCGGCCGGGGTGTCTTCACCGTTGCTCTTGCCCAGGCGATTGAATTGCAGGCTGATGTCGTTGCCGCTGGCACCGGTCCATTTGGCGCTGAGCGTCACCACGCCTTCGGCGGCTACGGCGCTCACCGGCAGGTCGGCGGTTGCGTTGATCTTCAAGGCCAGCGCCATGGCCGCCTGGGCCGCCGTCGCACCATTGGCGACGGCCGCCTGAACGCGCACACCGCCGACGTAGAGGTTGAGCACGCCGCTTTGCGTGGCGGCGCCGGTGAGGGTCAGCACACCTTGGGCAATGGCCCCTTCGACGTTATGCAGCGGCAAGCACCAGATCTCACCGAGCGGGTCGGTCTTGCGCCAGGTCTCGTACATGGCGGCGAGCATCGAGCCCTGCCCGCCAATGCTTTTGGCCAGCGCGATGCTGGACACCAGCACCAACTTGCCAACCTCGACCGGGGCAGCATTGTCGTTGACCTGGGCCACGATCAGGCGGCGCATGGCCGACGACGCGCTATTGGCGGCCGAGTTGTCCATTTCGGCGTAGAACAGCGGAACACGAATGTCCGCGGGGATGTTGCTGAATCCGATCGCCATTATTTGGCTCCCTGTGGTTTGACCGTTTTCACGGCTTTGGTGGTGATATCGCCGTCAGCCAGACGTCGACGCCACCAGGCGTTGTCCGGCACTTCCCGGCCCTCGGCGGGCAGCAGGTCGCCCGCTTCCGGATCCGGCACGGCTCGGCCCGGGGCCGGCAGTACGGTGATGCGTTTGCTCATGGGGTTACGTCTCCAGAGAAAGTCAGTTCCAGGCGCCCATCGGGGCCAGGACGTTTCAGGTTGGGGTCCGCCGGGTCAATGGCATCGACCCGCACGGTGACCCCGGTAAAGGACGACAAGCCGTCCAGTTCACGCTCGTGCCAGCTTTCGGCAGGCTGGCTCGCCAGGTTGCGGCCCAGCTGAAACTCGGCGAAAAAGCGCAGCCGGTACGACGCGCGGTTGCTGGTGCTGGCAACCGGCTCACCGCCGTCGTACTCGATGCCGCGGTAGTCGCCACCGGGCCTGAACCCCACCAGCGCCCGCCACAGCTCACCGCGCAGGTCGTGCAACAGATCCAGCGCTTTAGCCGCGTCCGCGGCGTCAAGCACCAGCACAACATCGAAGCGGTCACGCACCGTTTGCAGCGTGACGTTCTGCGCGGTGTTCCTGTTCGCCACGTCGGCGCTTGGCAAGACGTAGGCGCAAGGGGGTTGCAACAGGGCATCGGCTTGCAGCGTGGCAAGGTCAAAACCGGCGACCACCCGATAGGCGAGCGCGGGGCATTGCTCACGCAATTGCGTGAGGATCGGGGTGATCTTCATGGGTGTATTCCAGTTGGGACAGTCAGAAACAGGGTTCGCCACGAACCTCTGGGAGCACAGCTTGCTCGCGATGCAGTGGGTCAGCCCCCATCGATGTTGGCTGTGCCGGACTCATCGCGAGCAAGCTTTGCTCCCACATTGGGTCCAGGACGGCCTCCTGTTCATTGTTGATCGGGGTGGGAGTCGCGCGGCGGCACTTCACAAACGCCGATCCGCCGGGCGGCCCAGCGTTCGTAAAGCCCGATGGCCACGTCCGCCCCGGCCATGGCTGTCAGACAACCAAAGGCACCGGCGGCCCAGATCGACACACCGGCGGCATACAGCAGCATGATCGCCGAGACACCGCAGACCATGCAGGCGCCGGAGCGCAAGGCCAGGCGCCGCAATAACGACCAGCCCCGGGCACCTTCCTTGTCGGCGCGCCACATCTCGCCGGACACCCCGCCCACCAGGGCGAGCACGATGACCAGCCAGATCGGCATGTCCAGCAACGCTTGTTGCTCGTTTGTCATGTCACGCCTCCTGGGGGGTGATGGATGAGTGCTAGGGGGACGGGGGTTCTGCGCAGGACAAACGGTGTCTTACAGTGGTTCAACGATGACGTTGTCGATGAAGGCGAAGTTGGCGTAAGGATTCTGCTCATTGGAGAACGCCAAGGTCGTTTGGGCCGAAGTGGCCGTGAAGTCATACGTGAAAGTGCTCCACTCCACTGCGGTACCTTTCGCCGACGGCGTGTTGAAGGTAACGCTCTGCCCCGCCACCTTGACCTGGACGATGCCGTCGCCGGAGCGGCTGGCGTAGCGCGAATTTCCCGCGCTGAAGGTCAATCGGTACTTGGCGCCGACGGTGGTGGCGAAGTTTTGCTGGATACCGCCGCCGTTGCCGTAGACATAGTTGGCCAGGTCGACAATCACCACGCCATCCGCCGCCACGGAACCGCCGATCGAGGCGGGCATGTTGAAGTACTCGGCACCGGACAGGAACGTCGTCCAACCGGTGATGAAGTTGACTTTCGCCGGGGTATCGAGGATGCAACTGCCGCTGCAGCCTGGCTGTTCGAAGCTGCCGTTGACCAGAAGGTTGGCCGCGGTAGCGTTGCCCCCAGCACCGAGCAACGCAAAGGACAGCAACAGCGGGGTAACGTATTTTTTGAAATGATTCATGATTCACCTCGTGAGTTATGGATTGATCGCGCGGTTGATCAACCGCGCTCATCTCGCTCTGTGGCGATCACTCGAGGCTCAACGGCCTTCACATGATTCAACGTCCCGCATCGGGCGCATTTGATCTGGAGTTCGGTGTTCTCGCCCATGCGGGCCAGAAGTCTTTTGCAGTGGCCGCATCTGAAATCCTTCAGCATTAAGAGCCCTCCCATTGGCGGCGGTATTTGAAGTGCCTCGCGACACAGGCATTCCAAAAAGCCCGGTCGCCCAGGCTTTTCAGTAATGCGCTTGATCTTTCGGCGCGACTGGCGCGGTACGGATCCATTCAAATTGTTCCTCCGACCGCGGCCCCTGCCCGCCGGATAACTGCTTCTGGTGCTTTACGCTGCACACCCGGGTCAGTTGCCAACCCTCTGAACCGTTGAGGCCGGTTCATCGCTGCCTGTTCTGTTGGAACTAAAGAGCTGTGTTGCCAGCCGCTTTGTCGAGCGGCTTGGACACAGAATATGCATGGATGCATATACAGTCAATGCGTAAATGCATTTATTTGTGCGCAACGAATGCATTGATGCATCAAGGCTCAATGGATACGGGGGATTGAGGGGTTTTTGAGGGTGGGTAGATATTTTGAGGGGGGTGTATATCCGTTGCTGTGGTAACGGCGGCTTATGGTTCCGTTCCCTGTGGCGAGGGAGCTTGCTCCCGCTGGCCTGCAAAGCAGGCCCCTGCATGACTTCAGGAAAAACCGCATTGTCTGGTTTTGCGACTGCTGCGCCCGAGGCGTCGGACCGGCCGAGCGGGAGCAAGCTCCCTCGCCACAGGTTTTTGCGGTGTATGGGATGGCCTCATCGCCCCATCAACCACGCTGGCCGAACGCAGGCCTTGCGCAGTGGGCATCCCGGCATGGAGGCCGGGATAGCCGCGCTGGGCCATGGATGGCCCTTCGCGGCGGGCCCACGGAGCAATGCCGGAGTGAGGGCATGCCGAGCCTAGGCGAGGCACCGAGTGGTGGGGCAAGACCTTTTGGTTACTTTTGGCTGGGCCGGCATTCCGGGCGTTTGCCAAAAGTGACCCGCTGTCAGAGCGGAACCATAAGCCGCCGCGACCGAAGAAACGGATATACACACAATCCCAGCCCCAAAAAAAACGCTTTTCATC
Source organism: Pseudomonas sp. FG6 (assembly GCF_057809015.1). Classification (NCBI taxonomy): domain Bacteria; kingdom Pseudomonadati; phylum Pseudomonadota; class Gammaproteobacteria; order Pseudomonadales; family Pseudomonadaceae; genus Pseudomonas; species Pseudomonas sp. FG6. The sequence goes on from NZ_JBMDJD010000039.1 coordinate 35,958, forward strand.
CCTGAAAAGCGCCTTTTCCAAGTAAACAGCATCACCCGCAAAGGTGGCTTTTATCTGATGACAAAGAAGGGATCAACGAGCATACATCCCCCACCAGAAGACATGCCCAAGAATGACAATCTGCTCATCCTGCATCTCCTGAAAGCTGTAGTCCTCATCCGGATGCTCATCGCGATTGAAGCTGCGCAAGCGAATGCCCGTGGGCAAGCGATAGAGCTGCTTCACCCGCAGCTGACCATTGTGATTGATGGCATAGAGGTCACCGTCGACGATGTCGCCGATCCCGCATTTACCGGCATTCACCCCGACCGTGGCGCCGTCGCGCAGCACCGGCAACATGCTGTTGCCGCGCACCGTCACGCACTTGGCCTGGTCGAACTGCACGCCGTTGTGACGCAGGCTGCGCTTGCCAAAGCGCAGGCTGGAGCGCTCGCTCTCCTCGATGACGAATCTTCCTGATCCAGCAGCCAATTCAACCTCACGCAGAAAAGGGACCGACACCTCGTCTTCTTCGACAGGCGTATCGTCGTCCCACAGGCTTATGTCCTTGAGCTCGGAATGCGACTCGTCGCGGCGGGCACTGCCGGCGGGGGCAATGTCCGCGCGCCCGCGCAACTGGTCGGTGCTCACGGCAAAGTATTCGGCGAGCTTCGAGATATGTTTATCCGAAGGGTCGACGATCTTGCCGCTGAGAATCCGCGAGAGGGTGGATTGAGGCACGCCGGTACGCCGGTGAAGCTCCGTGGGGGAGATCCCGTGCTGGTCGAGCAATGCTCTTAATACGGTAGAAACGTTGCGTTTTTGCATAACGCGCATAGTGCTTGTTCTTTGCGCCGAAGACAAATGCTGTTTTTGCATAAATATGCATGGACGGTGGTGCACTCGACATCGATGCACGCTGCGCCGCCGCCATCGCGGCCCCAGGACGAGAGGGGCCTGCTTTGCAGGCCAGCGGGAGCAAGCTCCCTCGCCACGGGAATTGTGCGCTACAGGCTGTCGTCGAGGAACTTGACCACCGTTCCCATGCAGGCCACTCGCTCCTCCACATGGGGCATGTGGCTGGAGTTCTCGAACAATGCCCAGCGGATGCCCGGGATCAGGTCCAGGTACGGCTTGACCACCAGCGGCGTAGCTTCGTCATGACGCCCGGAGATCAGCAGGCTCGGCACGTTGATCTGCGGCAGGCGGTCGACGATGGTCCAGTCCTTGGTGCTGCCAATGATGTGGAACTCGTTGGGCCCGGTCATGGCGTGGTACACGGTCGGGTCGGCATCGACCTGGGCGAAGGTGCGGGCCACCTCGTCCGGCCAAGGGGTCAGGCGGCACACGTGACGGTCGTAGAACACCCGGGTGGCGGCGATGTAGTCGGCGGCGGTGTAGTCCCCCGCGGCTTCATGGTGCAGCAACGTGGCTTGCACGTCCTGGGGCAGCTCCTCGCGCAGGCGGTTGGCCTCCTTGACCCAGGTGCGCATGTCGGCCGGCGAGTTGGCGATCACCAGGCACCGTAGGCCCGCCGGGCGCAGCACCGCGTGTTCACTGGCCAGCATGCCACCCCAGGACTGGCCCAGCAGCGCGTAACGGTCGCTGATACCCAGGTGTTCAAGCAGGTTGTCGAGTTCGGCGAGGAACAGCTTCACCGTCCAGAACGATGGCGGCATATGCGGCAGGTGGGTCGAACGGCCGTTGCCCAGCTGATCATAGTGGATGACCGGATAACCTCCGGCCGCGACATCCTTGTAAGCGTCGACATAGTCGTAGGTGCAGCCCGGCCCGCCATGCAGGATGACCAGCGGGGTGCGACCCGAATCCAGGTTGCCCGTGACGCGGTACCAGGTCTGGTAGTCGCCGAACGGGGCAAAACCTTCATGCGATTTGATGAGTTCCATTTCATCCGGCTCCGTGCGAATCATAGGACACACCATATCTCGACGCGCGACCGGGCATAACTAGAGAGTTCTCTAGGTTTTCAGACTATTTGCACTCAATTGTCGAGCAAACGGTAATGCACGGCCCGGGCGACCGCCTGGACACGGTTCTTCGCCCCTAACTTGTGCATGGCCGAGGTCAGGTGCAGGGAGACCGTGGCCAACGAGCGGTTGAGCCGCTCGGCGATCTGCGCCGCGGTCAGACCTTCGGCAGCCCAGCGCAGGCATTCGAGCTCGCGGCGGGTCAGGTGAATGATGCGATTGGCAGCCTCCTGGCCCAGCAGGGGGTAGGCCACTTCCTGCAAGGCATGGGCGATCAGGCTGAAGCTGGCGAGGTTGGCCCGGGCATCGTCCAGGTCTCGTTGGCTGGCATGAGGACGCAGGCCGGTCAGGGTTGCCAACCCGCCGCGGGGCAAGTGGATGGGCACGGTGACACCGCAGGCCAGCTGCGCATCGAGCAGGTAACCGACCACCGGCGCATGGCGACGGTCGATCAGGCGCTGCAGGACGGTTTCGCCCTTGGGCACGTACGACCAGGCAAACGCCGCGACAGAGGAAACGGCCAGCTGCTGCACCGGGTCGATCTGGTAGAAGCCATCGGAGCACCACAAGTCCTGCCAATCCCCCGGGGTCTGGCGCAACCTGACCACGGAAGGAGTGATCAGCTCGCCGAGGTGATCCAACGGCACCGGGCTGTAGTCGTACACCAGGGCATCGAAGCCCAGTTGCGCCGCCAGGTCGGCAACGCTGTCCATCTGTTCGTCCAGGCTTCTGCCCGACGACAGACGACCATGGAGTTCAGCCAGCTTGGCTTGCATTCCTTGCACTCCCTTATATATCCCTTGTAGCCACTATCGGATTTCCATCTTGAAAATCCGCCGCGTAGAATGCCACGGCTCGGCGCGGGACTGCCAGACAAAACCTATAGGAAATACTAGCTTGTAGGCAGCTCACTCTCCTGTGCACGGTATAGCGCGAAGCCATGGCCAACAGGAGAGTAGCGATGTGGCGTGAGATACAGCCTGACCAGCAGTTCAACGTAACGGTCGATGGCCACAATGTCGTGGTGTACAGCTTTGGCGAAGGAGACGAGGTGCTGTTGTGCCTCAATGGCGGGCCCGGCCTGCCTTGCGACTACCTTCGCGACGCCCATGGCTGGCTCAAGGACAAGGGCATCCGCGTGGTCGCCTTCGACCAACTGGGCACCGGCGCCTCCGACCGTCCCGACGACGACAGCCTGTGGAACATCAGCCGCTACGTGGCCGAGGTCGAGCAGGTCCGCCAGGCCCTGGACCTGGGCCGTGTGCACATGCTCGGGCACTCCTGGGGTGGCTGGCTGGCGATCGAATACGCCGTCCACCATCCGCAGTCGCTCAAGAGCCTCATCCTGGAAAACACCGTCGGCGACATCCCGCACCTGATCGGCGAGCTGGAACGCCTGCGCGGCGCCCTGGGCAGTGAAACCGTGGCGATGATGCACCGCCACGAAGCCCTGGGAACCCTCGACCATCCCCAGTACCAGGCCGCCATCACCCTGCTCAACTACCGCCACGTGTGCCGTCTCGACGAGTGGCCGGCGCCGGTCAAACGCTCGCTGGACGACTGGAACATGGGCCCCTACACCACCATGCAGGGCCCCAACGAGTTCCTCTATATCGGCAACCTCAAGGACTGGAACCGCCTGGAGCAAATGGGCAACTTCCACATGCCGGTCCTGATCACCACCGGCCAGCACGACGAACTGACCCCCGCCTGCGCCCTGCGCATGAAACTGGCGCTGCACGACCAGGCCGAGCTGCACGTGTTCCCCAACAGCAGCCACATGCCGTTCTACGAAGAGCCGCAAGCCTACTTCCCGGTGTTGCTGGATTTCCTGCACCGCAACCGGGATTGATCGATGAACCTGGCACGCTACCGGTTCGTCCTGATCCGTCCGTTGCAACTGCTACCGGTTCTGCTGGGGATCAGCCTCATCACCTTCGTGCTGATCCGTTCGATACCGGGCGATCCGGCACGGGTGCTGCTGGGCGCGCGCAGCACCCCGGATGCGATCCAGAAGATCCGCGCCCAGTTCGGCCTGGACGAACCGATCTGGGTGCAATACCTGTACTTTTTGAAGAACCTGTTCAACGGAGACCTGGGCAAATCGCTGCTGTACAAGATCGACGCCCTGCCCCTGATCGCCAGCCGCATCGAGCCTACTCTGATGCTGGTGCTGGGCAGCGTGCTGCTGGCGCTGCTCATCGCCGTGCCGCTGGCCGTGCTGGCCGCGCGCCACAAGGGCGGCTGGACCGACAACCTGATCCGTCTGTTCACCACCGCCGGGCTGGGCCTGCCGGCCTTCTGGCTGGGCCTGATGCTGATCCTGCTGTTCAGCGTCTACTGGGGGTTGTTCCCGGTATCCGGTTATGGCCAGACCTGGCCCGACAAACTGCATCACCTGGTGCTGCCCTGCCTGACCATCGCCCTGGCGCTCTCGGCAGTGCTGGTGCGTAACCTGCGCGCCAGCATCCTGCAGCAGATGCAGGCCGACCATATCACCGCCGCCCGCGCCCGAGGCCTGGGCGAAGGCGCGCTGCTGCGGCGACACATCCTGCCCAACGCCATGGTGCCGACCATCAACCTGCTGGCGGTCAACATCGGTTGGCTGATCAGCGGCACCGTGGTCATCGAGAGCCTGTTCTCCTTGCCTGGTATCGGCCAATTGCTGGTGCGCGGCATCTTCACCCGCGACTACATGGTCGTCCAGGGCGTGGCCATGGTGCTGGCCTGCGCCACGGTGGCGGTGAACTTCCTGGCCGACGTGCTCACCACCGCCCTCGATCCCCGGGTGACGATCCAATGAGCCACAGCCCCGCTCTTGCCGTGCGCTGGCGCCTGGGCTGGAACCTGGGCAACGGTCGCCTGACGTTGTACTGCGGCGTGGCCATCGTCCTCGGTTGGTGCGCACTGGCCCTGTTTGCGCCGTGGATCGCCCCGTTCGACCCGCTGTTGCAGAACGGCGAGCTGCGCCTGGTGGCCCCCAGCCTCGCGCACCCCTTCGGCACCGACAATTTCGGTCGCGACGTGCTGTCGCGGGTGATCTGGGGCGCGCGCATCGACTTGCAGATGGCCCTGATCGGGGTGATCTTCCCGTTCCTGCTGGGCACCTGCATCGGCGCCATTGCCGGCTACGTCGGCGGGGTGCTGGACAACACCTGCATGCGCCTGATCGACATCGTCCTGGCCTTCCCCTTCCTGGTGCTGATGCTGGCGATCATGGCCATCCTCGGGCCCGGCCTCGGCAGTTTCTATATCGCCATGGCGCTGGTCGGCTGGGTGTCCTATGCACGGCTGATCCGCTCGCAGATCCTGGTGCTCAAGGAAAGCGACTTCGCCCTGGCCGCCAGGAGCCTGGGTTTCAGCCACCGGCGCACACTGTTCGGCCACCTGCTGCCCAACGCCCTGTTCAGTTCGGTCGTGTTCTGCATGTCGGACGCGGTGCTGGTGCTGCTCAACGGCGCCGCCGTCAGCTACCTGGGCTTGGGCGTACAGCCCCCGACCCCGGAGTGGGGCTCGATGGCGGCCGAGGGCCAGAGCTTCATCACCAGCGCCTGGTGGATCTGCACCTTCCCCGGCCTGGCCGTGGTGACCCTGGCCATGGGCTTCAGCCTGCTGGCCGATGGCGTAGCCGAACGCCTCGGAGACCGTTCATGAGCACTCCGCTGCTGCAGGTCCGGGAGCTCAGCGTGATCGCCCGCAATGACCGGCGCGACATCACCCTGGTCGAGCGGCTGTCGTTCGACCTGGGCGAGGGCGAGATCCTCGGCCTGGTGGGCGAAAGCGGTTCGGGCAAGACCCTGGCCTGCCGCGCCCTCATGCGCCTGCTGCCCGCGCCGAACCTGCGGATCGAGGGCAAGGCCGTGCACTTGGCGGGCCACGACCTGCTGCAACTGGACGAGGCTGGCATGCGCCGCCTGCGCGGACGCGAACTGGGCATGATCTTCCAGAACCCCAGCAGCCACCTGGACCCGCTGATGCGCATCGGCGAACAGATCGCCGAGGGCATCCGCCTGCATCAAGGCGCTTCGCGTCGCGAGGCCCGGGCCGAGGCCATCGAAGTGCTGCGCCAGGTCGGCATTCCCGATCCGAAATCCCGGGTGGACAACTACCCCCACGAGTTCTCCGGCGGCATGCGCCAGCGGGCGATGATCGCCGTGGCGTTGGGCTGCAACCCGAAAGTGCTGATCGCCGACGAGCCGACCACGGCCCTGGACGTCACCGTGCAGGCGCAGATCCTGCGCCTGCTGCTGGAACTGCGTGACCGTCGCGGCTTGTCGATGATCCTGATCAGCCACGACCTTGGAGTGGTGGCGCAGACGTGCGACAGCATCGCCGTGATGTACGCCGGACGCCTCTGCGAACACGGCGACAAGCGCGAATTGCTGGCCCATCCACGCCATCCGTACAGTGCCGGGCTGCTGGCCTGCCACCCTGCGGCGCAACGCCAGGCGCCGCTGATGAACACTATTGTCGGACAACCGCCGCTGCTCGACGCCCTGCCCACGGGCTGTCGCTTCGAGCCGCGCTGCCCCCAGGCCCTGCCGCTGTGCCGGGAGCAACTGCCAGAGCTGCGTGAAAGCAGCCCCGGCCATCACCTGGCCTGCCACACCCCGTTGCTCGCCGGAGGCCTGTCATGACCCCGCTGTTGCAGGTCAACGACCTGCATGTGCAGTTTTGCGCCGCTGGCGATGGCTTGTTCGGCCTGCGCCCGCGCAAGGTCAACGCGGTCAACGGGGCCTCGCTGACCCTCGGCGCCGGCCAGACCCTTGGCCTCGTGGGCGAATCCGGTTGCGGCAAGAGCACCCTGGCCCGGGCCATCCTGCAACTGAACCCGGTCACCGCCGGGCAGGTGGTGTTCGACGGCATCGACATGACCCAGGGCCGCAAGATCGATATTGCCCGCCTGCGCCGCGAGACCGCGATGATCTTCCAGGACCCGTACAGCGCGCTCAATCCAAGCCAGCGCATCGGCCAGATCCTCGCCGAAGTCCTGCAAGTGCAGCGCAAGGTGCCCGCCGAGCGGATCCCGGCGCGGGTCGACGAACTGCTCGAACTGGTCGGCCTGCGCGCCGAACTGGCCGACCGCAAGCCCGGCTCCCTCAGCGGCGGGCAGTGCCAGCGGGTCGGCATCGCCCGGGCCCTGGCCGTCGAACCCCGGCTGATCGTCGCCGACGAATGCGTCGCCGCCCTCGACGTGTCGATCCAGGGCCAGATCATCAACCTGCTGTTGGCGCTGCGCGAGCGCATGGGCCTGGCGCTGCTGTTCATCACCCACGACCTGGGCGTGGTGCGCCGGTTGTGCGACCGGGTCGCAGTGATGTACCTGGGCCAGATCGTCGAGGAAGGCCCGGTGGACGAGGTGTTCGACGCGCCCCGCCACCCCTACACCGCCGCGCTGATCCAGTCGATCCCCGACGTCGACCCGGCCCGCCGCCTGCCGGAACGCCCCCTGGCCGGCGAACCGCCGAGCCCGCTGCACCTGCCGTCCGGTTGCGCCTTTCACCCACGCTGCCCGCAGGCGCTGCCCACCTGCAGCGAAACCGCACCGCCCAGCCACACACAGGGTGCCCGGCGCCATGCCTGCATCCACCCGCAACCGCCTTACTGACACCCCCCCCCATGACCATCAAACGGAGCTTGAGCATGAAACCCGCCACATTGAAATTACTCACCGCCGCCCTCCTGGCTGCCAGCACCTTGGCCACCGGCGCAGCCCAGGCCGCCGGCGTGCTGACCATCGGCTGCCGTGAAGAAAGCACCACCTTCGATCCGATCAAGAGCGCACAGAACCGAGACAGCTGGGTCTTTGCCAACGTCTACGACGTGCTGATCCGGGTCGACAACAGCGGCACCCGGCTGGTCCCGGGCCTGGCCGAGAGCTGGAAGGTCTCCGACGACGGCCTGACCTACACCTTCAAGATCCGCCCGGCCAAGTTCTCCGACGGCACGCCACTGAGCGCCAGCGATGCGGCGTTCTCCCTGCTGCGCATCCGCGACAACCCCGGCTCGCTGTGGGCCGACTCCTACAAGATCATCGACACCGCCCAAGCCCCGGACGACCGCACCCTGGTGGTGACCCTCAAGAACAAATCGGTGCCGTTCCTCTCGCAACTGGCCACCGCCAACGTCTCGGTCCTGTCGAAAAAGGCCATGGACAAGATCGGCGAGGACGCCTACGCCCAGGAACCGGTGACCTCCGGTGCCTTCAAGGTCAAGCAATGGCTGCGCGGTGACCGGGTGATCCTGGAAAAGAACCCCTACTTCTGGGAAGCCGACAAGGTCAGCCTGGATGGCGTGGAATGGATCTCCATCCCCGACGACAACACCCGCATGCTCAAGGTCCAGGCCGGCGAGCTGGACTCGGCGATCTTCGTGCCCTTCTCCCGCGTCGACACCCTGCGCAAAGACCCGAGCCTGGCCATCCACATCGACCCTTCGACCCGTGAAGACCACCTGCTCATCAACCACGCCAAAGGGTTGCTGGGCAAAGTCGAAGTGCGCGAAGCCATCGACCTGGCGATCGACAAGAAAGCGCTGGTGGATACCGTGACCTTCGGCCATGGCGAAGTCGCCTACTCCTACATTCCCAAGGGCGCGCTCTACCACAACGCCAACAACCTGCAACGCCCCTTCGACCCGGCCAAGGCCCGCGAACTGCTGAAGAAGGCTGGCGCAGAGGGATTGAAGGTCAACTACGTGGTCAACGCCGGCAACGAGGCCGACGAACAGATCGCCGTGCTGGTGCAAAAGCAACTGGCCGATGTCGGCATCACCGCCAACCTGCAGAAAGTCGACCCGACCCAGAGCTGGCAGATGCTGGTCGATGGCGACTACGACCTGTCGGTGATGTACTGGACCAACGACGTGCTGGACCCGGACCAGAAGACCACCTTCGTGCTCGGTCACGACACCAACCTGAACTACATGACCCGCTACCGTAACGACAAGGTCAAGGACATGGTGGCCGCGGCCCGGATCGAAATCGACCCGACCAAACGCAAGCAGATTTACGAAGAACTGCAGAAACAGGCCAAGCAAGACGTCAACTGGGTGGATCTGTACTACAGCCCCTACATCAACGTTTCGCGCAGCAATATCCAGAACTTCCTGCAAAACCCGCTGGGGCGCTTCACCCTGGAAGAAACGGTGAAACTGGAAGCGGGTGAAAAAACCGCGAAGAACTGAAGTCCACGCTGAACGTGTGGGGGCGAGCTTGCTTGCGATGGTGGATTGTCAGTTGTCACTCAGGTGACTGTGCCACCGCCATCGCGAGCAGGCTCGCTCCCACAGATTCGTCCAAAATCGACTCACATCGCCCTTTTCCAGACCCTGGGAAATTTCTCCTACAACCCCGTGGGAAAAAGCCCTTGCCGCATCCCACAAATTTGCCCCCCAAGGCTACATCGCCTTGCGCCTATGCCTACACCTACGCCAGAATCCGCCGGCTTGTGCGTCTTGGACCTCACCAGTACTTTTGATCCTGTCACTGCCCGTCAGTGATCGGGTTTAGTCGCTCGGTATTCCAAGGTGCTCACAGCTCCATCAGTCAGGCATTCCCATTCCTGTACTTGACGGCGGCTGTGCGCAGGGCGCCCTCGGGCGCGCCGGTTCCTTGGATCCCCGGTCGACTAACCTGCGTACAGCTGCCACCCCCTCGTTTAGTCGCGAGTAAGTGGTGGCTCAACCTCAAGGATCCATAGAATGCCGACGAACACACCCAATCCCCCAGACGATCACGTCTCCCGCAGTCAATCGGCCAACGCCAAGAAACTCGACGACGCGGCCACCCGTGCCCTGGACTATTACCTCAAGCCGAAAGCCGACAAAGAAACCGCCAAGCCCCTCGACACCCTCTACCTCATCGCCCCCAACATCGACGCCGAATGCCTGCTCGCCAACCTCAGCGAAACCCTGGCCTCGGCCAACGCCATGGTCAGCGACCTGGCATTCGACCTGGAAGGCTCGCGACGGCACATCGCGCTGGGCGTCCAGCAAATGATCGAACTGGGTCAGTTGCTGACAAACCGGGCATTGGACGTGGTTGAACCAAGATAAACCAAAGCCCACCCCGGACACCGCAAACCCCGTGGCGAGGGAGCTTGCTCCCGCTGGCCTGCAAAGCAGGCCCCTGCATGACTTCAGGAAAAACCGCATTGTCTGGTTTTGCGACTGCTGCGCCCGAGGCGTCGGACCGGCCGAGCGGGAGCAAGCT